>DATBIK010000117.1:0-6346 GCA_036556985.1 Candidatus Limnocylindria bacterium | reverse complement strand
GCCACGATCACCAGCACCGCCAGACCAAGAAGGATCCGCAGCTCGAGGCGCTGCATCGCGAACGCCAGGCGCAGCGATCGGCGCATCAGCCCGGCCGCCTGCGGCGGACGGCGATAGCCGCTCCACCGACGACGAGGACGCCGAGGACGAGCGTCGCCGCCGCCTCGCGCGCCAGCACGACCGGGTACTGCCCGCCGGGGATGATGCGGGCCCGATCCCAGCCAACGAAGCTGGTCGGATCAGGTTGGCCGGTGGCGTCGTCCCAGCGCGTATAGATGGCACCCGTTTCGTCCGAGTACTGGGTGTCCGATTGAATCCATGCGTACGACACGAGCTCGCCCGAGGGCAGCTCGACGCCGCCACCGAGGCCCAGAGATCCTCCGACCACGCCGTCCGAGGTCGCGTAGGGGTCGATGACAACGGCGAGCGTCTCGTTCCATCGGTCCATGGCGAAGCTCACGCCGGTGAAGACGACGACCGATGCGAAGGCCGCCGCCAACAGCCCAGGCAGCTGCCGGCCGACTACGGCTCCGACCAACACGCCGATCGCCAGCGCCGTCGCTCCGCGGGCGAGGATCAGACCGTCACGCCGGCCGATCCAGGTGAAGTCGCGCTCGAGCGTCAGGGTCGGCACGATGGCCGCCGCCAGCACGCCGCTGGCGAGGACGACGACCGCGAGGAGCGCCACGAGCACGATGGCGGCGAAGCCGGCCCGGCCGGCGAGCCACGCCACCCGCGACCGGCTCAGCGTCCAGGACAGGCCGGCGGTGCGGCCCTCGAGCTCGCGCGCCAC
This sequence comes from Candidatus Limnocylindria bacterium, assembly GCA_036556985.1. Taxonomy (GTDB): domain Bacteria; phylum Chloroflexota; class Limnocylindria; order QHBO01; family QHBO01; genus JAPSGM01. The sequence continues at coordinate 5,553 of DATBIK010000117.1, read as the reverse complement.
GATCGGCACGCCGAGGATGAGCCCCATCCCGAACGGCGCTCCCCATGACAGGTAGAGGAGCCCCTGGGCCCAGCCGGCGAGGTCCTGGAAGCGCCGCACGAACGCCTCGCAGCCGGGTACGTAGGCGGCCGGGTCTGCACAGCCCTGCTCACCGGCCGCAAGGATGCGCAGCTGCCAGGCGAACCACAGCATCAGCCCGGCGAGCATCGCCACCCCGACGACCGAGGCCAGCACCTCCCAGCGCTGGAGGCGGAACGAGAGCCGCGCCCAGCGGGCGAGTCCGCTCACGCCGCGAGCTCCGCCGCTACCGCGCCGCCACGGCCTGAGGCGAGATAGCCGAGCACGACCTCCTCCAGCGACGCCGGGCGCAGGCCGTCTCCCTCCGAAGCACCGGCCCGCCGCACCAGCGTCAGGCGTTCGCCGGCCGGACCGGCGAACGACGCCACGGTATCGTCGGCGGCCACGCCATCGGTCCCGATGGCATGGGTGGCCAGCGCCTCGGCCACCCGCGCGTGGAGCAGCACACGCCCCACCCCGAGCACGACGAGCCGGTCGCAGGCCTGCTCGACGTCGGTGACGATGTGGCTCGAGAGGAGCGCGGTCGCGCCGTCCGCGCGGACGGCATCGGTCAGGACGTGGAGGAACTCGCGCCGCGCCAGGGGATCCAGTGAGGCGAGGGGTTCGTCCAGGAGCAGGATCTCGGCGCGCGTGCCGAGCGCCATCGCCAGGGCCACCTGCGCCTGCTGCCCGCCGGACAGGGATCGCGCGGACTGCGCCAGCGGGATGCCGAGCTGCTCAAGCCGGGACTGCGCATACGCCCGGTCGAACGATGGCCGCAGCATGATCGCCAGCTCCAGGTGGTCGTCCACCGTCAGCGCGTCGTACAGAGACGGCGACTGCGGCACGTAGCCGAGGTGCGCCAGGGCCTCCGACCGGTCGCGCCAGGGATCCACGCCGGCCACGGTCACGCCGCCGCGCGTCGGCCGCTCGAATCCGACCCATGTCTTGATGAGCGTCGACTTGCCGGCCGCGTTCGGGCCGACCAGCGCCGTGATGCCGCCCTGCGGAATGGCGAGGTCGATCCCCTGCAGCGCCCACGTCCGCCGTCCGTAGCGCTTGGCGAGGTCCCGCGCCCGGAGCACGGTGTCGCTCACTGCGCCGGACCGATGAGCACGGACAGCCCCGCCACCAGCAGGGCCAGGGCCACGAACGGGAACGCGACGAGGGACGCGCGGATGGTCTGCATCGGTTCACCCTCCTTGTGGAGCCGATGCTGGCGGGCGCGCGCGCGCCCGCCCATCCGGCATCTCCATCCGGGGGATTGCGGGTTTTCACCTAACCGAAGCCGCCGATGCCTCTGCTACCGTCCGGCCATGCCGGTATCCGGGATGCGTCGGCGTGACGCGGCCGCGCTCGCGCTCGCCACCGTCACCGCGCTGGCCGGGCTCACCGCCTGGCTGCTCGGCGAGGTGGACCTGGGGGTGCGCCTCGGCGCCGCTGGGGACGGCGACCTCGAGGGCTTCGTCCAGGTCGTGGACGTCGTGCCGGACTCGCTCGCCGAGTACTACGGCTTCAGCCCCGGCTGGGTCGTCGTGGAGATCCAGCGCCACGACGGGTCGATGGCCGCGCAGGCGGACTCCCCGTACTCCAACGATGCGGACGCCATCGGCCAGACCGGCGAGTACCTGCGCTTCGTGACCGAGGACGTCCCCGAGCGTGAGATCGACTACATCTTCGCGGCGTTGCTCGACACGGAGCAGGCGCCGTACTACGTCATGAACGGCTCGTCGCTCAACCGGTTCCAGCTCACAGGGCGGCTCGAAGGCGGCGGGATCCTCCTCCTCGTGGGGATCGGGCTGGGGCTCGCCACGGCGGCTGCGGTCGGCCGCGGCTGGATGGGCGAGGCGCGGCGGGCCGAAGGAACGGTCGCCGGCGTGGCGGTCGCGACGCCGCTCATGGCGTTGCCGCTCCTCTATGTCGGCTCGCCCGGAACCACCGTGGCCGCTGCGAGCCTTCCGGCTCTGGGAATGCTGCCCTTGGCCTGGTCGCTTGCCGGAGCACAGCCGACCGAGGCGTGGGCTGTGCGCCTGCGCGGGCTCGCAGTCGGGCTGGCGCTGCTCGCGATCATCGTGGCCTCGCGGCCGCTTTTCGGCGCCGATGGCGGGGCTCGCCAGGCGGCGCTCCTTGCCGTGGCGATCGCGCTCGCTCCGGCTGTTGCCGGCGCGCTGGCCGGCGACATCGCCGGTGAGGGTCGGCTCGAGCACCTGACCATGGGACTCGTCCCGGCGGCCGCCGCGCTGGTCGCCGTAGCCACGTTCCCGGAGCTCACGCCGCTGGCCCTGCTGGTGGTCGGCGTCATCGCCTGGCGCGCAGTGCCAGCGCGGCTCGTGGCACGCCTGCCCATCGGCCCGAGGCAGAGCCACGAACCCGCCAAGGCCCCTCAACCGACGCCCGAAGCATCGGAGGAGTTGGTCCTCGAGCACGATGGCCCGACTGGCCGTGCCCGGCGAGACGTCGCGGCGCTCACGATCGGGGCGGCGACCTTCGCTGCCGGCCTTCTCACGTGCTGCGAGATTCCGGCGGTCATCTTTGGCGCGCTGTTCGGTGGGATCGTGGCCTTCGCCCTGCATCGGGGCCTGCTCGGCTCCGGCTGGCGGACCGCGGCCATCCCCGTGGGAGCCGCGGTTGCCGTGCCGGTGATGGCACTGGCCTTCGGTACCGACGGCGGCACGCAGTACCTGGCTCGCCTGGTGCTGCCAGCAACGGCGGCGCTGCCGGTCGCCCACCTGTTGGCCTGGCGTCACCCGGACCCGGCCTGGCGACCCGCGCTGTTCGCCCTGTCGGTCGTCCTCACCGTCGTCGTCGGGCTGCTCGTCGCCGGCAGCTCCGTCGGCGGCCCGTTGCCGGACGGGCAATTCGAGCTCGGTGACTCGTCCACCCGGCTGACGATCTACCTGGCGCTCGGCTTGATCGCGCTCGTCCCGGCCCTGGGCGGCGCCTTCGCCGAGCAGCCGGATGGGGCCGTCGGACCAACCGGCCGCCTCGATCTCCTCGCCATCGGCCTCACCCCGGGCGCGGCCATGACCGTCCTCCCCGGCTTTTCCCCCACCTTCTGGATCCTCGGCCTCTGGATCCTGGCCCTCGTCGCGTGGCGCCGCTTCACGATCGCGCCACTGCTCGGCATGGCGCAGCGCACCCAGCGCCAGCGCGACCTGGCCGTGGCCGCGGTCGAGGCGGAGCGCGCACGCCTCGCTGCCGATCTGCACGACGACGCCCTCCAGGAGATCTCGGCACTCGTTCGCCGCCTGGATGCGGCCGGCGACACGGAGAACGCGGAGCTCGCCCGTGGCGTGGCGGAGCGCCTGCGGGCGATCACGTCCGACCTGCGACTCCCGCTTCTCGACGACCTGGGCGCCGGACCGGCGCTGGAGTGGCTGGTCGGCCGCGTCCGCCCCCTGGCCGACGGCGAGGTGACGCTCGAGCGCTCGGATCCCGACCGCCCGCCGCCGAACGTGGAGCTCGCCGTCTTCCGGGTGGCGCAGGAGGCGCTCGCCAACGCGGTGAAGCACGGGTCCACGCCCATCACCGTCCGCTACCGGGTCGCCGACGATGGGGGCGTCTCCCTCAGCGTGGACGACGCCGGCCCCGGCATCGAGCCCGATGCCGCCGACCGCGCCCTCCAGGCCGGCCACCTGGGCATGGCGAACATGCAGCAGCGCGCCCAGCAGATCGGTGCCCTGCTCGACGTTCGGCGCTGGCCGACCGGCGGGACGCATGTCCGACTGGAATGGCGTCCCCAGTGACCGATGCCGTGGCCGCCCCCATCCGCGTGGCGATCCTGGACGACCATCCGGTCGTCCGAGAGGGCACCGCGGCGATCGTCGAGGGTGTGCCGGACATGGAGCTGGTGGGCACTGCCGCCACGCTCGAGGAGGCGCGGCCATTTCTCGACGCGGCGGTGGCGGACGTCGTGCTGCTCGACCTGCGCCTCGGGCAGGAGTTCGGCTTCAGGGTCTTCCACGCCGGCGGCGCGATCCTGCCCGCGATCGTTGTCGTCACGTCGTACGACTACCCGCAGTACGTCGACGCAGCCCTCCGCCTGGGAGCGGTGGGATACGTCCTGAAGACCGCCCCCATCGAAGAGCTGCTGACCGCCATCCGTCGCGCCGCCGAGGGCAAGCTCAGCTTCGACCTGCGTCCGGGCACCGGCGGTGCCCGCCTCAGCCAGCGCGAACGGCAGGTGGTGGCCGCCGTGGTCGACGGCCTCTCCAACGACGAGATCGCATCTCGCCTGGGCATCTCGCCGAAGACCGTGGAGTCGCACCTGCGCCGCCTCTTCGAGCGGCTCGGCGTGGCTTCCCGGACCGAGCTCGCGACCCGTGCCCTCCGCGACGGCTGGCTGGAAACGCCTCCGACCATCTGACCCACGTGGCGCTCGTGGAGCGCACGTGAAGCAGGTCCCACGCGGCGGACGCGCCGCTTCGGGGGCGAGGGTCGTGCTCGGCCGCGCCCACCGATCACCCGACTCCGCTCATGGAGCTACTTAGCGTGCGCCACCTGCACATCGCGGCCCTCCACGTGCGGTGCGGCCGGTAACCGCCTGACGGTCGAACGGTGTGGGGGCCACGCCATCGGTCCTGCGCTAGACTCCACCCCGATGGCCGACGAGCACGCCCACGACGACCGCATCATCACGAAGACCCAGCTGCAGCCGACCCAGATCGAGGTCGACAAGCAGCTGCTCCGCGACGAGGACCTCCTCAACGAGGAGCACCTGCGCCGCATGGACCAGGTGCTCCTCCGTCGCAACCTCGACCACGCGCGCATGTTCAGCCGCAAGCTCAGCCTGGAGCTGCAGCAGTACGTCCACCTCTACACCCCTGAGGCAAACGAGCTCCGCCGGCGGATCGAGAAGTACATGATCATGGAGCGCATGATCGAGCGGGAGATGGCCCGCCGCCATACGTACTAGGCGCGGCGTCAGCCGCGCTGGCCCATCGGTCCCGCCATGGTCATGGCCCGGAAATGTGGAAATCCGTGGTCGGCGCACCGGCCCCTGTGGATAACCGTGGACGGCCCGCGCGCGCGGCCGCCACGCTCGGGGTGCGGGCAGGCGCTCGATCGGTCCGTGAGCCGACGAACGTCAGCTGGGCACGGGCTGGGAGAGCGGCGCCTGGGCACCGGCGTCGGGCGCGGGGCCGGCGTCGTCGAGGACGACGCGCACCCACCCCGCCAGGCGCGGCATCTCGAACAGCGTAAAGGTGATCCCGCGCCGGGCCAGCTCGTCGTGGTCCCAGCCGTGGAACTCGCGCCGAGCGGCAACCGAGCACATTTCATCGTAGATCTCGGGCCAGCCGACCCGCCGCCGGCGGTGGCAGAAGCGGATGAACTCGGCGATGTCGGGCGGCGGCTGGTCGCGGTGTGCGTCGCTCCGCATCGGTCTCGCAGAGGGCGCGCTCGACCGTTCGGACATGGGCACTGAGCCTCCTGTCTGAGAGGGATACGCTGGGCTCGGATCGCGTGACGCCGGGATGATTCCCGATACGAGCGGAT
>DATBIK010000116.1:0-14277 GCA_036556985.1 Candidatus Limnocylindria bacterium | reverse complement strand
GGCATGCTGTGGGGCCGGGCCGAGCTCCTCGAGCGCCTCGTCGCCTACCGGGTGCGTCCCGCCGGCGAGGCACTCCCCGGGAAGTGGGAGACGGGCACGCAGAGCCACGAGGCGCTGGCCGGGCTGATGGGCACCTTCGAGTACCTCGCCCAGCTGGGGCGCGCGTACGGTGGCGCGACCGTCTCCGACGACCGACGCACGACGCTGCGCGCGGCGATGACCGCCATCCGGGCCCACGAGCGCGGGCTCATCGGTCCACTGCTGGAAGGCCTGCGCGCGGTGCCCGGTTGCCGGGTGTACGGCCTGACCGATGCCGCCGACCACGATCGTCGCGTGCCCACCGTCGCCTTCACGCTCGATGGGCTCCATCCGCGGACGGTCGCCGCCGAGCTCGGTCGACGGGGGATCAACGTGTGGGATGGCGACTACTACGCCGTCGAGCTCGTGGAGCGCCTCGGCCTGGCGGAGACGGGGGGCATGGTGCGCGCCGGCCTGGTGCACTACAACACGCTCGAGGAGGTGGAGCGGCTGGTGGACGCGCTGCGCGAGGTCGTCCGAGGCTCCTGAGCCTGAACGGCGACGTGCCGTGCTCGACAGCAGGGGGTACCCTATCGGCCCCGCATGGACGGCTACTCGGTAGAAGAGGCGGCCCAGGTCCTCGGGATCCCGGAAGGGCGCGTCTGGGAGCTGATCGCCCGGGGCGTGCTGGCCGGTGCATCCGAGGGTCGTACCGACATGCGCGTTTTCCTGCGCCCGCCCGCCGGCAGCGGCCTTCCACCCGTCGGCACCGATGATCCCGCTCGCCGGTCGAACGGTGGCGATGGAGGCCCCGCCTTCGAGGCAAGCCCATTCCGGGAGCTGCTCACCGAGTTCCGCAACCTGACCGAGCGCTACGGACAGGCGCTGCTGGCCCTCGGCGAGGCGCGTGGCGAGGTGGCGTCGCTCCGCAGCCGGGTGGACCTGCTCGAGGCGCGGATGGACATGCGTCTGCCGCTGCGCGCCGCATCGACCGTCGCCTGGGAGCTGCCGGACCGGTACGCCGCCGAGCGCGCGGCCGAGGAGGCTGCCTCGCCCCCGGAATCGTCCTCGCCACCCGCCGAGGAGGCAGCGCCCGGGCCAGAGCCGCCGGTCGCGGAGGCCGAGGCGCCGGGAGTGACCGTCGTCGTCCACGCCGAGGAACCGATCGAGCCGAACCGGCGACGGGTCAGCGGCGGTCGCGCGGCGGTGGCCGGCCTGGCCGAGGCCCTCGCCCGTGCCGAGGATCCGACGCTCGCCGACCTGCCGGGCGCGCGCGAGGCGGGGGAGGCGCTCGCCGCGCTCCAGCGGGACGCCGAAATCCCTCCGGAACCCGCCGAGGAGCCCGCGGAACCATCGGTGCCGGCGCCCCAGGCTGAAGCGGTGCCGCCGGAAGAAGAGCTGGTGGCAGAGGAGCCCCAGGCAGCCTTCGCGCCCCCGATCGAGGCGGTCGAGGAGGCTGCGCCGGTCGAGGAGACGCCCACACCGGAACCGGAGGCCGAGCCCGCGGATGAGGCTGGGGCATCGGCTGAGGAAGCTGGCCTGCCCGAGGTGGAAGGACCGCTGTCGCCGTACACCACCGATGTCGTCGAGCCCGACTGGTTCGCCGATGGGGACTTCGCGTGGCTCGATGCCCCGCAGGACGATGCGCACCACGTCCCGGAGGTGACCATGGACGACGCCCCCGCCCCCCAGGCGGAGGTCGAGCCGAGCGTGGCGATGGAGATGGAGGCCGAGACTGAGGGTGACGGTGAGGAGCTCGACCACATCCGCAGCGAGGAGGAGACGCCGGCCGTCGAGGCCCTCCAGGATGCCTTCGAGCCGGACGGCGCGGCGCTCGAGCCCGAGCAGGCGCCCGAACCCGAGCCGCCACCGCCCGCCGATGCCATCCAGGACGCGTTCGACGAGCCCGACGCGTCGCACCTCGAAGCGCAGATGCCGGATGCCGCCCCGCCCGACCACGGTCCCCCGCTGACCCAGGAGCCACGATCGATCACCGGCGACGAGGCGGTCGGCTTCAACCTCTTCCGCGAGCGGCCAACCGCGGTTGCGGCGCCGCCTGCACCGGTCGCGCCACCGGCCGAGGGCGAGGAAGAGGCGGTCCTCTGGTTCGGCGACGAGTTCGAGGCGTCCGAGCTGGAGGTCGCCGGGGCCGGCTGGCGTGACAGTGAGCGCGTCTCCGTCTCCGTCAGCCCGGCGCAGGTCGCCGTGCCGCCGGTCGCCGATATGCCGTCCGAAGGTGCGGGACGCGACGACGAGGAATCGGCGAAGGAGCCGGACGGCGAGCAGGGCGACACCGTGTCCGGTGACGACATCGAGCGCCTCGCGTCGAGCGAGGGCTGGACGTCCGACGAGGTCGACGCTCTGCGCGCCTATCTCGTCCGCGGCGAGTCCGCGGCCGATGACGCGCCGCGCCGGCCGGCCCCTGAGGCGGCCCAAGGTGCGCCGAACGGAGCGGACGAGACTCCGGCACCGGCCATCCACGCCGACCAGGACTGGCTCCGCGGCCGCCGGGGGTCGGCTGCCACGGCGTACCGGCGCCTGCGACGCCTGTTCCAAAGCTGAGCCGGTGACCGGCCTGCACGCCATCGGCTCGGTCGTCACCCTCGTCGCCGCCGGGATGCTCGTCGCCGGCGCCGGGATTGCCGCGCTGGTCGACCGCGGTCACGACGCGACCCGGCCGCTGGCGGGCCTCGTTCTGGGCGCCTTCGTGGTCCAGTCGCTGCTCGGTCTCGCCCTCCTGGTCGGCGGCACCTCGCCGTCGGAGACGCTCCATCTCCTCTACGCGGTTGGCCTCGTCGCGGTCGTCCCGCTGGCGCGGGTATTCGCCGCGGAGGCCCCGGATCGAGCGCGCTCCGGCGTCCTCGCGGTGGCCGGGGTCGTTGCGCTCGCACTGGCATGGAGGCTGTTCGGTACGGGTTGAGGCCCTGGAGGGAGCCGGCCCGCGCATCGGTATCATGGTCGTCCGATGCGAACCGCCCGGTCGCTCGTCGCTCTCCTGCTCGCCCTGACGGCGCTCCTCGCGCTGGCGGTCGGCCTTGCCAGCGGCGGACCGCGGCACGACGCAGCACGCGAGGCACCGCCGGCTCAGGAGTCGGGCGCGATGGGCGCGGACCTCTACGCGCAGTCCTGCGCCTCGTGCCACGGGCCGGCCGGGGCCGGCACCGAGTACGGGCCGAGCCTGCTCGGCGTGGGTGCGGCCGCGGTCGATTTCCAGCTGACGACCGGGCGCATGCCGTTCGCCGGCCAGCCCGGCACGCAGGCGAAGCGCAAGCCGGTCGCCTTCAGCCAGGAGCAGATCGACTCGCTGGTCGCCCACGTCGTCTCGCTCGGCGACGACGAGCCGGCCGGGCCGGCGATCCCGACGGTGACGACGTCGGACGACCTCCTCGCGCGCGGCCAGGAGGTGTTCACCGGTAACTGCGCGCCCTGCCACGGCGCCACCGGCAACGGCGGTGCGGTGGGGGGTGGGGCGCTCGCGCCGCCGCTCGACGTCACGACGCCGGTCCAGACCGTGGAGGCGATGCTCGTCGGCCCCGGACAGATGCCGGTCTTCGCCCTGGCTGACGAAGACCTGGACGCCGTCGCCAGCTACGTCGACTGGCTCCAGAACGCGCCCACGCCGGGCGGCTTCTCGATCGGCGGCATCGGGCCAGTGCCGGAGGGCTTCGTGGCCTGGGTGGTGGGCATGGGCATGCTCCTCGTCGTGGTCTTCCTCGCCGGCCGGAGCTGGCGGCGGGCGGGCGGCGACGAATGAGCGCCGAGCGCGGCATCACCATCCTGCTGGGGGCGTCGATGGCCGCCTCGCTGGCGCTGGTCGGCGTCTACATCTTCGACATCCGCGAGGCGCCGCTGGAGGGCGCACTGCTGGCCGTGGCGCTCGGCGGCGTGGGAGCCGCGATCGTGGTCTGGGCCGTGACCCTCATGCACGCACCACCGGAGGTGGAGGAACGGCACGAGATGCCGTCGCCCCCGTCGGAGCGCGACGCGGCGGCTCACGCGCTCGACCTGGGATCGGTGACGCGCCGTCGCTTCCTGGTTCGCATGCTGGCCGGGGCCGGCGGCCTCCTTGCGGCGGCGCTCGCGCTGCCGGCCTTCTCGCTCGGCCCGCAGCCGGGTCGCGAGCTGTTCGAGACCGGCTGGCGCGCGGGTGCCCGGGTCGTCGGCGGCGACGGCGAGCCGATCCGACCCGACGACCTCGTCGAGGGGACGGTGCGGACGGTCTTCCCCGAGGGCGCCGTGGGCCGTGCCGACAGCCCGGTCATGCTCATCCGCCTGCGACCGTCCGACCTGCAGCTGCCGAACGACCGGCAGGGCCGCGCGTACGAGGGCTGTATCGCCTACTCGAAGCTGTGCACCCACGCCGGCTGCCCGGTCGGCCTGTACCGGGCCGAGGATCGCGTCCTCATCTGTCCCTGCCACCAGTCGACCTTCGACGTGACCCGCGGTGCGGTCCCCGTCTTCGGCCCGGCCGCCCGCCGGCTGCCGCAACTGGGACTCGGCGTCGACGCCGACGGCTACCTCGTCGCTGCCGCTGACTTCGACGAGCCGGTGGGGCCGTCGTTCTGGAACCTCACCCACGAGGGTGGCGACGGATGATCCTGCGCTGGGTCGACGAACGGCTGGGGATGGCCTCCTGGGCCCGATCCGGGCTGCGCAAGATCTTCCCCGACCACTGGTCCTTCCTCCTCGGCGAGGTGGCGTTGTTCTGCCTCGTCGTTCTCGTGCTCACCGGGGTCTTCCTGACCCTGTTTTACGTGCCGGACGCGGCCGTGGTGGAGTACGAGGGGTCGTATGCGCCGCTGGTGGGCACCGAGGTGTCGCGCGCCTACGCGTCGGTCCTCGAGCTGTCGTTCGAGGTCAAGGCGGGCCTGGTCATGCGCCAGGTGCATCACTGGGCCGCGCTCGTCTTCGTGGCGGCCATCGCGCTGCACGTCATGCGCGTCTTCTTCACGGGCGCCTTCCGGCGGCCGCGCGAGATCAACTGGCTGGTCGGCATCGGCCTGCTGCTGCTCGCGCTGGCGATGGGCATCACCGGGTACTCGCTGCCGGACGACCTGCTGTCCGGCACGGGCCTGCGCGTGATCTACAGCGTCGTCATCGGCATCCCGCTGGTAGGCCCCTATCTCGCCTTCCTGCTGTTCGGCGGCGAGTTCCCCACCGAGACGATCATCAGCCGTCTCTTCGTCTTCCACATCATGCTGCTGCCGGCGCTGCTCATCGGCGGCGTGCTCGTCCACCTCGCCATCCTGTGGCGCCAGAAGCACACCCAGTTCCGGGTGCCGGGCGCGACCGAGCGCACGGTCGTGGGCCGGCCGTTCTGGCCGAGCCAGGTCTTCAAATCGACCGGCCTGCTCTTCCTCACCGCGGCCGTGCTGGCGCTCATGGGCGGCCTGCTCCAGATCAACCCGGTCTGGACCTACGGACCCTTCGACGCCACCACGGTGAGCGCCCCCGCCCAGCCGGACTGGTACGTCGGCTGGCTCGACGGCTCGCTGCGCCTCTTCCCGCCGATCGAGTTCACGCTGCTCGGCATCACGATCCCGTCGGTCTTCATCCCGGGTGTCGTGATCCCCGGCATCGCCTTCGCGATCATGACCCTCTGGCCGTTCATTGAGCCACGCCTGGGCGGCGACCGCGAGGAGCACCACGTCCTCGACCGCCCCTACGACAACGCGCTGCGCGCCTCGGTGGGGGTTGCCGGGCTGCTCGCGTTCGTGGTGCTCACCGTGGCCGGCGGCAACGACGTGGTGGCGCTCATCTTCAACATTCCGGTCGAGGCCATGACGAACATCCTGCGCGTCGCATTCTTCGTGGTGCCGATCCTCGGCTCCTGGGTCACCTGGCGCGTCTGCCGGGAGCTCCAGCGCCGGACCGATGTTCCCGACCCGCGACGGCCGGTCGTCCTGCGGCGGACCGCCTCCGGCGGCTTCGAGGAGGGTGGCCACGAACGCTGAGCGGGAGCCCGGCACGCGGCTGCCGGCGCTCGGCTCGCGCGGGCAGGGCTGGGTCGCCGGACAGATGCTGCTCATCTTCCTGGAAGGCATCGTCAGCTACCCCTCCTTCGACGCGCTGCCGCCGTCGAGCCCCATCGGCTGGCTGTCGATGGGGGCCGGCGCGGTCCTGTTCGTTGCCGGCCTGTGGCTCGCCTACCGCGGCATCGGCGAGCTCGGCCCGAACCTGAGCGCTCTGCCCGCGCCGATGGACGGCGGCGACCTCGTGGTGAGCGGCATCTACCGACGCGTGCGCCACCCGATCTATGCCGGCGTGATCGCGGTCGCGCTGGGCTGGGCCTTCTTCGTGGTGAGCCTGGCCGCGCTGGCCGTGGCGCTCGTCCTCGCCGGCTGGCTCGATCTCAAGTCGCGCCGCGAGGAGGCCTGGCTGCTCGCCCGGTATCCGGGGTACGCCGTCTACCGGCGCGGAGCCGCCCGCTTCGTCCCCGGCATCTACTGAGCGGCAAGCGCTCCGATCTCCTCGCGCAGGGCCTCGAGGTCCGGATCTTCGGGCGCGAACTCGACGAGGTCCCCCCGCAGCCCGAACGCCTCGCGCAGCAGCGGTCGCGCGCGATCCAGACGACCCGCCAGGGCCTGGAAGCAGGCCAGGTTGTAGAGGGCCGTGCCCCGGTCGCGGTCGCCCAGTCCGGCGCGACGCACGATCCGCTCGGCGTCCTCGTTGAAGGCCGTCACCCGCGCGTGGTCGATGCCGATGTCGGCAGCCTGCAGCCAGAGGAAGTGCTGCTGCGCGTGGAACATGCCGTTGCCGTACGTCCCGTCCAGCAGGTGATCGCCGCTCCGGATCTGGTCGGGGTCGGCGGCGCGGACCTCGCCGATGAGCCGCTCGTGCGCGGCGTCGGCATCGGCGACGACCGCATCCCAGTCCCAGTCGGCCGTCCGGGCCTGGAGGCGCGCGTTGACCACGTCGTCCTCGTCCTCCCACGGCTCGAGCTGCGTCCCACTGCGCGCCGCCGCGAGGCGGTCGGCCTGTCGGCCCTTCCAGGCGCTGAGGTGAGCCTGGTGGTCCTTCGGCGACCAGTCGCCCTCCTGGATCGGGCGGTCGCGCACCGCGGGATCGAGCGCGCCGAACACATCGCGCTCGGCCTCGCGCATGAGGGTCAGCATCTCGACGAGGTCGTCGGTGAGTCGGTCAGGCATCGGGACCGAGATGGTAGCCCAGCCTGCGGGGCAGCGCGGTGAGCTGGCGCAGCGGCCAGGATGCCCGACGACCGGCCAGCTCGGCCGCCTCCCGGCGCATGATCGCCGCACGGATCGCGCGCGCGCCGACGATGCGGAACGGCTCGGGCGGCAGCTTCTGGCGCGGCGGCCCCACCATCGGCAGGCGGGTGAGCGGCTCGTCCGACCCGAGCGCGAGCGCGGCGAGCACTCGCCCGGCGAGGTGCGAGGGCGCGACGCCGTTGCCGGAGAAGCCGAGCGCATAGTGCACGCGCCCGCCGGGCAGCGACCCGAAGCGGGGCAGGTGGTCGGGCGAGACGTCGATCGGCCCGCCCCAGGCATCGGTCAGCCGCACGTCGGCGAACATCGGGAACAGGGTGCGGAAGGCGCGCGCGGCCCGCCGGGCGGCGCCGAGGTCGTCGGTGAAGGATGGACCGATGCGCCCGCCGAAGCCCGGTACCCCGCCACCGGAGCCGATGGCGATGCGCCCGTCGCGGGTGACGTGCAGGTACTCCACGTTGAAGCGCGCGGTGTAGATCGACTCGCCGCCGGTCCAGCCCAGCTCGGCCGCGATGCGGTCGGGGATCGGCTCGCTGCGGACCATGTAGCTGCCCCAGGTCAGGATGGACCGATTGAAGGGTCGCCAGCCTGCGGCCCAGGCGTTCATGGCCACGACCGCGTGCGGGGCGCCGATCTCGTGGGTCGCACCGCCGCCTTCCACGCTGAGCCGCACGACTGGTCCGCGCGTCGAGCGGATCCGTGTCAGCCGGGTCCCTTCGTGGATGACGACGCCTCTCTCCACGAGCACCCGGCGCAGGCCACGGGCAAGGAGGGCCGGCTGGACGGTGGCACCGGCCCGCATGAACGCCCCGTTGCGAAACACCGGAGAGCGACAGACGGCCTGCACCTGCGCTGCGTCCAGCGCGACGAACTCGTCGCCGACCCCGAGTCCCTCCGCGCAGTGCGCGGCATGCTCGGGCCGGACGTCGTGGGGATATGTGGTCGACACCACCAGCATCCCTTCGTGACGGAAGTGCGCGTCAATCCCGTGGGCCGCGCACCAGGCGCCGATGGCCGGCACCGACTCGGCAACGGTGCGGGCCGCCTCGAGCCCGCGCTCCGCACCGTACAGCTGGACCAGCGTGTCGATCTCGTCCCACCAGGCGTTCACGAAGCCCCCATTGCGGCCTGAGGGCCCGCCGCCGCAGATGTCCTGCTCGACCAGCACGATGCGCAGGCCCGGATCGCGCTCGAGAAGGTGCCACGCCGTCCACATGCCCGTATAGCCCCCGCCCACGATGGCGACGTCGGCCTCGACGTCGGCGCTGGGCGCCGGGAGCGGGGCCGGATCGCCCTCGGCGGCCAGGGCTTCGCGCAGCCAGGGGGAGCGCTGCCTGCGCCCGGGGCGCAGCGCGAGATCAGCCTCGCTGAGCACCGCGCTCAGCGCGCGGATCGGAGCTGGGTGACCCAGCTCCACGCCACCCAGGCCAGCAGCACGACGCCTGGCAGCCACAGCCACGGCCCGAACACGAGCCCAAGGCCGATGAGCGTGGCGGCCACGCCGCCCAGCAGCGGCCAGGCGGAGGACGGCGGGAGTGGATCCAGCCCGGCCGCGAGCGGCGATTCGTCGGCCGTGCCGCCCGGGTCTCCGAGTCCCAGCCAGCGCGCGAGGATCCCGAGCGTCGAGCCACCCGGCCCGCCGAGTGCGCGACGCGCAAAGAGCGCCATCACCGCCACCACCGCGGTCCCCGCCAGGGCGGCCGCCACGAGCAGCGTCGTACCCGCCCAGTCGTAGGTGTCAGTCACCGGGTCGTAGCTCGCGAACCAGTAGACGACCGCGATGACCGCGGCATAGACCCCGGTGCGCAGGAAGAAGCGCAGCTCCTCAGCCATGGCCCCGCCCTTCTCGGTCAGCGGCCTGGCGGGCGTCCCATACCGGGCGCTCGCTGCGGATCGGTGGGAGGCTCGTGAAGTTGTGGTGCGGCGGGGGAGAGGTGGTTGCCCACTCGAGGGAGTTCGCCTGCCAGGGATCGTCGCCGGCGGGCGCCCCGCGGCCCATGAGGACGTTCCAGACCACGTTCGCCACGAAGGCGAGCACGCCCAGCGCCACGAGCATCGAGCCCCCGGTGATCACGAGGTTGGTGAGCGCCCAGCCCGGGTTGTCGGGGTAGTCGGCGATCCGTCGCGGCATGCCGTCCAGGCCGAGGAAGTGCATCGGGAAGAAGGTCACGTTCATCCCGATGAAGATGCCCCAGAAGTGGAGCCGGCCCAGGCGCTCGTCGAGCATGCGGCCGGTCATCTTCGGCACCCAGAAGTAGAAGCCGGCGAACGCGGCGAAGACGCTGCCGCCGAACAGGACGTAGTGCATGTGGGCCACCACGTAGTAGCTGTCCTGCACGTGGTAGTCGATCGGCGGCGAGGCGAGGAACGGGCCGGTGATCCCGCCGACCAGGAACATGAGCAGGAAGCCGACGACGAAAAGCATCGGCGTCGCCAGCCTGATCGACCCCCGCCACATCGTCGCGATCCAGGTGAAGAACTTCACGCCGGTGGGGATGGCGATGGCCATCGACGTGATCGCGAAGAAGAGCGTCGACACGGCTCCGGTGGTGAACATGTGGTGCGCCCACACGCTGAAGCTGAGGGCGCCGATGAGGAGGGTCGCGAAGACGAGGGCCCGATAGCCGAACAGCCGCTTCCGGCTGAAGACGGGCACGATCTCGGTGACGATGCCGAAGAACGGAAGGGCGAGGATGTAGACCTCGGGATGGCCGAAGAACCAGAACAGGTGCTGCCACAGGATCGGGCTGCCGCCCTGGGCAGGGTCGAAGAAGCCGCCTCCCGCGGTACGGTCGATGAAGAGCATGACCAGAGCCGCCGTCAGCACCGGGAAGGTGAGCACGATGAGCAACGAGACGACGAGCATGTTCCAGGTGAAAATCGGCAGCCGGAACATCGTCATGCCGGGGGCGCGCATCGTGAACACGGTGGCGATGAAGTTCACCGCGCCCAGGATCCCCGAAGTGCCCGCCAGGACGAGCCCCACGATCCACAGGCTCGGCCCCGTGCCCGGCGACCACGTGGCGTCGGACAGCGGCGCGTAGCCGGTCCACCCGAACGCCGCCGCGCCGCTGGCGGTGAGGAAGCCCGAGAAGGCGATGAGGCCGCCGGCCAGGAACAGCCAGAAGGTGAGGGCGTTGAGCCGTGGGAAGGCGACGTCCGGGGCACCGATCTGGAGGGGGATGAAGTAGTTCGCGAACCCGAGGGCGATCGGGGAGGCGAAGAAGAAGATCATCCCGGTGCCGTGCATCGTGAACAGCTGGTTGTAGATCGACTCGTCGAGGAACTGCAGCCCCGGTGCGGTGAGCTCGGCGCGCATGACGAGCGCGAGCAGGCCGGAGACGACGAAGAAGACGAGCCCGGCGCCCAGGTAGAGGAGGCCTATGCGCTTGTGGTCGGTGGTCGTCAGGAACGCCACGATCCCGCCCGGCTCTTCGTGCCCGGCCATCGACGTCCCCCGCGGCTCCGCAAGGCTGGTCACGGCGATCCCGCCCCGCCGCCCGCAAGCCAGGCCTCGAATTCGGCGGCGCTCACCGCGTCGATGCTGAATCGCATGCGGTGGTGGAGCAGCCCGCAGAACTCGCCGCACGCCCCGGCATAGGTGCCCGGCTCCTCGATCGTCAGCTCGATGCGGTTCGTGCGCCCGGGCACCACGTCGCGCTTGATGAGGAACTCGGGCACCCAGAAGCTGTGGATGACGTCCGGCGACTCGAGGTCGAACGCGATCCGCTGGCCAACCGGCAGCACGACTCGCGGCCACTCGTCCGGCGTGCCGGTGACCACGACGCCGGTCCCCTCGTAGGCGAAACGCCACTGCCACTGGAAGCCGGTGACGCTGACGGTGAGGTCCGGGTCGTCGGTCCGTTCGTCGACCGCGCCGAGCACCTGGGCGGTGAGGATGAACAGCACGATGACGAGCGCCGTGGGGAGCGCCCACCACAGCAGCTCGAGGCGAACGTTCTCGTGCGGGCCGGCCGGCTCGCGCCCGTCGCCGACGTCGCGGTAGCGCACGATGCTCCAACCGATGAGCCCGGCCACCACCACGAAGACGACCGCCGCGGCGACGAGGAAGACGTCGTAGAGGAACTTCACCTGCTCGCCCTCGGTGGTCGCCGGCTGCGGTGCGCAGGCGGCGAGCAGGACGGCGAGGAGCGCGACAGTTGCCGCGGTCCGGGGGCAGGTGGGGGTGCGACGCATCCGGGGCCCATCGTACCCCGGGGGGCGGGCGACGCAACCGGATGCCGGCCGTATCATCGGGCCATGGTCAGCTATGACGCGAACACGGCCCTCATCGTCGTCGACGTTCAGAACGACTTCGCCGATCCGGGCGGCAGCCTGCACGTCAGCGGCTCCGAGACGGTCGTGGCGCGCGTGAATCTGGAGATAGGACGCGCCCTGCGCGGCGGGGCCACGGTCGTCTACACCCAGGACTGGCATCCGCCTTCGACGCCCCACTTCGAGAAGGACGGCGGCATCTGGCCGGTCCACTGCGTGGCGGACAGCTGGGGCGCTGAATTCCATCCGCGCCTGCGCCTCGCCGGCGAGGTGGTGCGGAAGGGGAGCAACGGCGAGGACGGCTACTCCGGCTTCACGATGCGCGACCCGCTCAGCGGCGAGGAGACGCCGACAGCCCTGGAGGGCATGCTCCGCGAGCGGGGCGTCGGCCGGGTCGTCGTCGTGGGGCTGGCGACCGACTACTGCGTGAACGCCACCGTCCTCGACGCGCGACGGCTCGGCTTCGAGACGTCGGTCGTGGTCGATGCCTGTGCCGCGGTGAACCTCGAGCCGGAAGACGGCGCCGAGGCGCTGGCCGGGATGCAGGCCGCCGGCGCGGAGCTCACCTCCGGTGTCGAGACCTAGCGCGTCCGCCGTCGGCCCAGCTCGCGGGCCGCGAGCGACAGCCCGGTCATGACCGCCGCCGCCCCGATGACCGCCCACAGCGGGTCGCCGGTCATGAAGCTGCCCGGCGCGAAGGGGAGATTCAGGCCCTGCGCCAGCCACACGCCACCACCCAGGACGAGGAGTGCGGCGAGGAGCAGGACCATCGTTTCATGCTAGGCCATTCGGATCTTGCGCCCGAAAGGGCGGCGCGTATACTCCCGGCGTCGGGCCGCCGACGAGCGGCGCCAGCAGCCTTTCCACTCCCCTCCCACCACGTCCACGCGTCGGCTCACGGGGTAGCGGCAAGACCCGTAGCCGGCGTCCACTTCGAGGCAAGCGAAGCCCGGCGTGGCAACCATTCTCAGGAGGGGTCCCTTCGTGGCCTACACCGATCAGGTGCTCACCTGTTCAGACTGCGGCATCGACTTCGTGTTCTCCGCGTCCGAGCAGGAATTCTTCGCGCAGAAGGGCTTCACCTCTGCGCCCAAGCGCTGTCCGTCGTGCCGGGCCCAGCGGCGTGCGTCCGGTGGTGGCGGCTACGGCAACGGTGGGGGCTATGCGTCCGGCGGCGGCTTCAGCCGCGGCCCGCGCGAGATGTTCGACGCCGTCTGCGCCCGCTGTGGCAAAGACACCCAGGTCCCGTTCAAGCCCACCGGCGCGCGACCGGTGTACTGCAGCGACTGCTTCCGGCTGATGCGCGGCTGATCCGCGGCTGATCTGCGGCTGACGCATCGGTCCAGCACCCGCCCAGGGGCGGCCCTCCGTTCGCGGAGCGGCCGCCTCGTTCGTTCCCAGGGGTTTTCGCCGCCAATTCAGCCAGGGGTAACTAACGGACGCCGAGAGCACATCGAGTGCCCCACATTCACCGATGTCGACAAATCGGTGCCACCAGGGGGCCGATTTCAGCCCCATCTTCTCCCTTAGTTACCTCACCCTGAACTTCGGACTCGGCGCGGCGAACCGGGACCCTTGGCCGCTCGGCGAGCCACCGTGCGGCGGCCACGTATCATGGACGGGTACGACAGCGGCAAGGAACTTGCGGACCGTGGCAGGAGACATGAAGGACCACGAGCTGTGGCGTGAGCTCGGACAGCAGCTGCGCGTCGATTCGGTCCGTTCCAGCTCAGCGGCTGGCTCCGGGCACCCCACGTCGAGCATGTCGGCGGCCGACCTCATGGCCGTTCTCATGGCGAAGCACCTGCACTACGACTTCGACAAGCCCGACGACCCGCGCAACGACCACCTCATCTTCAGCAAGGGGCACGCCTCGCCCCTGCTGTACGCGATGTACCGCGCCGCCGGCGCCATCACCGACGAGGAGATGCTCACCTTCCGCGACCTCGGCAGCCGGCTGGAGGGCCATCCCACCCCGGTGCTGCCGTGGGTGGACGTCGCAACCGGCTCGCTCGGCCAGGGCCTGCCGATCTCGGTGGGCGTGGCGTATGCCGGCCGCTACTTCGACCGTATCCCGTATCGCGTCTGGTGCCTCACCGGCGACTCCGAGATGGCCGAGGGCTCGATGTGGGAGGCCTTCGAGGCCGCCGGCCATCATGGTCTGGACAACCTCACCGCCATCGTCGACGTGAACCGCCTGGGCCAGACCGGCGAGACGATGCACGGCTGGGACCTCGACGCCTACGCCCGCCGCATCGGCGCCTTCGGCTGGCACACCATCGAGATCGACGGACACGACGTGGCGGCCATCGACGAGGCGCTCACCGAGGCGGCAAGTACCGATGGCCGCCCGACCGCGATCCTGGCCCGCACCGAGAAGGGCCATGGCGTGGAAGCGGTTGCCAACCAGAACGGAGCCCACGGCAAGCCGGTCCCCGACGAGGAGGCCGCCATCGCCGAGCTCGGCGGCCGTCGCGACCTGAAGGTCGGCGTGCCGAAGCCGACGGGCGACGCGAAGCCGCATCGCTTCCCGACCTCCGGCGACCTGGCCCTGCCCGCCTACGAGACGGGTGGCAAGGAGGCAACCCGCAAGGCGTACGGCGACGCGCTGGTGGCACTCGGCAACGCCCGCGGCGACGTGGTGGCCATCGACGGGGAGGTCGGCAACTCGACCTACTCGGAGGAGTACGCCAACGCGCACCCCGATCGGTTCGTGCAGGCCTACATCGCCGAGCAGATGCTCGTCTCGTACGCGGTG
>DATBIK010000115.1:0-15555 GCA_036556985.1 Candidatus Limnocylindria bacterium | reverse complement strand
GCGTGGGACAATTCGGACCGTGGCCACCGGCGTCCTGGCGCTGATCCTGGCGGGGGGTGAGGGCGAGCGCCTCTCGATCCTCTCGCAGGTGCGCGCCAAGCCCGGGGTTCCGTTCGGCGGAAAGTACCGGATCATCGACTTCGCGCTCTCGAACGCGGTGAACTCCGACCTCACCGACGTCGCGGTGCTGACCCAGTACGCCCCGCGCTCCCTCATGGACCACATCGGACTCGGTCGGCCCTGGGACCTCGACCGCACGCGTGGCGGGGTGACGCTGCTGCAGCCGTATCTCGGCCGCGGCCGCGCTCGTGACTGGTATCGCGGGACGGCGGACGCCGTGCTTCAGAACCTCGACTTCGTGGCCGATCGCGACCCGGAGCTCGTCCTCGTCCTGGCCGGCGACCACGTGTACAAGATGGACTATCGGCCGTTCATCGAGATGCATCGCGAGTGCGGCGCGGAGGTCACCTGCGCGGTGCGCACCGTGCCGCTCGAGGAGGCGCATCGGTTCGGCATCCTGGAGGCCGACGCCGACGGCCGCGTGACCGCCTTCGTCGAGAAGCCGCCCAACCCGACGAGCAACCTGGTGAGCATGGGCGTCTACGTCTTCTCCTGGCCGTTGCTGCGCGAGGTGCTCTCGCCCGAGCGGGTCGACTTCGGGCGGGACCTCCTGCCCTGGATGGTCGATGCCGGGCGCCGGGTGTATGCCTACGACTTCCGCGGCTATTGGCAGGACGTCGGCACCGTGGAGGCCTACTGGCGCACGAGCCTCGACCTGCTGTCCGACGCGCCGGGAATCGAGCTGAACGACCTCGGCTGGCTGGTCTACACCCGCAGCGAGGAGCGCCCGCCGGCGCGGGTCGGGCCGTCCGCCGACGTGCAGCGCAGCATGGTCAGCCACGGCTGCGTCATCGACGGAAGCGTCCACCACAGCATCCTGTCTCCCGGCGTGCGCGTTGCCGCCGGGGCGCAGGTTCGCGACTCGATCGTCATGTTCGACACCGAGATCGGCGAGGGCGCCGTCGTGGACCGGGCGATCATCGACAAGGAGTGCCGCATCGGCGCCGGGGCGGTCATCGGCGAGGGCGACGACCTGCGCCCGAACCGCGACGAACCGGAGCGGCTGTACGCCGGTATCACGCTCGTCGGCAAGCGGGCGACCGTCCCGCCCCGGGTGCGGATCGGCCGCAACTGCCGCATCGACCCGGGCGCATCCGCCGCCGACTTCGCCCGGCGGCGGCTTGTCCGCTCCGGCGAGACGGTGAAGAGCGCTGGCTGAGCCGGCCGCGCCACCGCCGCTCGACCACTGGCTGGCGGAGCTCGGCCTCGAGGTGGCGGGCGGGGCTGGCGAGGCGACGGACCCCGCGTTCAGCCGTGACGTCGTGCTCGACGGGGAACGGCGCTTCGACCTGCGCGCCACCGTGGCGTGGGTGACCGGACTCGGCCTGTCGGTGTGGGCATACTATGGCCCCGAGGCGATGGAGATCCCGAAGCGCACCTTCCTGCGCATGCTCCGCGCCTCGTTCGACTATCCCTTCGTGAAGTTCGCCATGACCGATGACGACCGCCCGATGCTCATGACCGAGATCCCTCCCGCCGCCGCCTCGCGCGACGAGCTCGGCCGCGCGCTGGCCCGGGTCGTGGTCGTGGCGGACCGGCTGCTGGAGGAGACGGCGAACGCGGTTGCCGACCACGGTCGCCTCCCCGACTGGGAGGGCCGGATCGGGCGCAACCCGCGCCTGCTCGAGGAGTACCGGGCCGATGTCGAGGCCGGCATGCCGGCCTGGTCGCCACCGCCGCCGCGCCGCCCGCGCCGGAGCCTGCTGGCCCGCCTGCTGGGGACTGCCCGATGAGCCCTCGTCGCTGGAGGGCCATCGGCAGGCTGGCGATCGTGGCGACATGGCTCCTCGTGGGCCTGCTGCCGGGCGTCGTCCCGCCGGCGTACGGCGCGGAGTACACCATGGAGACGCACGCGACGTACGAGGTCGAGCCGCAGCGCGAGCGGGTCGCCGTGAGCGTCCGGGTCCGTTTCCGGAACACCACGCCGAACCCGTCCGGAGAGTTCAGCGTCTTCGAGGTCATCGACCTCGCCCTCCAGCCGGGGGCCACCCGGATCACGGCGCGCGACAGCCGCGGCGCGCTGCGGGTGACCGAGACAGACCGCGACGGGTATGTGCAGGCATCGGTCCGGCCGCGCAGCGCGGTGCGGTTCCGCGAGCGCGCCACGTTCACCCTCTCGTACCGGATCCCGGACGGGGCCGCGCCAGGCACTCGGGTGCGGCCATCGCTCGTCGCCTTCCCGGCGTGGAGCTTCGGCACGAGTGGGTCGGTGACGGTGAACCTGCCCGGCAGCTACGAGGTCAGCGTGGCCGGTGACGACCTCGCCGCCGAGCGGAGTGCGGCCGGATGGGCACTCGACAGCGGGCAGATCGAGAACCCGTCGCGCTGGGTGGCCCAGGTGGTGGCCGCCGGCGAGGCCAGCCGCGAGGTCGTCACGAGGGCCGTCCCGCTCGCGGGCGGCACGGTCGACCTCCAGGTCCGTGCCTGGGCGGACGACGCGGCCTGGGGCGATCGCACGCTCCGCCTGGCCGCCGACGCCCTGCCGCTCATCGAGGGCGCTCTCGGGTTGCCGTTCCCCGGGGTAGGCCCGCTCGTCGTCGAGGAGAGCGTGAGCGCCTCGGCCGACCTGGCCGGCGAGCCGGCCACCGAGGGAACCCGGCTGCTCGCCGGCTACGACCAGCCGCCGTTCACGCTCGTCCACCAGCTCGGGCATGTGTGGCTGCGTCCCGAGCTCGTCGCGGATCGCTGGATCACCGAGGGATTCGCCTCGTGGGCGGCGGCTCGTGCGGCGCCGGAGCTCGGCGGGGGAGGGATCGAGCTGCCCTTCGATCCGGAGCGGCGGCGAGAGTCGCTCGCCGACGATCGGTTCCCGCTGGTGAGCTGGGGCGTCGGCGAGGCGACCGGGGCGCAGGACGCGTTTGCCTACGCCGCCTCCTGGGCGGTGGCGGAGGAGATCGTGGACGCCGTCGGCGCCGACGCCCTCCGCCTGGCGTGGAGCCGGATCGCGGCCGGGATCGGTCCGTACGCCCCCGTCAGCGATGACGGTACCGGCCAGCCCCCGTCACCCACGCGGCCGCCCCTCGACTCGCGCGCACTGCTCGATCACCTCGAGGCTGTGGCGGACGCCGATCTGGCGACGCTGTTCGCGGAGTGGGTGTACGACGACGCGACGGTGGCGCTGCTCGAGGACCGTGCCGCCGCTCGCCAGTCCCACGCACGGCTGCTCGAGGCCGCGGCCGGCTGGGGTGCTCCCGATCCGGTGGTCGTGGACCTCGCCGCATGGCGCTTCGAGAGCGCCCAGGAGCGGATCAGCGAGACACTCGACTGGCTCGTCGATCGTGATCGCATGTACGCCGCGGCAACGGAGACCGGGCTCACGGTGCCGCAGCGACTGCGCGATCGATACCGCACCAGCGGCGGGAGCGCCGATGCGCGGGCCGAGCTCGACGCGGAGCAGGCGATCGTCGACGCGTACCGCGAGGCGATCACGGCATCGGCTGACGAGCGCGGGATGCTCGAGCGGATCGGCCTCCTCGGCGGCCCGGAGCCGGACGCCCTGCTGCGCGACGCGAACGCGCTCTTCGCCGAGGGCGACCTGCGTGGCGCTGCGGACGGGGTGGAGGAGGCGATGCTGCGCCTGGAGCACGCCGGCACCGAGGGCCTCGTGCGGATCGGCGCCGCCGTGGCCGTCAGCGCCGCGCTCATCGTCCTGGCCTGGGCCCTCCTGCGCCGCAGCCGAACCCGCACGCTCGGCGAGCGTGCGGGCAGCGACTACACTGCAGCGCCATGACCGACGTGCGCGCCGAGCGCCCGCGATTCCAGACGGCCGGGGACGTGCTGTCCGGGGACACCGCCGACGTGTACTTCGAGCGCACGCGGAGCATCCTGGCCGCCGAGCAGCTCGACCCGGTGGTCGTGATGGAGATCTTCCCGCGCGAGGACGCGGTCCTGTGCGGCGCGGAGGAGGCGCTCGCCTACCTGCGCGAGATCCTCGGCAACGGTCGGCGCCTGGATCCCGATCCGGTCGTGGAATCGCTCCGTGACGGAGACCGGGTGAGCCGCAAGGAAGTCGTCATGCGCATCACCGCCCGTTACCAGTCCTTCGGCCTGTACGAGACGGCACTGCTCGGCATCCTCTCGCAATCGACCGGCTGGGCGACCGCGGCGCGCCGGATCGTGGACCTGGCCGACCCGGTCCCGGTTATCGGCTTCGGCGCGCGGCACGTCCATCCTTCGGTGGCGGACCAGATGGACTACGCCAGCGTGGTGGGCGGCTGCATCGGCGCATCCACCCCGGCCGGGGCGCGGCTGGCGGGCCTGGCGCCGACCGGCACCATGCCGCACGCGCTCATCCTCATCTTCGGCGACACGGTCCGCGCGCTCGAGGCCTTCGACCGGCACATCGATCCGGACGTGCCCCGTATCGCGCTCGTCGACACGTTCAAGGACGAGGCGGAGGAATCGGTCCGGGTGGCCGACGCCCTCGGCGAGCGGCTGTGGGGCGTACGGCTCGACACGCCGTCCGAGCGGGGCCGGGTGACCGCCGACCTCGTGAAGGAGGTCCGCGCTCGCCTGGATCTTGCAGGGCACCCTCACGTGAAGATCGTGGTTTCCGGCGGGCTCGATGCCGAACGCATCACCTACTTCAAGGAGGCGGGCGCCCCGGTCGACTCGTTCGCCGTCGGCTCCGCCATCAGCGACGCCAGCCCGATCGACTTCACCGGCGACCTCAAGGAGATCGACGGACGGCCGATCGCCAAGCGCGGCCGCATCCCGGGCCGGACCGACAACCCGCGCCTCCAGCGCATCGACCTCGACGCGAGCGACTGAACCGATGGGCGGGGAGCACGAGGGGGCCTACGAGCTGTTCCGCCGCGGGTCACGGCTGCTGGCCGAGCATCATCCCGGGGCGGCCGCGGTCGTGCTCGAGCGCTGCCTCGCCCTGGAGCCCGGAAAGGCCTCGATCCTCGAGGCGCTGGGTCGCGCCTACTTCAACCAGGGAGCCCACGCCGAGGCGGCGGCGCGCTTCCAGCAGATCGTCGACGACTACCCGCTCGACGACTACGCCCACTTCGGGCTGGGTCTCTCCCGCGCCCGGCTCGGCGACGGCCGGCAGGCCGAGCGGCACCTGCGCATGGCCGTCTTCCTGAAGCCGGACAACCCGGACTACCGGCGCGCGCTGCGCCGATTCCTGCACGCCGCCTGATCATCCTGCACCCGCTCACCCCGCGCGGCGGCGGCTGCGTGCCTCCTCCTCGGCAAGGCGCGTGCGCAGGAGGGCCAGGACGGCGGCCTCCTCGGCGCTCAGGTCGTCCAGCGATTCGCTGAGCTCCTCTTCGGCCTTCTTGCGCGCGCCGCGCACCACGTCGCCGTCGAGGTACGCGTCGATGACCGTCGGGTGGACGTAGGACGAGCGCGAGACCGCCGGCGTGTTGCCGAGCCGTTCGGCCACGGCCTCCACCGCGCGGACCACGTTCTTCTTGGCCTGCGCCTCGGAGTCGAACTCCTGAAGCTCGGCGAGCGCCCAGGCGGCGAGCACCGTCCCGGCCCAGGTCCGGAAATCCTTGGCGGTGAACTCCTCGCCGCTGATCTCGCGCAGGTAGTCGTTGACATCGGCGGAGTCGACGGTGCGCGGCTCGCCGTCGTCGCCCAGGTACGTGAACAGCGCCTGGCCGGGCAACTCCTGGCAGCGCGCCACGATGCGCGCCAGTCGCCGGTCGCTGAGCTCCACTTCCTGCTCCTTGCCGCCCTTGCCGCGGAACCGGAAGCGGATCCGGGTGCTGCCGACTTCCGCGTGGCGGCCTCGGAGCGTGGTGAGCCCGAACGATCGGTTCTCTCGGGCGTACTCCTCGTTGCCGACCCGTACGCGGGTCTTCTCGAGCAGCCGCACCACGGCGGCGAGCACGCGCTCGCGCGGCAGGCCGGGCAGCCCGAGGTCGGCCTCGACCCGTCGGCGGATGCGCGGCAGGGCCTGGCCGAAGGCGATCATGCGCTCGTACTTCGCCTCGTCGCGCACCGCGCGCCAGCGTGGGTGATATCGGTACTGCTTGCGTCCACGCGCATCGCGCCCGGTGGCCTGCAGGTGGCCGCGAGCGATGGGGCAGATCCAGACGTCGGTCCAGGCCGGTGGCACGGCCAGGCTGCGGATGCGGGCCAGCACGCGGCGATCGGTGATGCGGTGGCCGTCCGGTCCCCGGTAGCTGAAGCCCCTGCCGGCCCGCCTTCGGCTGATGCCGGGCATGCCGTCGTTCACGTAGCGGAGGCCCGCCTCCTCGGCGGTCACCTCCGGGTCGATCGCGCCGTTGCCGTTCGTTGTCATCGCCGCGGCCGTATCGCAAGCGGCGTGCCGGGTGGTGCCCTCAGCCGCCGTCACCCAGGCGGCGCGCCAGCCAGAGGACGCCGGCGACGGTCTTCGCGTCGGCGATCTCGCCGCGGTCGAGTGCGGCCAGGGCCTCGTCGAGCGTCGCCCACGACAGCTCGAGCTCCTCGTCCTCCGGAGCCTCCACCGAGGCGGGCCGCAGGTGGGTGGCCAGGAACAGGGTCAGCCGCTCGGTGCAGAAGCCGGGCGCGGTGAAGAAGGCGGGCCCCTCCTCCCAGCCGGCGGCGGCAACGCCACACTCCTCGGCCAGCTCGCGACGCGCGGTGGCGATGGGCTCTTCACCGGGGTCGAGCGTGCCGGCGGGGATCTCGAGCAGCGGCCTGCCGGCGGGGTGCCGCCACTGTCGGACGAGTGCCAGGCGCGTCCCGTCCCAGGCCAGGATGCCGACCGCCCCCGGATGCTCCACGACCTCGCGCGTCGCCTCGCGACCGCTGCCCAGCCGCACCTCGTCCACCCGTACGCTGATGAGCGCGCCGTCGTACACGCGGCGCGTGCCGGTCGTGCGTTCCTCGTGCATGGGCCGATGGTACCGGCTCGTGCGGCTGCCACCCGGGCGGTAGCATCTGCCTCCGCGGCCCGCCGGGCCGGAGGAGGGAGCCGAGGAGCCGCCCGTGATCGTCGTCGAGGGACTGCGCCGCGACTTCGGGCAGCTCGTCGCCGTGCACGACCTCTCGTTCGAGGTGGCCGACGGCGAGATCTTCGGCCTGCTCGGCCCGAACGGCGCAGGCAAGACGACCACGGTGCGCATGCTGGCGGGCCTCATCCGGCCCACGGCCGGCTCGGCCAGCGTGAACGGCCACGCGCTCGGCGAGGGATCGCAGCGCATCCGGGCCCTGACCGGCATCCTCACCGAGTCCCCGGGGCTTCACGACAAGCTCACCGCGCGCCAGAACCTCGCCTACTACGGCCGGCTGTACGGCCTGACCGGGGGCGCTCTGCGCGCCGCGGTGGACCGATACCTCGGCGTCGTCGGCATGAGTGAGCACGGCGACCGCCGGGTCGGCGGCTTCAGCAAGGGAATGCGCCAGAAGATCGCCATCGCCCGGGCCCTGCTCCACGAGCCGGAGGTCATCTACCTCGACGAGCCGACGAGCGGCCTCGATCCGTCGGCTGCCAAGACGGTCCGCGACTTCGTCGCCACGCTCCGCGAGCTCGGCCGCTCGATCGTGGTCTGCACGCACAACCTCGACGAGGCGGAGCGGCTGTCCGACCGGATCGGGATCATGCGCGGCACACTCCTGCGGCTCGACACGCCCGCTGGCCTGCGGCGCCACGGACGGCACGGCACGGTGCGGGTGGACCTGAACGGCGCCCGCGGGCCGGACTCGTTCGTCGATCTCCTCGCCACGCTGCCGTACGTGCTCGGCGCTCAGTCACGTGAGGGCGACCGCGCGCTGCTCGTGGAGCTCGCCGAGCCGTCGCGCGAGACGCCGGACCTCGTCGCCGCCCTGGTCGGCGCCGGCGCGCGGGTCAGCGGCGTGCGAGAGGAATCGGCCACGCTCGAGGAGGTGTACCTCGACCTGGTCGGCGAGGCGGGGGAGCGCGACACGCCGGCATCTGCCCGAGGGGAGGGGGAGGCGGCATGAGGCTGGCGTACGTGTGGGCCGTGTTCGTCAAGGAATGGCGCGACCTGCTCAGCAATCGGCTCCTGATCGGTGCGGTCGTCTTTCCGGCCGTCATCTTCGCGGCCATCCCCACCGGACTCGTCGCGTTCATTGAGCACAGCGAGCTGAACACCGACCAGATCGGGACCATCCGCGACTACCTGGAGAACTTCCCCGGCGTGCCCGAGAAGCTCGCCATCCAGGGCTTCATCGTGTCGAACTTCATGGCCTACTTCCTCATCATCCCGGCCATGGTGCCGATGGCGATCGCGACCCAGTCGGTCATCGGCGAAAAGGTGGGACGCTCCCTCGAGCCGCAGCTCGCGACCCCGCTCGAGGTCCCGGAACTGCTCGCCGGCAAGGCGCTCGCCGCCGCCATCCCGGCGGTCACCGCCACGTGGGTCGTCTACGTCGCCTACGGGTTCGTGAACGGAGCCATCGCCGATCCGCGGTTGACGACGTTCATCTTCATCGACGTGTGGCGCGTGGCGATGGTGACGCTGGTCCCGATGATCTGCCTGTTCAGCGTGCTGATGGGCATCGTCGTCAGCAGCCGGGTGGGCGACCCGCGCACGGCACAGCAGATCGGCGGCTTCGTGGTCATCCCCATCATCGTCATCGCGGTGGCGCAGTTCTTCGGGGGCCAGGCGACGTTCACGATGAAGCAGGTCCTCATCGGCGACCTCGTCGTCGCCGGGCTCATCGGTATCGCCCTCGTCGTCGGCTCGTGGGCCTTCGATCGGGAGCAGATCCTCGGCCGGCTGACCTAGCCGGCCGCGGTTCTCAGCCGGATTTCGGCCGGTATCCCGCGTCCAGCGGCTGGGCCGCGTCGTCGCCGACCTCGCCAGCGACCTCGTCGGCTGTCGTGCCCCGGCGCTCGGCCTCCACCTCGGCCTCGTAGGGCGTGGTGCCGGTCTCGGCCGGCGCCTCCCCGGTCATGGCCTCCGGCGTCTCCTCCCCCAGCTGCTCCTCGCGCTCCTCGACGACCTCGCGCTCGTGCGGGCTGGGCTGGTTCAACTGTCGGTCAGTCATGGCGTGCCTCCCGGGCCGGTGAGCGGTCGTTCGGCCCTCACCGGCCGGAGGATGCACGTGGCGCGCCAATCGCGGCGCCCCGCCTGTCAGCCCTTGACGGAACCGCCCAGGATGCCGCGTACGAAGTAGCGCTGGAGGCTGAAGAACACGACCAGCGGCAGCGCCATGCTGATGAACGCCGCGGCGGTGAGCAGGTGCCAGCCCTGTCCACGCGACTGGATGAGGTTCGCGATCGACACCGTGATCGGCGCCACGTCCGGCGTGCCGCCGACGAGGATGAGCGCGACGAGCAGATCGTTCCAGACGAACATGAACTGGAAGATGACGAGCGACGCGATGGCGGGCACCGAGAGCGGCAGCACCAGCCGGAAGAACGCGGTCGTCGGCGATGCGCCGTCGAGATACGCCGATTCGAACATCTCCTTGGGCAGCGCCCCGAAGAAGTTCCGGAGCAGGAAGATGGCGAACGGCAGGCCGAAGCCGGTGTGCGCCAGCCAGACGGCCGTGAACGTGCCGGTGATGCCGAGCTGTGTCGTCAGCTGCAGGACGGGGATGAGGGCTGACTGCAGCGGAACGACCAGCAGGCCGACGACGAGGATGAAGAGCGCGTTCCGGCCGGGGAAGTCCATCCACGCGAAGGCATAGGCCGCAAAGGCGGCGACCATGATCGGGATGACCGTGGCCGGGATCGAGATGAGGAGGCTGTTGAGGAAGCTGCGCCCGATGTTCTCCTGGCCCAGCACGGCCTCGTAGTTCTCGAGCGTGAACTCGAACGGGAGCTTGAATGCGTTCCACCAGCCGCTGGTGAGCACCTCGCTCTCTGGGCGGAACGAGTTGACGAGCAGCGAGACCGTCGGCAGCAGCCAGACCAGGCAGATGACGACGAGGACCAGGTGGAGCGGCAGCCGGCCGAAGCGGCTGGGCCGCTCACCTGCGATGTCGAGCCGAGTCGTGCCGCCGGTGCTGACGTCGCTCGTCATCGGATCGCCTCCTGCTGCTGGAACCGCCGGATGTTGAAGAGCATGACCGGGATGATCGCGAGCAGCAGGATGATGGCGACAGCCGCCGCCGAGCCCGCATCACGGTTCACGAAGCGCTCTTTGTAGAAGAGGGTGGCGATGACGTCGGTGTCGTAGTTGCCGCCGGTCATCACGTAGATGATGTCGAAGGTCTTCAGCGCCGTGATCACGATGGTCGTGGCCACCACGGCGATGGTCGGCGCCAGGAGCGGCAGGATGATCCTGAAGAAGACCTGGAACTCGGTGGCGCCATCCATGCGCGCCGCCTCGAGCAGCTCGGTGCTGATCCCCTTCAGGCCTGCAGACAGGATGACGGTCGCGAATCCGACCCACATCCAGATGCCCACGATGATGAGGACGAAGGTGTTGCGCGGCCACTCGGTCAACCACGACTGCGCTTCGATGCCGAAGACGCCGATCCCGGCGTTCACCGTGCCGCGGGCGGCGCTGAACTCGTACATCAGGCCCCAGATCACGCCAGCGGCCACGAAGCTGATCGCGAGGGGCAGGAAGACCAGCGCCTTCACCACGGTCTCGTACCGCACGCGATCGGCCATCACCGCAATCAGGATCCCGAACACGACCACGACCAGCGCGAAGAAGACGATCCACAGGCCGGTGTTGAGGACGACCTGCCAGAACGAATTCTGCCCAAAGAGGTCGAGGTAGTTGTCGACGCCGACGAAGTTCTCGGAGCGCCGGTCCTGGAAGCTGAGGATGAGGGTACGGACGGTGGGGTAGATGAGGAACAGGGTCAGGAAGGCGAAGCCAGGTGCCAGCCACAGCCAGGGCCGGATGGCCCCGCGCCGTCCGGCGGGGACGAGGTACAGCACCCGCTCGGTCAGCAGGGCATAGGCCACCGTCGCCGCCGGCACGCCGACGACAACGACTACCA
This sequence comes from Candidatus Limnocylindria bacterium, assembly GCA_036556985.1. Classification (GTDB taxonomy): domain Bacteria; phylum Chloroflexota; class Limnocylindria; order QHBO01; family QHBO01; genus JAPSGM01. The sequence goes on along the minus strand of DATBIK010000115.1, from coordinate 4,566 downwards.
GCAATCCCCAGGTCCCGAGGTCCACCTGCCACCTCCCAGGCTGTGCTAGGTCGCTCCCGTTCGATCGCTGAGCGGGGACCGAGCGGCTCGCGCCCGGCCCCCGCAGCTCGTGATGGCTACTGGGTCCACTTCAGGAAGGAAACGAACGCCTCCCTGATCTCCGGCGACGACCACGCGTGCTCGCCCTGCCACCAGGCGTCATACACGTCGGGGCCGGCCTGGCGAAGAACGAAGTCCTCGATCCAGTCAGTCCCCGGCCAGCCGCTGGCGGCGTCGGACTCGAGGCCGATGCCCCACGGCGTGGTGCCGTCTTCCTTGATCTGCTCGACGAGCGCGTTCAGCCCGTCGAAGTCCTCGGGGACGGTGTACTCCGCCGCCGCGAACTGCTCCGGGTTGTAGAAGATCAGGCCCTTGACGGCGACCTTGATGAAGATGCCCACGAACTGGTCATCCACGGTGCCGTCGGCGATCCAGCCCTCGTTGTAGCCGAACTCGTTGACCATCTGGTCGGCGTCGACCACGTTCTCGAGCGAGAACAGGTCCCCGTTGCGCGCGAACTGCGCCATCTGGCCGGGGCCGGGCAGGCCGGCGACGTCCGGCGGGTTTCCGCCCTCGATGCGAGTCGTCAGGACCGCGTTCAGGTCACGCGTCGACTCGTAGTTGACGGTCACGCCCGTGCGATCCACCCATGGCTGAATCATCGCCATGAACGCGTCCTGCTCGGCATCCGCCCATGTGGCGATGATGCTGATCTCCCCGCCGAGGCCCTCGTCACTGGCCGGGGGCTCACCCGCCGGGTTGCTCGGTGCCTCGCCGATATCCTCGTAGGCCTCTGCCTGGACGCCATCGAGGTCCTCGAGGATCGAGTCGAGGTTCTCGGGATTCTGGACCGCGTCGAGGACGGCGCCCCAGAATGCCTGGTTCATCTGGTCGGGCATCTTGTCCGAGGCGTCGAACCTCACGACCTCAGCCTCGCTGAGGATCTGCGCGAAGCGCTGTGAGGTCTCGTCCGGGTACGCGTCAGCGCCGACTGCCGAGCTCGGCGAGATGGCCCCGCCGATCTCGACCCAGATCTGCTGCGCCTCGGGAGTCACGAGATACCGCATCAGCGAACGAGCCTGTGGCGTGTCGTTGAACATGCCGAACAGGTCGCCGGCCGTCTCGACTGCCGCGAACTCCATTTCCGGCATCGGGAAGAAGTCGTAGGTGACGCCCGCCTCCGCGATATCGGGGAAGTTGTCCTCGAAGAAGCCGGTGATGAAGCTAGCCTGGTGGTGCAGGTAGCAGCCGGGCTCCTCGCTGAACAGACAATCGCCGCCGTTGCCGAACGGCGTGTTCAGGACGCCATTGGCGCCATCGAAGGCGTAGCCCTCCTCGAACGTGACGTCGCCGCCGCCACCCGAGGCGCCGGGGCTGGAGCCGCCATCGCATGCGGCGAGCACCAGCGCCATGACGGCGAGCGGTGCCAGGAATCTGAATCGTCGGGTCATGCAACCTCCTCCAAATGGCGGCGCGTGCCGCAGGCGGACAGCGAGCCGCATGCCGGCGTCGCGCCGCTCGGGTACCGATGCCGTCGCGCCCGGCCGACCGGACTCATGCGACGAGGGATCGTTCCGTCTCCGGATCGAAGACGTGCAGCTTGTCGAGTGGAACGCCCAGCTCGACCTGATCTCCCGCCTTGACCCTGCGGTCGGACGGGATGAGGGCCACGATCTCGTTGCCCTCGGCCTGGGCGTGGATGAGCTCCTCGTTGCCCAGGTACTCGACCACGTCCACCGTGGCCGGGATCCGGACCTGGTCGCCTCGCCCGTCGGCGATGTCGAGGTGCTCCGGACGGAAGCCGATGAGCAGCTCGGAGCCGCCGGGGCGCTCTTTGGCGGCGTTGGCGGCCGCCCCGGAGAGGCTCAGCTTGGCGCTGCCCAGCATGAGGTCCTCTCCCTCGGTCCGGGTGGTAGCAAAGTTCATGGACGGCGACCCGATGAAGCCGGCGACGAAGACGTTGTCGGGGTGGTCGTACAGCTCCTGCGGCGTCCCGACCTGCTGGAGGATGCCGTCCTTCATGACCGCGATCCGGTCGCCCATGGTCATGGCCTCGACCTGGTCGTGGGTGACGTAGATGGTCGTCGTCCCCAGCCGTTGGTGCAGCCGCGCGATCTCGGCCCGGGTCTGCACGCGGAGCTTGGCGTCGAGGTTCGAGAGGGGCTCGTCCATGAGGAACACCGCCGGCTCGCGCACGATCGCTCGACCCAGGGCGACGCGCTGTCGCTGGCCGCCGGACAACGCCTTCGGCTTGCGGTCGAGGAATCGGTCCAACCCCAGGATGCCCGCAGCCTCCCGCACGCGCCGATCGATGTCGGCCTTGGGTGTCTTGCGCAGCTTCAGGCCGAATGCGAGGTTGTCGAAGACCGACATGTGCGGGTAGAGCGCATAGCTCTGGAACACCATGGCGATGTCGCGATCCTTGGGTGCCACGTCGTTCACCACGCGATCGCCGATGTACAGCTTCCCCTCGCTGATCGTCTCCAGGCCGGCGACCGTGCGCAGGGCGGTGGTCTTGCCACACCCCGATGGGCCGACCAGGACGAGGAACTCGCCGTCCGCGACCTCGAGGTTGAGGTCGTTCACGGCGACCACGTCGGCGCTGTAGCGCTTGTAGACGTGGTCGAAGGTCACGGTCGCCATGCAGTCCTCCATGAAGAGAGGTGCGCCCGTCTCGGATGGGCGACACACCGCGAGACTGCCATCATAGTCGAGGACACAAGCCACCCGGCAACCATTCGAGCCAATGCCCTCTCGCCGACCGTTCCGTGACCGCCTGCCGCGCCTCCCGCGAAGGGAGCCGCTGCCGTCCCTCTATGACCGCTACCCCCAGGCCACGACGGCGTTGCGCCGGCCGCGCGGCCTTCAGGAGGTGCCCCTCGATCGGATCGTGGGCACCACGCGCCACCCTTCCCAGAATACGGCCGACTTCCTGCCCCTCTCCTACCTGCGGGGCAAGAACTGGAAGGCGCGCTGGCAGCGGATCCAGCAGGCCGTCGACGACCTGTCGTCGCTGCCCGCGGTGGATCTCGTCAAGGTCGGGGACGACTACTACGTCGCCGATGGTCACAACCGGGTGGCGGCCGCGCTTCGTGCGGGAGCGGGCGTCATCGACGCCGACGTGACCGAGCTGAGCATCCCCGGGGTGACGAGCTCGGACGCGCCGACGGGACCGCACCGCGACGCCGCCTCCCTTCTGCTGGGGGCCGATGAGCTGCGCCAGGCGGGCGCAGGGCGGCAGTCGCGGACCGCCGAGCACCGGCCGAACGTGGACGAGCTGCGGCGCGAGGAGCTGACCCGGGACGACGACCCGGAGCGGCCATGACCGACCGGCTCGTGGTGCCCTGGCCGGACCCCGCACCGTTCCGGGGGCGCGACGGCCGGCCGGTCCGGATCCTGGCCGTGTCCGACGAGTCGGAACCCGCGCTCGACGCCGAGGCCACCCGGGCCGGGATCGAGCCGCTCGACATGATCGTCGGCTGCGGCGACCTCGAGCCTCCCTACCTCGCCTTCCTGGCCGATGCCTTCGGCGTCCCGCTCCACTACGTGCGCGGCAACCACGACGTCGGGGCGAGCTGGGGGGCCACCGAGCGTGACGTACTCCCCGAGCCGCTGGCTGACGGTCGGATCGTCGACGAGGTGGGCATCCGCCTCCTTCCCTTCGGCGGCTCGCCCCGTTACGCGCCCCACGGGCGCGCCGGGGTGGAACAGCAGGTCTCCGGCTTCGCCATGTGGCGCCGCGTGGTCGGCGCATGGCCGCGGGCGGCAGGACGGCGCCCCCTGCTGCTCGTCACACACGCGGCGCCGCGCGGCCTGAATGACGCGCCGGACCCGGCCCACCGCGGCTTTGCCGCGTTCCGCTGGCTGCTCGACCGGCTGGCGCCACCCCTCTGGCTCCACGGCCACACGTCGCTCGTGCGGCGGGGGATCGACGGGCGGACCGTGCGCCACGGCCGCACTCTCGTGGTGAACGTCACCGGGGCGACCCTCGTGGAGCTCGCCCCGCCGCCTGCTACCGTCTGACCGATGCCGCAGCCGACACCCGTCCCCGTCTCGCGCTACGTGCTCGTCGCCCTGCTCGGCCTCGGCGCGGTGATGGTGGTCGTGCTCCTCGTCCGGCCCTTCATCTTCAGCTTCGCCGACGCCAGGGACGACGCGAACTACGCGCTCATCGCCGCCGCGGAGGTGGACGCCGGGCCGGTCGTCACCGACGTGCTCCTCGAGGAGAGCCACGGCCTTGCCGGCGAGGATCCGCAGGACGACCTCGTCCGCATCCGGGTCGCGGCCGCGCCGCTGCCTCCCGGTCGCGACGGGTACTCGGTGGTGAACGCCTGGAGCCCGGTGAACGACTGCCCGCTCACCCTGGGCAGCGACCGCCTCGTCGACTGCCAGGGCGCGGCCTGGACCTACGAGGGCTTCCCGATCGACGTGGCCCACCCCATGCTGGAAGCGTTCCCGACCGAGGTGCGCCAGGGCGCGATCGTCGTCGACTTCACCACCCCCCTGGACCGATAAGCTGGACCGATA
>DATBIK010000114.1:0-15312 GCA_036556985.1 Candidatus Limnocylindria bacterium | reverse complement strand
GTAGATGTGTAGTCCCCCCACGCCGGCATCGGCATCGGCGATGGTGGGGGCCAGCGCCTCGAGCAACGCGCTCGGCTCGTAGCCGCGCGGGCGCAGGAAGCGCCGCAGCAGGCCCGCGTGGCGGGACACGAAGCGCCCGGCGTCAGCGACGCCGATCCGCGCGCTCACGCGCAGGAGGCGCGCCAGCTCGACTGCGCCGGGGATCCCGAGGTGCACCGGCAGCGTCAGGCCGTCGGCGCGGCACCCGGCGATCCAGCGCTGGATCGCATCGGCGTCGAAGCAGATCTGGGTCGTGACGTAGTGCGCGTGTGTCGCCTTCGCCGCCAGGTCGGCCCGCAGGCGGTCCTCGGGCACGGCGGGATGCCCCTGCGGATAGCCGGGAACACCGATCTCCCGGAACGGGTGTCCGATCTCGGCCAGCTCCCGGAGCAGGGCGAGCCCATCGGCATAGTCCCCCACCCGCGTGGCGTCCCCGCCCACGACGAACGCACGATCCACCCCCGCCGCGTCGAGGCGCTCCAGCACTTCGCGGAGATGCGCCCGATCGCGCAGCATGCGGGCGGCGAGATGCGTGACGACCTCGAACCCGGCGGCGCGGAGTCGCTCGACGGCGGCCAGGCTGGCCTCGATACCCTTGCTCGGCGACGAGGTCACCGTCAGCGTCGCCCCCGGTCCCACGGCGGCCAGCTCGGTGTCCAGGCTAAACAGCGGCAGCACCTCGAGCTTCGGCTGCTCCAGCAGCCGCGCCAGGCCAGCGCGTTCCGCCTGCTCGAGCGCCCGGCGGCCCATGTCAGGAGACGGGAATGCGCTTCTCCGGGTCGACGAACGGCATCGGCACCACCGTGGCCATCCGGCTCCCCCACTCAGTCTCGACCCGCAGCTCGGTCCCCTCGGCTGCGAGCTCGACGGGCACCCAGCAGTAGCCGATGTTCCTGCCGAGCCGTGGCGAGAAGATGGCCGATGTCACCTTGCCGACCCGCTCCCCGCCGTCACCGGGCCGAAGCGCAGGCCACTTCGTGAAGTTCAGTGCCGGGAAGGGTTCGCCGTCGATCTCGACGCCCACGATGCGCCGGCTCACGCCCGCCTCGCGGATACGCCGCAGCGCGGCGATCGAGATGCACGCCTCGTCGTCCAGCTTCCAGCCCACGAGCCGATCGAGTCCCATCTCGATCGGGTTGTTCTCGTAGGTCATGTCGGCGCCCCAGTTGAAGATGGCGCCCTCGATGCGCCGGATGTCCGATGGACCGGTGGGTCGTACGCCGTACGGCTCCCCCGCCGCCATGACCGCGTCCCACAGGTCGGCCCCACGCGACGAATCGAGCAGGTAGATCTCGTAACCGACCTCGGACGTCCAGCCGGTGCGGGTGATGACCACCGGGATGCCGCGCACCTCGGCACGCGTCCACCAGTAGTACTTCAGCTCACTGATCCCCTCCCCCACCAAGTCGCGCATGAGGTCGCGCGACTTCGGGCCCTGGATCTGCATCGGCGAGACGTCCACCTCGCGGATCGTGACGTCCAGGTCCGGGTACGCGTGGCGCAGGCCGCGCGCGAAGAGCAGGGCATCGGACGAGGCGAGGGCGAACCAGAACGTGGTCTCGTCCATGCGCGTCATCACCGGGTCGTTGATGATTCCACCGTCGGCATCGCAGATGAGGACGTACTTGCCCTGTCCCACTGCGCACTTCGACAGGTCGCGGGGCGTGAGCAGCTGCGCGAAGCGCGCTCCGTCCGGCCCGGAGATCTCCAGGCAGCGCTCGACCGATACGTCCCACACCGTGACCGCGTTGAGGAGGGCGTCGAACTCGGCCTCGAAGGTGTCGAAGCGGATCGGGAAGAGCATGTGGTTGTAGACCGTGTATCCCTGCGCTCCGTGGCGCTGGGTGGCGTCGAAGTACGGGGTGCGGCGGAGGCGGGCTCCGCGCTGGACGAGCGCCATGTCGAAGCCGGTCTCGGCGGCGCGCTGGGTGATGGCCATGTGTGCAGTCTTCCTCGCGGCTGGGGGATGCTCACGAACCGATACACAGTACGGCACCCCGCGGGTCCGGGCCGCCCGGAACCGACTCAGGCCGGCGCCAGCGACGCCTTCAGCCGCGCGATCCGGCGCCAGGAGGCGCTGATCCGACCCTCGTCCATGCGACCGTCCGCGACGAAGCCCTCCACGAGGTCTATCGTCCGTTCGACGATCCCCTCCTCGTAGACCTGCTGGTTCGCGATCGTCAGCACGTCGACGCCGGCCTCGATCGCCAGCCGCATCGCCTCCTCGTAGCCGAACTCGTCGCGGATCGCGCCCATCTGAAGGTCGTCGCTGATCACCACGCCGTCCCAGCCGAGCCGGCCCCGCAGGAGGCCGTCGATCGTCGCCCGCGACAGCGTGGCGGGGTAGTCCGGATCGAGCGACGCGTTGAAGACGTGCGCAGTGAGCACCGCATCGGGCAGGCCGGCTGCGACGAGGTCCCGGAACGGCTCGAGCTCGACCTCGCGCCAGGTCTCCGTCACGTCCACCACCCCGAGATGGGTGTCGCCGGTGGAGCTGCCATGTCCGGGGAAGTGCTTGATCGCGCTGAGGATCCGCTCGTCATGCAGGCCCTCGATGAAGGCCGTTGCCTGCCGCACGATGAGGGACGGGTCGGCTCCGAAGCTTCGGTCCAGGGCACCGATGATCGGGTTCTCCGGATTCACGTTCAGGTCGACGACCGGGGCGAGGTCCAGGTTCACGCCCACCGTGGCGAGCTGCGCTGCGAGCGCTCTCGTCGCCTGTCGTGTGGCATCCGCATCGTCCGCCGCGCCGAGCTCGGCGGCGGAGGGGCTCTCGACGAATCCCCGTGCCGCGGTGAGCCGCTCGACGAGGCCGCCCTCCTGGTCGAGCGCGACGAGCAATGGAACGGTCGCCGGACCGGCGACTGCCGCCGCCTGGAGGTCCGCGACGAGCGCTCGGACCTGCTCCGCCGACGCGATGTTCCGCACGTTGCTGCCGCTCGGCAGGTCACGGTCGAAGAGGAGCACCCCGCCCAGGCCCAGCGCCCCGACGGCCCGCAGCGTCTTCGGCGCCTCATCCGCGGTGAGGCCCCGGAACCCCACGAGCAGCATCTGTGCGATCCGTGCTCGCAGGTCGGGTAGCGGCTCGGGCGAGGCGGTCGGCTCGTGCGGTGTCGGCGTCGGCGGTGACGCGGTCGCCGAGGCGGACGGCTGCTGGCTCGGCGACGCGGTCGGCCCGGTGCACGCTGCCAGCACCCCGCCGAGGGCGACGAGCCCGCTTCGGCGCAGGAACGCGCGACGCGAGATCGGCTGGCGGAAGGTCACGCGCCATCCTATCGTCGTCACATGACGACCGATGCCTATACCTTCCTGCCCGACCTCCTCGCCGAGGCCGATCTCCCCGGTCGCGGCATCCACAGCCAGACGCTGTCGAAGGCCGATGGCGTCGAGCTCGTGCTCTTTGCGATGGCTGCCGGGGAACAGCTCTCCGAACACACCTCCGCTCGGCCCGCCATCATTCACGTCCTGAGCGGCGAGGGGCAGCTCGTGGTGGACGGTGACGAGCATCGCCTCGAGGCCGGCTCGTGGCTGCGGATGGCGCCCCGCACGGCGCACGCCATCGTCGCCGGGTCGCCGATGGTCTTCGCGCTCTACCTGCTTCCGACCGGCTGAAGGTCAGTCGGCGCGGCCCGAGACGGCGAGGGTGATCGCTGACGACACGACGGCCACGACGAGGGCGATCGCCTCGGTGGCGTTCAGGTTCGCTCCGCCGGCGAACAGCTCGAACGGCTGTCCCGGCAGCGTCCCGATGAGCGGCGGCACGGCGATCCAGCCGAGCACGAGCGCCGTCGGCGCCACCGCGCCCGGCAGGCGCATCGCCCGCGCCAGCACCGCGGTGAGGAGACCCAGGAAGGCCGAGAGCAGCAGGACGAGGATGGCCGCCGGCTGGTCGCGCGCGCCGGAGGCCTCGACGAGGCGCACGAGGCCCTGGTCGAGCACCGCGACGCCGATCGCCAGCAGCGTCGCGAGGAAGACGACCCGAGCGCCGCTCACGACAGGCTCCGCGGCGCGTCGAGCACGCCCTGCCCCAGTGCCCGGGCCAGCCCGCGCGCGATGCGGTACGACTTGCCGGCGCCCATGACCAGGACCGCGTCGCCGGCGCGCAGGTGCTCCGCCACGTACGTGGTGGTGGCATCCACGTCGCCGGTGGCGATGGTCGGCACGCCCGAGGTGCGCTCCACGACGTCGGCGAGCGCCGCGGCCGAGGTGGCGCGCAGGGCCTCGTCGGTGTCGCGCGAGGCGAAGATGTCGGCAATGACGACCTCGTCGGCATCGGTGAAGGCGGTGGCGAATGCGTCGAGCAGGAGGGCGGTGCGCGAGTACATGTGGGGCTCGAACACGGCCCACAGCCGGCGCTCCCCCACCCTCTGGCGTGCGGCGGCGAGCGCGGCGCGCACCTCGGTGGGGTGATGTCCGTAGTCGTCGTACACGATCACGCCGGCAGTATCGGCGATGAGCTCCATCCGGCGTCCGGCTCCCGGGAAGGTGCGCAGGCCCTCGACCAGGGCGTCCGGATCGGCGCCGAGCTCGGCCGCCAGGGTGAGGGCGGCGGTCGCGTTCAAGACGTTGTGCGCCCCGGCCAGGGGCGAGGCGAAGTCGCGGCCCAACAACCGGAAGGTGGTGCCGTCCGCCGCGAAGCGCACGTCCTCGGCCTCGACATCGCCGCCGGGACCGTAGCGCAGGACGCGTCCCTGCCAGCCGTCGAGGCGGGAGAGGAGGTCGCGGGTGCCGTCATCCTCGGCGGCCACCAGCAGGAGCCGGCCGGCGAGTGCCGGCGACTCCCCCATCCCCCGCACGAACGCCTCCATCGAGGCAAGCACCGCCTCGCGATCGGCGAAGAAGTCGGGGTGGTCCATCTCCACGTTCGTGACGATGGCGCCGGCCGGGTGGTAGTGCAGGAAATTGTCCCCGAACTCGTCCGCCTCCACCACGAACGGCGCTCCCCCACCGGGCCGGACCGATGCGCCCCACTCCGCCATGAACGCCCCGACCTCGACGGTCGGGTCCATGCCCGCGGCGATGAGCACGTGGCCGAGCAGGGCGGTCGTCGTCGACTTCCCGTGCGTGCCGGTCACCGCCAGGCCGATGCGTCCGGGCGCCGCCATGAGCTCGCCGAGCAGCGCCTGCCACGGCACGACCGGCAGCCCGCGATCGTACGCCGCACGCAGCTCGGGCAGGTCCGGGTGCGCCCGCAGCGCGGGCGTGATCGCGACACGTTGGACGCCCGCGAGATGCGCCGGGTCGTGGCCGTCGATGACTCGCACCCCGGCGGCATCGAGCGGCGGCGTGTACGGCGACGGAGTGTCGGCGTCGCAGCCGTCCACCCGCGCGCCGGCGTGGTGCGCCAGGAGCGCCAGCCCGGCGGCGCCGGACCCGGCGATGCCGATGACGTGGATGCGCTCGCCGGGGCGCACCATGGCGCTGGCTATCCCTGCCCGGACGCGGCCCGGACCTCGTCGATGGCGATCTCGATGGCGAGCATCGCCGCCGCCGACTTGTTCCCCTCCCGGTCGTGGCCGAGGACGCGATGCTCGACCCGGTCGGGGTGGCCGCGGAGCGAGACGGCGAGGTAGTGGGTGCCCACCGGCTTCCCGGGCGTCGCCCCCTCCGGGCCGGCGATGCCGGTGACCGCCACGCCGAGCTCGACGCCGAAGCGGGCCCGAACCCCGTCGGCCATGGCATGCGCGACCTCGGCCGACACGGCGCCGTGCTCCTCGATGAGCTCGTGCGGCACGTTCAGCTCCACCTCCTTGGCGAGGTTCGAGTAGCTGATCACGCCGCCCACGTAGTAGCGCGAGGCGCCCGGCACCAGGGTGATGACATGGCCGATGAGTCCACCGGTCGAGGACTCGGCAGTGGCCAGCTTCCAGCCGTGCGCCAGCAGCGCGTCGCCAAGGCGCGCGCCGGCGAGCTCGAGCTCGGCCTCGGACGGTGCCGGGATCATCGGTAGTTCTCGAACTGGAGCGCGACCGGGTAGTCGAGCCCGCGCAGGTGTGCGATCACGGCCTGGAGCTCGTCCCGGCTCTTTCCGGAGACGCGCACCGCGTCGCCCTGGATCGCCGGCTTCACCTTTGGGAACGACTCGCGGATGATCCTGCCGATCTCCTTGGCCTGCTCGCTCGTCAGCCCGCGCTTCAGGCCGATGTGCTGGCGCACCGTGCCGCCGGCCGCCGGCTCGAGGGTTCCCCAGTCGAAGATCTTCAGAGACAGGTTGCGCCGCACCGCCTTCGACTGGATGAGGTCCTTCACCGCGTTGGCCCGGTACTCATCGTCGGCCTGGAGCGTGATCTCACCCTTGCCCAGCTCGAGCGAGACCTTCGCCCCCTTGAAGTCGTAGCGCGTCGCCACCTCGCGGCGCACCTGGTCGAGCGCGTTCACCAGTTCCTGCTGGTCGAAGTCGCTCACCACGTCGAAGGATGCATCTGCCATGTTTCGTCCCCTATCTTCGCCTGACCGATGGATCGGCCGCTCGCCGTCAGCGCCGGCGAACCTGCCATTCGATGACGTCGCCCTGCCCGCCCATGGGTCCAAGGTTGACCCCGTTGATCACGAGGCGGATGGCGCCGGCGTTCCCGACACGGATCCGTAGCGTGGTGTCCGCGCGCAGCGAGATGCGGCTGCCCGCCTCTGCGACGCGTCCCGAGACATTCGCCTTGGGCTCCCCGTCCTCGTCGATCTCGAGGTACGAGGCCGCGCCAACCACGCGCAGCACGCCGCGGAGCCCGGCGGCCGCGGTGACGGTGATCGCCCGCTCGATGGGCTCGTCCGGGCCGTCGTCGAGCGTCAGCTGCAGCGTCCAGGCAGCGGATGCCAGGTCCAGCGTACCGCGGAAGGTGCCGTCGGCGGCCACCTCGAGCGCGAGTGGCTCCGGGGCGCGGGGCGGGCCGTTCGGCAGCTCGATCTCCTCGCCCGCCAGGTTCGTGACGCGGAACGTCGCCGGTGCCCGGCCCGTGGCACGGGCGGTAACGGTGACCGTGGCCCCCGCGGGGCCGGTGCCGGTGATCTCGACCGGGCCCTCGAGCGTCGCGTCGGCTTCCGGCGCGCTCAGCGCCAGGACGTCGCCCGGGACGCTGGGTGCTGCGCTCGGCGCGTCGCCGACGAGGATGGTCCGCGTCACCGGCTCGCTGTCGCGACCGGTGAGCGGGTCGTTGGCGGTGAGCGTCACCACGTTCGACCCGGGTCGCAGGGCGACGACGATCTCGAAGCTGCCGTCTGCGTCCGCGGTCGCCTCCGTCTTACGGGTGGCCGTTTCGGCGGTGACGCGGGCGTTCGGCTCGGTCACGCCGGCGAAGGTGTAGTCGTCGCCGCCCCAGCCGCTCACGTCGCCGAGCGGCGTCGTGACGCGCAGATCCGGGGTGCCGGCGAACGTCACGAACTCCGACACGAGGTAGACGATGAAGAGCGAGACGCCCACGGTGAGCACCGCAGCCGCGACCGCGCCGGGGGTGATGACGAACGCCCCGCGCCGGCGGGTGGCGATGGGACGCGGTGGGGCCTGCACCGTCGGCCGCTCGCTTGCCGCGGCGGCACTCTCCAGGCGATAGAGGTCGACGAGGTACTCGGTGTCCAGGCCGAGGTACGCGCCGTAGTTGCGCAGGAAGCCCTTCGTGTACACCGCACCCGGCAGGTCGCGGTATGCGCCTCGCTCGAGCGCGGAGAGGTAGCGGGAGCGGATCTTCGTGTCGCGCTCGACGCGCGCCAGGTCCACGCCGCGCTCCTCGCGGGCGGAGCGGAGCACCTCGCCGAGCTTGTGGCCCTCCGGCTCCTTCACCGCTCATCCTCGTCGGGCGCCACGTCACCGCCCCAGCCGTCCGGCGTGACGAGGACCTCGCGGAAGCGGCTGCCGTCGGCGGGTCCCACGATCCCGCGGTCCTCCATCTGGTCCAGGATCCGCGCCGCGCGGGCATAGCCGATTCGCAGCCGTCGCTGGAGGAGCGAGGCGGACGCCTTGTCCGAGCGCCGCACGACGTCGATGGCCTGGCTCAGCAGCGCGTCGGCGTCGTCGTCGTCGTCGCCCTCTCCAGGGCGGCCGCCGCCCTTGCCATCACGCTTCGGGGCGGTGATCTCGGCTCGATACTGCGGACCGCCCTGCCCGCGCCAGTGGCGCGCGACCTCGTTGATCTCGTCGTCGGTGACGAGCACGCCCTGCAGCCGGACCGCGCGCGGCGCGTCGATCGGCTGGTACAGCATGTCGCCGCGCCCGAGCAGGTCCTCGGCGCCGGTCGTGTCCAGGATCGTGCGCGAGTCCACGCCCGACGTCATGGCGAACGCGATGCGCGACGGGATGTTGGCCTTGATGAGACCAGTGATGACCTGGACCGATGGGCGCTGGGTGGCAACCACCAGGTGGATGCCCGTCGCGCGCGCGAGCTGCGCGATGCGCGTGATCGTGGCCTCCACCTCGAAGGCGGAGACCATCATGAGGTCGGCCAGCTCGTCGATGACGACCACGATGTACGGCATCCTCGGCTCGCCGGCCCGCAGCGCCTCGTTGTAGCCGGCGATGTTGCGCACGCCGCGCTGCGCGAACTCGTGGTAGCGGCTCTCCATGGTGCCGACCGTCCACTTCAGCGCGTTCACCGCCTTCTCGGTGTCGACGATGACCTCGGTCAGCAGGTGCGGGATGCCCTTGTACTGGGCCATCTCCACGCGCTTGGGGTCGACCAGGATGAGCTTCACCTCGGCCGGCGTGGCGCGCATGAGCAGCGAGCAGATGATCGCGTTCACGCACACCGACTTGCCCGATCCGGTGGCGCCGGCGATGAGCACGTGCGGCATCTTCGACAGGTCGGCGCTGAACGGCTGCCCGGCGACGTCCTGGCCGAGGGCGAAGGCGAGCTTCGAGCGGACGGCAGCCTCCTCGAAGTTCTTGCTGCCGAGCACCTCCTTCAGCGTGACGAGGTCGAAGGCGCTGTTCGGGATCTCGATGCCAACGAACGGCTCGCCGGGGATGGGCGCCTCGATCCGGATGCTGCGCGCGGCCAGCGCCAGAGCCAGGTTGTCGGCCAGCCCCTCGATCCGGCTCAGCTTGATGCCGGGCTCGACGTCGAGCGCGTACTGCGTGACGACCGGCCCCTCCTGGATGCGCGCCACCTTGACCCCGATGCCGAAGTGCGCGAGCGTCTCGCGGATGCGCTGGCCCTTGGCTGTCAGGTCGAGCTGCGCCGCGCTGCTGGCCGGCGCGTCGTCGAGCAGCGAGAGGTCGGGCAGGTCCCAGGTCCGGGTCGTGCCCTCGAGCGCCGCGTCGCGAACCTCGTGCTCCCCCACCTCGGCGAGATGCGCCTCCTCGGTCGACTCCAGGTCTGCCTCGGAGAACGCGGCGCCCTGCTGCGCACCTTCGTCGCCGTCGGGCTCCTGCGCCGCGACCGGCTCGCGCGGGATCGCCCGGCCGGTTGCCACGGCGCCAGGGCCGGCGCCGTTCGCGGCCTCGGGCCGCGCGCGGCGCACGATGAGCGGCGGCTCGTCCTGCTCCCCCCGCGCCAGCGCGTCGCGAACCCTTCCCAGCAGCCCGCGACCCTCGGCGGCCGGCTCGGCCGGCTGGGCGGTTGGCACCTCGGCCCGGCGGCCGCGTTGGGCGGCGGCGCGGCGCGCCTCTGCCTCGACTTCTTCGGCACGCTCCTCGCGGCGTTGGAGCCAGGCGGCGACGAGGTCGCCGATCGTCATGTTGAAGTACAGGAGCAGCCCCACCACGAAGAAGATGACGAGCACGATCCAGGCGCCGGCATCCCCCACCGCGCCACGCGCGACGGTGCTCACCCCGTAGCCCAGGATGCCGCCGCCCTCGCCATCGTCCACCAGCCGGCGGCCGCCGCCGGCCACGAGATGGAACATGCCGAGCAGCGAGAGCGCCACGAGGACGGCCCCGCTGGCGGCCATCCAGCGCTCCGACTGCATCGACTTCATCCACAGCATGAGGGCGAAGCCCGCGAGCAGCGGCGCGGCGAAGGCGATCCCCCAGCCGAGCAGGTAGGACAGCGCCCGCGCCCACGGCGCCACGATGAAGCCGGCGTCCGGCGCGAACAGGGCGATCACGCTCACCACGGCCAGGATGACGAGCACCAGCGCGAGCACCTCCCGGACGAGGCGACCGGGGATCGTGAACGTCGTCGTGCGCCGCCGCCGCGAGCGGGAGGTGCGGCGACGCGAGCTGCTTCGCCTCGCCACGCGCTACACCTCCAGCACGATCGGCAGGATCATCGGCCGCCGCTTGGTGCGCTCGAAGAAGAAGCGCGAGAGCGTGTCGCGGATCTTCGTCTTCAGGTAGCCGGCCTCGGCGCTGTGCTCATCCTCCGGCGGCTGGCGCAGGGCATCGGCGAGATGGTCGCGGGCGGCGACCATGACCGGGTCGTCGGGGTCGTGGAGGAAACCGCGGCTCACGAGGTCCGGCCCCGACAACGGGCGACCGGTGGCCTGGTCGACCGTGAGCGCCACCATGACGACCCCGTCGGAGGCGAGCATGCGGCGGTCGCGCAGCACGACCCCATCGATGCCGTCGATGGCGGCGATGCCGTCGACGAGCACCGCCCCGGCGGCCACGCTGCCGGCCAGCTTTGCGCTGCCGTCGGCAAGCTCCACGACCTGGCCGTTCTCCAGCACGAAGATGCCGTTCACCGGCACGCCGGCGCCCTCGGCCAGCAGGCCGTGCTGCACGAGCATGCGGTATTCGCCGTGGATCGGGATGAAGTTCCGCGGCTTCACGAGGCCGAGCATGAGCTTCAGCTCCTCGCGCGACCCGTGACCCGAGACGTGGCAGTGCACGAGCGGCTCGTAGTGGACCATCGCCCCCTCTTTGAAGAGGTTGTCGATCGTCTTCGCCACGGCCTCCTCGTTGCCGGGGATCGGCGAGGCGGACACGATGACCGTGTCCCCCGGCTCGATGGTGATGTTGCGGTGGTCGCGGTTGCTCATCCGGGTCAGCCCGGACATCGGCTCACCCTGCGAGCCGGTGGTCATGATGACCAGCTCCTCGGGACGGAGCTTCTGGAGCGCGTCCTTGCGCTGCAGGGTGCCGTCGCGCGGGTCGAGGTAGCCGAGCTCCACGGCGATGGAGATGTTCTGCTCCATGCTCCGGCCGAGGGCCACCATCTTGCGCCCGTGTGCCCAGGCCGCGTCGAGCACCTGCTGGACCCTCCCGATGTTCGACGCGAACGTCGCCACGATGACCCGGCCCGACGCTTCCCCGATGAGCTGGTGGAGCGAGTCGCCGACGGTCGTCTCGGACAGCGTGTAGCCGTCCTTCTCCGCGCGGGTCGAGTCGGAGAGCAGGAAGTCCACCCCGCGGTTCCCGATCTCGGCGATGAGCCCCAGGTCGGCGCGCACGCCATCGGGCGGGGTGTGGTCGAACTTGAAGTCGCCGGTGTGCACGAGCGTGCCGCCGGGCGTGGTGATGGCGAAGCCCATCCCGTCCGGGATCGAGTGGTTCACCCGGAAGGGCAGCACGTCGAAGACGCCGATCCGCGCCTCGACCCCAGGCTCGAGCAGCTCGAGCGGGGTGCTGTCGAGCAGTTTGTGCTCCTTCAGCTTGCCGGTCACCAGGCCGCGGGTCAAACGGCTGGCATAGACGGGGGTGCCGGGAATCTTGGGCAGGACATAGGGCAGCGCCCCGGTGTGGTCCTCGTGGCCGTGGGTGAGCACGATGGCCCGCACCCGGTCGCGGTTCTCCTCGAGATAGGTCACGTCCGGGATGACGAGGTCGATGCCCAGCATCTCCGGCTCCGGGAAGGCGAGCCCGCAGTCCACGACCAGGATCTCGCCCGCAGACTCGATGGCGGTGATGTTCTTGCCGACCTCCCCCACACCGCCGAGCGGGATGATGCGCAGCGTCTCTGTCATGTCGATCCTTCAAACAGGGAGAGCTGCTCGGCGTCCCTCGCCCGCTCGTCGGGCGGCAGCGACGCCTCCGAACCCTCCCCGGTGTTGTCCGGCTCCTGGACCGATGCGGCCCGCTCGGCCTCGAGGGCCTCCCGGGCCGTCAGCAGCGCGGCCGGCAGGCCGCGCACGTCGGCGAAGAGCGTCTCCCGCAGCGAGGCCTGGTGCAGCGCCGCAGCAGGATGGTACATCGGGAAGATGAAGCGCCCGCCGGATCGGCGCAGCCGGCCGTGGACTGCCGAGATGCGCTCCCCCGGCAGGTAGCGTTGCAGGGAGTGCCGGCCCAGCGTGACGATGACCGCCGGATCGAGCGCCAGCTCCTGGCGTTCGAGGTAGCCGGCGCAGGCGGCGACCTCCTCCGGCTCCGGGTCGCGGTTGCCGGGCGGGCGGCACTTCACCACGTTCGCGATGAAGACGTCCTCCCGCTCCCAGCCCACCGAACGCAGCAGCTCGGAGAGGAGCTGGCCGGCGGGGCCCACGAAGGGCCGGCCGGTGGCGTCCTCGCGGGCGCCGGGCCCCTCGCCCACGAGCAGCACGTCGGACAAGGGGTTCCCCTCGCCGGGGACCGCCTGCGTCCGGCCGCGATGGAGCGGGCAGCGCGTGCACGACCGTACCTCGGCCGCCACCGCCGCCAGCAGCGCCTCCGTGCCCATACCGGAGGAGGGTAGCGCCGCCGCGGGCGGCGGCGCCATCGGTCAGGACTTCGCCGCCCCCGTCTTCGCCATGTGCCGCTCCATCGCAGCGCGACGGCTGAGGTTGACGCGGCCCATGCGGTCGATCTCGGTGACGACCACCATGAGCTCGTCGCCGATGCTCACCACGTCCTCGACGCGTGGCACCCGGTAGTCGGCCAGCTGGCTGATGTGGACCAACCCCTCCTTGCCGGGCAGGATCTCCACGAAGGCGCCGAAGTTCATGATCCGGGTCACCTTGCCGAGGTACTCCTTGCCGACCTCGACGTCCTTGGTGAGGCCCTCGATCCAGGCGATCGCCTTCTTGGCGGCGTCGCCCGAGACCGACGCGATCTGGATCGTCCCGTCGTCCTCGACGTTGATCTCGGTGCCGGTCTCGGCCACGATCTGGCGGATCACCTTGCCGCCGGCGCCGATCACGTCGCGGATCTTGTCGACGGGGATCTTGATCGTCGTGATGCGCGGCGCGTACGGCGACAGCTCGCTGCGGCTGGCGCTGATGACCGCGGTCATCTTGTCCAAGATGTGCATGCGGGCCTGGCGTGCCTGCTCGAGCGCGTCGCGCAGGATCGCGTCGCTGATGCCGGCCACCTTGATGTCCATCTGGAGCGCGGTGACGCCCTCCGCGGTGCCGGTCACCTTGAAGTCCATGTCGCCGTACGCGTCTTCCTTGCCGGTGATGTCGGTGAGGACCGCGTAGCGACCGGTCTCGGAATCGGTGATGAGGCCCATCGCGGCGCCGGCCACCGGCGCCTTGATCGGGACACCGGCGTCCATGAGCGCCAGCGTCGAGCCGCAGGTCGATGCCATCGAGGTCGAGCCGTTGGAGCTCACCACCTCGGACACGACGCGGATCGCGTACGGGAACTCCTCGACGCTCGGCAGCACCGGCACCAGCGCCCGCTCGGCGAGCGCGCCATGGCCGATCTCGCGGCGGCCGGGTCCGCGCATCGGGCGCGCCTCGCCCACCGAGTACGGCGGCATGTTGTAGTGATGCAGGTAGCGCTTCTCTGTCTCCGGGGAGATCGTGTCGAGCCGCTGCACGTCGCTCGAGGGTCCCAGCGTGGCGATCGACAGCGCCTGGGTCTGGCCGCGGGTGAAGATGCCCGAGCCGTGGGTGCGCGGCAGGACGCCGACCTCCACGCTGATCGGGCGGATCGTGGTCGTGTCGCGGCCGTCGATGCGCACGTTCTCGCTGAGCACGAGCTCGCGCACCGTCGACTTCGTCAGCACGTCCATGAGCGGCGAGCCGATGCCGTGACGGCGGCGGATGTCCTCCAGTCGCTCCCCCTGCTCGGCGCGGTTGTAGCTGTCGCGCCCGCGGCGCACCTCGTCGGAGATGTCGGCGCGCACCGCGTCGAGACGGTCGCTCAGCCCATCGGTGAGGTGGATGAACAGCTCGGCGGTCGCCTCCGCATCGGGCATGGCGCGGTGCGCCGCGCCGTGGTCGCGCCCGAACACGAAGCGCATGAGGTCGGCGAGCTTGTAGCCGCCGGCATCGGGATAGAGCTGGTAGGCCAGCTCGAGGGTGTCGAACACGGCCGATGGCTTCCAGCCGACGTCGTTCGGCAGGTGACGCAGGATGAACGGCACGTCGAAGGCGACGTTGTGCGCCACGAGGGCCGCGTCACCGACCCACTCGGCGAAGCGCGGCAGCACCTCGGCCGCGGTCGGCGCGTTGGCCACGTCCTCGTCGGAGAGCCCGTGCACCTGGTGGCCGACGATCGAGCGGCCCGGGTTCACGAGCGACTCGAAGCGGTCGACGATCTCGCCGTTCCGCACGCGCAGCGCGGCGATGTCCACGATGTAGCCGTTCTCCGGCTTCATGGCGGTGGTCTCGAGGTCGAGTACGACGAAGTCGTTGCCGGAGGCGAGCGCCGCGCCGAGCTTCGCCACCGAGTCGGCGCGGGGCGGAAGGAACGGCAGCTTCTTCGGCTTGCCGGCCGCCTCGACGAGCTTCTCCTGCAGGTCGATGCTCTTCTGGAGCTCTGCCTGGCCGTAGGCGATGGCGTCGGCCATGGTTGCCTCGGGCAGGATCTTGGCTCCGGCCTCGACCATCATGATCGCGTCACGCGTGCCGGCCACGACGAGGTCGAGCTGGCTCTCGTCGAGCTGGCTCGTGGTGGGGTTGGTGACGAACTGGCCGTCGATGTAGCCGACCCGCACCGCGCCCACCGGGCCCAGGAACGGGATGCTGCTCACCGCCAGCGCTGCCGATGCGCCGTTCACGGCGAGGATGTCCGGGTCGTTCTCCTGGTCCGCGCTGAGCACGGTCAGGACGATCTGGACCTCCTGCTTGTAGCCCTTCGGGAAGAGCGGACGGATCGGCCGGTCGGTGAGGCGCATGGCCAGGATGGCCGCCTCCGACGGACGCGACTCGCGCTTGATGAAGCCGCCCGGGATCTTGCCGGCGGCGTACATCCGCTCCTCGTAGTCCACGGTCATGGGGAAGAAGTCGATCCCCTCGCGCGGCTCCGCCGACACGGCGGTCGCCAGCAGCACGGAGTCGCCGTAGCGGACGAGCACCGCGCCATCGGCCTGCTCGGCGAGCTTGCCAGCCTCCAGGGAGAAGGTCTGGCCACCGATCGGGGCCTCTACTTTGATTGCCACTGAGTCCTCCAGTTGATTGATGTTCGGGTGTGAGCCCGGCGTCCCATCCCGCGCTGGTGCCTCGGTATCGAGGATGGCGGGCGGCGGCACGGGCTCACCGTTG
>DATBIK010000113.1:0-58564 GCA_036556985.1 Candidatus Limnocylindria bacterium | reverse complement strand
CTCGGCAACGCCCGCGGCGACGTGGTGGCCATCGACGGGGAGGTCGGCAACTCGACCTACTCGGAGGAGTACGCCAACGCGCACCCCGATCGGTTCGTGCAGGCCTACATCGCCGAGCAGATGCTCGTCTCGTACGCGGTGGGCTTCCAGGTCCGCGGCTGGCGGCCATTCGCCGCCACGTTCGCCGCCTTCCTGGCACGCGCCTACGACTTCGTGCGCATGGCTGCGGTGAGCCGCGCGAACATCGTGCTCGCCGGCTCGCACGCCGGCGTCAGCATCGGCGAGGACGGCCCGTCGCAGATGGCCCTCGAGGACCTCGCCGCCTTCCGCGCCGTGCACGGCAGCACGGTGCTCTACCCGTCGGACCCGAACCAGACCGCCGTCCTCATGCGCGAGGCGGTGGACCGCGACGGCATCGTCTTCCTGCGCACGACCCGCGAGAAGACGCCGGTGCTCTACGCGCCGGACGAGGCGTTTCCCATCGGCGGCAGCCGGGTGGTGCGCCGGACCGATGCCGACCAGGTGACCCTGGTCGGGGCGGGCATCACCCTCCACGAGGCGATGAAGGCGGCGGACATCCTTGCCGATGAGGGGATCGGCGCACGCGTGATCGACCTCTATTCCGTCAAGCCGGTCGACGCCGAGAACCTCCTGGCCGCCGGCCGCGAGACCGGCGCGATCGTCACCGTCGAGGACCACTTTCCGGAGGGCGGCCTGGGGGACGCCGTCCTCGACGTCTTCGCCGAGGAGCGCGACGCCCCGGTCATCCGGAAGCTCGCGGTGCGGATCCTGCCCGGCTCCGGGACGCCGGCCGAGCAGCTGGCCGCGGCCGGCATCGACGCTGAGCACATCGCCGCCGCTGCGCGCGAGCTCGCCGGCACGCGGGCAGCGGCAGCCACCACCTAGGAAGGAGCCGAGACCGGCATGAACACCCTGCAGAAGCTGCACGCCGAGCACGATCAGAGCCCCTGGATCGATTTCATCGACCGCGACCTCATCGCGTCGGGCCGGCTCGAGGACCTCGTCGACCAGGGCATCCGGGGCCTGACCAGCAAC
Organism: Candidatus Limnocylindria bacterium; assembly: GCA_036556985.1. Lineage (GTDB taxonomy): Bacteria > Chloroflexota > Limnocylindria > QHBO01 > QHBO01 > JAPSGM01. Next base: position 57,508 of record DATBIK010000113.1, on the reverse strand, counting down.
CCCACCATCTTCGCCAAGGCGGTGGCATCGGGCCAGTACGACGATCTCATCCGTCGCGAGATCGAGACCGGCGACGGCAGCCACGAGATCTACGAGGAGATCGCGGTCTCCGATGTCGGCGACGCGGCCGATGTCCTGCGCCGCGTCTACGACGGCGACGACGCTGCCGATGGCTACGTCTCGATCGAGGTCGAGCCCGACCTCGCCGACGACTCGCAGGCGACCCTCGAGCGGGCCCGCCACCTGTGGGGCCGCCTCGGCCGCCCGAACGTCTTCGTGAAGATCCCGGCCACCCCGGCGGGCCTGCCCGCCATCGAGGCGGCGATCGCCGACGGCATCAACGTGAACGTGACGCTCATGTTCAGCGTGGATGTCTACCGCGACGTGGCCCGTGCCTACATCACCGGCCTGCGCCGCCGCCACGAGCGAGGTGGGGACGTGAGCCGGGTGGCATCGGTCGCCAGCTTCTTCGTCAGCCGGGTGGACACCAAGGTGGACAAGGCCCTGGACGAGATCGGGACCGATGACGCCCGTGCCCTGCGCGGCCGTGCCGCGATCGCGAACGCGAAGATGGCCTACGTCGCCTACCAGGAGATCTTCGGCGGCGACGAGTTCGCCGACCTGCGCGCCGCCGGCGCGCGGGTGCAGCGCTGCCTGTGGGCGAGCACCTCGACGAAGAACCCCGACTACCGCGACGTGCTGTACGTCGAAGAGCTCATCGGCCCCGAGACGGTGAACACCATGCCGCTCGACACGATCGAGGCCTTCCTCGACCACGGCCGGCTGGCGCGGACGATAGACGCCGACATCGAGGACGCGCGCGACACGCTGCGCCGCATCGAGGCGGAGGGGATCAGCATGCAGCGTGTCACCGACGAGCTCATCGAGGAGGGCGTGGCCGCGTTCGCCAAGTCGTTCGACGAGCTCATCGAGACCATCGAGAGCCAGCGCGAGGCCCTCGCCCCGGCATGACGAACGCGCCGCTCGAGCAGGCGATCGCCGAGCGGCTCGCCCTCTGGCAGGAGGAGCGCGTCGCGGATCGGCTGTGGGCGCGCGACGGCACGCTGTGGGCGGCGTCCGGCAAGGATCCCGACGAGGTTGCCGCATGGCTCGGCTGGCTCGACCTGCCCGACGGGATGGGCGCCGAGATCGACGAGTTCGAGCGCCTGGCGCGCGAGATCCGGGCCGATGGCTACCGCCGAGCCGCGGTCCTGGGCATGGGTGGCTCCAGCCTGGCCCCGGAGCTGTTCAGCCGGGCCTTCGACCCCGGCGCCGACGGCCTCGAGCTGCGCATCCTCGACTCCACGCACCCCGATGCCGTGCGCGGCTTCCGGGAGTGGGCGCAGTCGGCGCGGACGCTGTTCTGCGTGAGCAGCAAGTCCGGCTCGACGACCGAGCCCAACGCGTTCCATGCGGCGATGGCCGATGTCGCCCCCGCGCTCGACTTCGTGGCGATCACCGACCCGGACAGCACGCTCGCCGAGCTGGCCCGGGCACAGGAGTTCCGCGCCATCGTCGACGGGCGTCCGGACGTGGGTGGTCGCTACTCCGCGCTGTCAGCGTTCGGGCTGCTGCCCGCGGCGCTGGCGGGGGTCGACCTGCGACGGCTCATGGACTCGGCATCCGGCATGGCGGCGGCCTGCCGCAGGCCCGGGCCGGACAACCCTGGACTGGCCCTCGGCGCCTGGATGGGCGAGGCGGCGCGGGCCGGGCGCGACAAGCTGACGCTGCTGACCTCGCCGGGGCTCGCGAGCTTCGGCGACTGGGTCGAGCAGCTCGTCGCCGAGAGCACCGGCAAGGCGGGAACGGGGATCGTTCCGGTCGTCGGCGAGCCGCTCCGCGATCCGGATGACTACGGCGACGACCGCTGCTTCGTCCTGCTGCGCACCCGCGGCGAGCTCGTGCCGGAGCACGAGGCGCTGGCCGGCGAGCTCGCGTCGGCCGGGCACCCGGTCGAGAGACTTGAGGTGGAGGACGCGTACGGCCTCGGCGCCGAGTTCGTGCGCTGGGAGGTGGCGACCGCCGCGGCCGGTATCGTGCTCGGCATCGACCCGTTCGACCAGCCGAACGTCCAGGAGTCGAAGGACGCCACCAAGGCGCTGCTCGACGCCTACCGGCGTGACGGGAGCCTGCCCGCGCCGGCGCCGATCGTGGCCGAGACCGGCGTGGCGGCGCACGCCACGCCATCGGCGCTGGCTGACGAGCCGGTGACCGTGGATGGCGCGGTCCGCGCGCTCATCGAGACCATCGCGGCGGCGGACTACCTCGCCATCCTCGCCTACCTGCCGCAGGACCCGGACACGGAGGAGCGTCTGCAGGCGCTTCGCCGTCGCGTCGGCGAGGCGGCGGGCGTGGCGACCACGCTCGGCTTCGGGCCGCGCTTCCTGCACTCCACCGGGCAGCTTCACAAGGGCGGGCCGCCGAGCGGGGTCTTCCTGCAGATCACCGCCGAGCCGCGACGCGACCTACCGATCCCCGGCTGGGAGGAGAGCTTCGGCACGCTCGTCGCCGCCCAGGCGCTCGGCGACCTCGCGTCGCTCCAGCGGCGGGAGCGGCGCGCACTGCGGCTGCACTTCAGCGACGCGGATACCGTCGTCGACCGCCTGGTCGAGCTCGTGGAGCGGGCACTGCCGGCGACGGCGCGCACCTGACGTCGAGCGGAGGCATCGGTCCAGCACACAAGCGGACAGCTAAGGAGGAAGAGGGACAGATGCAGATCGGGATCGCCGGCCTCGGACGAATGGGCGCCGGGATGGCCCGCCGCCTCGCGCGGGGCGGGCATGACGTCGTCGCCTGGAACCGGACCGAGTCCGTCGCCAGCGAGGTGGCGGGCGAGCCCGAGAACTCGGGGCGCATCGGCGTGGCGGAGCCCATCGAGCGCTTCGCCGAGATGCTCGACCGCCCCCGTCACGTGATCATCAGTGTCCCGGCCGGCCAGGCCACCGACGACATGATCGGCCAGCTGTGCGGGATCCTCTCGCCGGGCGACGTGATCGTGGACGCCGGCAACTCGAACTTCCACGAGTCGCGGAAACGCGCGGGCGAGGTGGAGGCGCGCGGCCTGGAGTGGCTGGACATGGGCGTGTCGGGCGGCGTATGGGGGCTGCAGGTCGGCTTCTGCGCCATGATCGGCGGCAAGCGCGAGGTGTTCGACCGCTTCGAGCCGGTCGTGAAGACCCTCGCCCCGGAGAGCGGCTACCTGTACTGCGGGCCGGCCGGCGCCGGGCACTACGTGAAGATGGTCCACAACGGGATCGAGTACGGGATCATGCAGGCCTACGGGGAGGGCTTCGACATCCTCCACGCCTCGGCCTACGACCTCGACCTCGCCGCCGTCGCGCGCATGTGGCAGAACGGGTCGGTCATCCGCTCCTGGCTGCTCGAGCTGGCGGGAAACGCCTTCGAGAAGGAGGGCAACGACCTCGAGGGCATCCGCGGCTGGGTGAACGACTCCGGCGAGGGCCGATGGACGGTGATGGACGCCATCGACCACGACGTGCCGGCACCGATCATCACGCTGAGCCTGATCCAGCGCTTCCGAAGCCGGCGCGAGCCGGACAGCTACGCCGACAAGGTGCTGGCGGCGCTGCGCAACGAGTTCGGCGGCCACGCCATCAAGGCCGTCGCCGGGGACGAGTCGGGGTAGACGAGATGACGACGGTGCCGACCGCCCTCGACGAGGCGCTCACCCGCGAGCCCGGCACGCCCGTGCCGAACCCGCTGCGCGAGGGGCTCCGCCTGGAGCGGATGCCGGCGCCGTGCACGATGGTGATCTGCGGCGCCACCGGCGACCTCGCCGAGCGCAAGCTGGGTCCGGCGCTCTACAACCTCCTGCTCGGCGGTTTCCTGCCGCCGGAGTTCACGGTCGTCGGCTTCGCCCGCCGCGAGCTCAGCGACGAGGCGTTCCGCGACCACCTGCTGGAGGGCATCAACCGCTTCAGCCGCAACAGGCCGGCGAAGCCCTCGATCTGGGAGTCGTTCGGGCGGGCGATCCATTACCACCAGGGCGACTTCGACGACGCCGATGCCTGGGCGCGCCTGACGAAGCTCCTCGAGCGCATCGACCGCGACCGGGGCACGGCGGGCAACCGGCTCTTCTACCTGGCCGTGCCGCCCACCCTCTACCCGGAGATCGCGCGCCAGATGGAGGCCGCCGGGCTGAACGAGCGCGACAGCTCCCGCACCGACGGCAAGAAGGGCTGGCTGCGGGTCATCGTCGAGAAGCCGTTCGGCTCGGACGAGGCAAGCGCGCGTACGCTGAACCGCGAGCTCACCGGGGTCTTCGACGAGGGGCAGATCTTTCGGATCGACCACTACCTCGGCAAGGAGACGGTCCAGAACCTGGCCGTCTTCCGCTTCGGCAACGGGCTGTTCGAGCCGATCTGGAACCGGCGCTACATCGATTCGGTGCAGATCACCGTGGCCGAGACGGTGGGCGTGGAGGGTCGCGGCGAGTTCTACGACGAGACCGGCGCACTGCGCGACATCGTCCAGAACCACGCGCTGCAGCTGATGGCCATGTTCGCCATGGAGCCGCCGGTCGAGTTCCGCGCGGCGGACCTCCACGACGAGAAGCTGAAGGTGCTCCGCGCGGTGAAGCCGATGTCGCCCGCCGAGGTGTTTGACTCCACGATCCGCGGCCAGTACGTCTCGGGCTGGGTCGAGGGCCACAAGGTCCCCGCCTACCGCGACGAGCCGGAGGTGGCTCCCGACTCGGAGACGGAGACGTACGTCGCGCTGAAGCTGGGGATCGAATCCTGGCGCTGGGCCGGCGTGCCGTTCTACCTGCGCACCGGCAAGGCGCTGCCCACCCGCGTCACGGAGGTCGCGGTCCAGTTCAAGCGGCCGCCGCTGGCCCTCTTCGCGCGCGGCAGCACCCCGCAGATCGACCCGAACATCCTGGCCATCCGCATCCAGCCCGACGAGGGCATCCTGCTGCGCTTCGGCGCCAAGGTCCCCGGCCAGGGCCTCCAGATCCGGAACGTGAACATGGACTTCCGCTACGGATCGAGCTTCGCGGTCGACTCACCGGACGCCTACGAGACGCTGCTCCTCGACGCGATGATCGGCGACGACTCGCTCTTCACCCGCGGCGACGAGGTCGAGCGGGCCTGGGCCATCGTCGACCCCATCGTCGAGGCGTGGCAGTCGAGCCGCGGCGGCCCGATCCACTACTACGGCGCCGGGACCTGGGGCCCGCCCGCCGCGGACGAGCTGCTCGAGCGCGACGGGCGGGCGTGGCGACGACCGTGACCGGACCGACACCCGACGCCGAGGGCAACGGTGGCATCGCCGCCGCCGAGCAGGAGCTCGCCGTCCATCGGCACCTCATGCGCTTCGGCGAGGCCGAGTCACGCGTGGCGCCGGTGTGGAGCTCGGCCGGGACGACCGTCCCCGCCGTGGCCGGCCACCTCTCCCAGCTGTGGAGCGTCCAGGTCGACGGCGACCGGATCGTCACCGAGAAGGGCCTGCCCCATGCCCGGGCATCGGTCCTGAACCTGATCGTCACCGTGCCCGATGCGGTGGCCGCCGAACGGGTGGTGCAGACCCTGAGCGGGCTCGGCTTCCGCCACCCGTCCCGGGCGCTCGTGCTCGTCGCCGACCCGCGCGCCGCGGAGTCCTCGCTCGACGCCAGCGTCTCCGCGCACTGCCAGCCGTCGAACGGGGACGGCGAGCAGGTCTGCTACGAGGAGGTCGTCCTCACCGTGCGCGGCGAGGCTGCCGGCCACCTCGACGGCGTGGTGGCGCCGCTCCTCATCCACGACCTGCCGACCCACGTCTGGTGGCCGGGCGACCCGCCCTTTGCCGACGGCACCTTCGACCAGCTGGTGGAGGTGGCCGACCGCGTCATCCTGGACAGCGCCGATTTCGGCGACCTGCTCACCGGGATGCGTCGGCTTACGACGCTTCGCCGGCGGAGCGGCATCGGCGACCTGTCGTGGCGGCGCATCGCCTGGTGGCAGGAGCTCTCCGCCCAGTTCTTCGACGCGCCGCGCTTTCGGCGCTACCTGCCCAACCTGAACCGCATCCGGGTCCGATACGCCCGCCCGGCGGGCGGCGAGGGCACCGGCTGCCTCGCCCAGGCGATGCTCTACGCCGGCTGGGTGGCCTCGCGCCTCGACTGGCGGCGGCACGCCACCGCGGAGCCCCTGCGGGACGGCGACCTGCGCCTCGTCCTGGAGGGCAGGTACGCGATGGTCGATCTCGACGTGGCCGGGGTGGAGGCCCCGGGCGTTCCCGATGGCGAGCTCGTCTCCGTGCGCCTCCAGGCCCGCGGCGAGATGGGCGCGGCCGAGTTCATCGTCGACCGGGAGCGCGACGAGGCGGTGATGGCCTCGAACGCCGACGGCATGACCGCCCTACTGAGGCGGGTGCGGATGGAGCCGCAGACCGAGTCGGAGCTCCTGGCCGGGACCCTCATCGCCGACAGCCGCGACCCGGTGTACGAGGCGGCGCTGCGGGCGGCGGCCGTCTTCCTGGCGGCCGCGCGCGGCGGCGAGGACGACGGGTGACTCGCCGCTTCGAGGTCCTGCCCGATGTCGATGCTGTGGCCGCCGCGACCGCCGATCGGCTCGTCGCCGCCGGCCGCAACGCGATCCGGCGGCGCGGCCGCTTCATCCTGGCACTCACCGGGGGCACCACGCCGCTCGCCGTGTGCCCCCTCCTCGTCGTGCCGCCGCGCGTGCGGATGCTCGACTGGACGAAGGTCGAGTTCTTCTTCGGCGACGAGCGGGCCGTGCCGCCGAACGACCCGGAGTCGAACTACAACACCGCGCGCCTCGCCCTCCTCGACTACCTGCCGCGGCTGCGCATGGAGCAGGTGCACCGCATGCCCTGCGAGCTGGAGGACCTGGATTTCGGAGCCCGCCAGTACGAGGAGGAGCTGCGTCGCGTCATCGGTGGCGACGGCGTCCCGGTCTTCGACCTCATCTGGCTCGGGATGGGCGCCGACGGGCACACCGCGTCGCTCTTCCCGGACAGCGCGGCGCTCGACGAGCGCGAGCGACTGGTGGTGGCCAATTGGGTCCCCAGCCTCGAGGCCTGGCGCATGACGCTGACCTACCCGGTGCTGAATGCGGCGCGCGAGGCGATGTTCGTCGTCACCGGCGCAGACAAGGCCGATGCCGTGGCGCGCATTCGCGCCGGCTCGGACGATCCCCCGGCAGCCAGGGTCCGGGCGCGGCGCACGATCTGGCTCGTCGATGCGGCGGCCGCGGGAACCGGCTGAACCCGTCGGGCGTCCGGCGGGTACGATCTGACGAGGTAATCCGGGGCAAGGCTGTGGGCCGGTCCCCATAGCCGCGCAAGGGGAACCGTGCTCCTCTACACCGTCCGACGTCTGCTCTGGATATTCCCCGTGCTGTTCGTGGCCTCCGTGGTCACGTTCTGGCTGATGCACGCCGCACCTGGCAGCCCGTGGCTGCGGGAGGGCCGCCAGCTCGACCCGGGCCTGGTCGCCGCCCTGAACGAGCGCTTCGCGCTCGACCAGCCGCTGCCGGTCCAGTACGTGAGGTGGCTGACCGGCATGCTCCAGGGCGATTTCGGGACCTCGTACACGAGCGGCGAAGTCCCCGTGTCGCAGAACCCGTTCCACATCGAGACCACGAACGTGGCCGAGGTGCTGGGACCCGCCTTCCTGCCCAGCCTGACGTTGCTGGGCCTGGCGTTCACGCTGGCCGTGATGCTGGGGGTCGGCCTCGGGGTGGTGTCCGCCTGGAACCACAACCGCCTGCCGGACCACCTCGCCACGGGCGTGACGCTGCTCGGCATGGTGGGGCCGCCGTTCCTCATCGCGGTCCTCCTGCAGATCGCCTTCGACACGCACTCGATCCGCAATCCCGGCATCCTCCCGGTCCGCGGCTGGGGCACGCCGGCGCACTGGGTGCTGCCCACCATCGCGCTGGCCGGCCTGCCGATGGCGATGATCGCGCGCTTCACGCGCGGCTCGATGCTCGAGGTCATCGGCGAGGCCTATGTCCGCACCGCGCACAGCAAGGGGCTGCCCCCGCGCCGCGTGGCGCTCGTCCATGTCATGCGCAACGCGCTCATCCCGGTCGTTGCCATCCTCGGACCGGTGCTGGCGGTGCTCATCACGAGCTCGATCGTCATCGAGCACGTCTTCGCGATCCCCGGCGTTGGCGGCCTGTATCTGCTCGCCATCACCTCGCGCGACTACGGCGTGATCATGAGCATGACGCTCGTCTACACCGTGGCGGTCGCCGGGCTCAACCTGGTCGTCGACCTGCTGTACGGCGTCATCGACCCGCGGGTGCGCGAGGCGACGGTGGCCGCGTGACGGCGGCCGAGCTCGCCGGCGAGCGCCGGTCGGCCCCCACGCGGCGAGCCTTCGCAGGCACGCTTGCGGCGCTGTGGGCCCACCCCCGCGGGCGCATCGGTCTCGTCCTGGTGGTCGCCATGGGCCTGCTGGCGGCGATCGGCCCCGAGCTGGCGCCCTGGTCGTTCTCGGAGCTGGACCTCGCCTCGCAACGGGCGAACCGGCACCAGCCCCTGCTCCCGCTCGAGAACATGGTGCACCCGCTCGGCACCGACATCCTCTCCCGCGACATGCTGAGCCGGGTGCTGTATGGGATCCGCGTCAGCCTGCTCGTGGCGCTCATCGCCCAGCTCGTCATCGTCGCGATCGGGTTGCCGATCGGCGCCATCGCCGGCTGGTTCGGCGGCCGGCTCGAGACGCTGCTCATGCGCGCCACCGATGTCGTGGCCACCTTCCCGCAGCTCGTCTTCATCATCATGTTCACGGTCGCCTTCTACGACACGCCGTTCCAACGTATGCTCGACGGGCTGCTCGTGGTCATGCTGGCCATCGGCCTGCTGAGCTGGGTGGTCGTGGCCCGGCTCGTGCGCGCGGAGGTGCTCAGCCTCAAGCACCGCTCCTACGTCGAGGGCGCGCGGGCCATCGGGCTGCCGGGGATGGCCATCCTGCGGCGCCACCTCATGCCGAACCTGATGGGCAGCGTGGTTGTGGCCGTTTCGGCCGGCGTTCCGGCCGCCATCCTCACCGAGGCGACCCTGTCGTTCCTCGGGCTGGGCATCCAGCCCCCTTCGCCGTCCCTCGGCTCGCTCATCTGGACCGGGACCGAGACGCTGTCGCAGCACCCGCACCTCGTCATCATCCCGGCGGTGCCGCTCGTCCTCCTGCTCGTCGCCTTCACGATGCTCGGCGACGGGCTGCGCGACGTCCTCGACCCGCGCCTCCGGCACTGAGCACCGGGCGCCACGGGCATCGTGGACCGCCGCTAGGCTATGGCCATGGCATGGCTGTGGCTGATCGGCACGCTCGGCTTCGGCGGCGCCGCCTACCTCGTCGGCTGGCCGGCGTGGACCGGCTACCAGGCCCGCGAGGCGCGTGACCTGAACGCGGAGCGCTACCTCGCCTGGCGCGGCCGGGCGGATCGCACCGCGCCCACGACGAGCGAGGGGCTGACCGGCGAGGAACGGCGCCGGCTCTCCATCGCGGCCGTGCTCGCCGCCGCCGCCCTCGTCTGCCTCTTCGCCTTCTTCGTCAGCAGCTGAGGGCGGACCCGCCGCACAGGCCGAGGGCGGGGCCGGCGGCCCCGCCCTCGTATCGGTCTCCGGTTCGAGCGCCCTACGACGTCTCGAACCCGGTGATGTCGTTCGCCCCCAGCCCGAAGTGCGAGCCGTCGAAGTAGCGGCCCGCCCATTCGCCGCGGGTGATACTGCCGAGGCGCCGCGGGTCGAAGGCGACCACGTCCTCGTCGGCCGCCCGCAGGTCGGGAGCCAGCAGGGTGCCGGTCGTCGAGAGCCCGATGGCGCCGCCGAACAGCGCCAGCGCGTCGACGTCCTCGCCGTTCGTGGTGAGGCCGACGTCCGAGCCGTCGAACCAGCGGTGCCACGTCCCGCTCGTCGAGCCGCCCAGCGAGGACGGGACGAAGCGCAGGACGTCGCTGTCATCGGCCGACGCGATCCCCGGCACGCTGGCGGTCCCCGTCGTGCTGACGAAGATCACCCCGCTGCCGCGGATCTCGAGCGCGTCGATGTCCTCGGCCTCGGTGCCCAGCCCGACGTCGGAGCCGTCGAAGTAGCGCACGAAGACGCCCGCCGTGTCCGGTCCCAGCGAGTCGGCGACGAAGCGCACCAGGTCGGAGTCGTCCACCGTCCCGATGATGCCCGGCACGCCGGCCGGCTGGGTGAAGGACATGACCAGCGATCCGTCGGGCGCGAAGGCGAACGCGTCGACCGCCATCCCGCCCATGCCGAGGTCGCTGCCGTCGAAGAGGAGCTCCACCGACCCGTCGTCGAAGACGGTGAAGACGTCCTCGTTGCGGATGGTGACGCCGTCGATGACCGCGGTCTGCGCGACGCTGAGGTGCGCCACGGTCGGCCGCGCCAGGACGGTGACATGCACCGGTACCCGCATCTCCGCGCGGGCCGGGTCGGTGGTGGAGATGAGAAGCGTGGCGTCGTGCTCGCCGACCGGCAGGTCGCCGGCGTCGACGGTGACCGTCAGCGTCCGCTGCCGATCACGCCGCACGCTGCCGGACGTTGCCGAGACCGACAGCCAGTCGACCTCGGAGCGGATCGTCGGGCACGTCTCGCCGGCCGCCTGCCGGAAGAGCATGCGGCCCTGGATGTTCAGGTTCGCGTCCGCGCCACCGGCGGACCAGACCTCGGTGCCGGGATCGAACGTCGCCGTCCCGCAGAAGCCGCCGTTGTTCGCGGTGAGCGGGACGCCGATGCGATCGACCTCCTCCCAGGCGCCGTCCGGCCACGCGCCGAGGTCGAGCCGCTCGACCGTGCGGGAGGCGTCGAACGGGCTGCCGCCCTCCTCGTCACCGCCGATGGCATACAGCGCCTGGTCGGTGGCCGCGAGGGCGAAGTCGGCGCGCGGGAAGGCGAGCCACGGGCCCATCTCCCAGAAGCCGTTCACGAGGTCGTAGCGCTGGGTGGCCCCGACGTTGAAGTCCGGGGAGCTGTCGTCCCAGCCGCCGACGACATAGAGGTGCGGGCCGGACTGGAAGAAGCCGGCCGCGCCGGTCGGCACCGGCATCGGCTCGCCGGTCCCGACCCATGTGTCGCTGGCGATGTCGTAGACGTTCACCTCGTCGGACGTGCCGCCGAAGAAGAAGTCGTCGTCACCGCCGACGAGGAAGATCTGCCCGTTCCAGCCGGCCGCCGCGGCGCCCCACACCGGTCGCGGAAGCGGCGCGCCGGTGCTCCAGCTGTCAGAGGCGATGGTGTAGATGTAGTGCCGGTCGGTGCCGTCACCACCCATGACGTGGATGCGGCCGGCCTCGCAGGTCGCGGTCGGCCCCTCGCCGCCCTCCGGGATGGAGGCCAGCTCGGTCCATTCCGTCGTCTCGGCGTCGAAGCGCCACAGCCGATCGGAGACTTCGAACGTGCCGTCCACGCCGCCGACGACGTAGAACACGTTCGGTTCGGCGTCGCACTGGGCATGCGCGAAGCGGACGAGGCCGCCGGGGATGTCGTTTGCGCCGAACCAGGGCGGCGCGTTCGTCCCCGCGTCATTCGGCCCGATCCGCCGATCCGCCGAGCGGATCGAGGCGGGGCCGCCGGCCCTGGCCGGCGCGGAGAAGTCCGTGCGCATGGCGACGCTCTGGACGGCCATGGGGCTCAGGCCGAACTCGGTCTCCTCGATGAGGAACTGGTAGGCCCGGGCCCCGGGGATGTTGCTGAGCACGAGCTCGAGCTGCTCGACGTCGTTCTGGAGGAGCGTCACCTCCAGGCTGTCCGGCTCGGCATCGGCGCACGGCGCCGCGAGGCGGAGCGTGACGTCCTCGGTGGTCGTCTCGCCGGCTGCGATCGCCACGGCGGCCACGGACTTCGTGACCCAGCCGTCGCGGCTGACGGTGAGGGTGACCGGCCCGTTGGCCTCGGGCATCCACCACTCGAAGTAGCCGTCGCCGTCGGTGGTCAGCGCGAAGTCGGTCGACACGCCGGCCACGAGCACGGTTGCCCGCGCCAGCGGGCCACCCGGCCCGTCGCAGCGCGACAGCCCGGTGACCGTTCCCTCCAGCTTGCCCCAGTCGTCCGGCGGGGTCACGTTCATCGTGACCTGCACCGGGCTGACCGCGTACGGGGTGTCCTCCTTGAAGGTCAGCATGGCGTGGTACGCGCCCGGCTGGTCCACCTCGGCCACGCTCGCATCGAAGCTGAGGGTCACCTCGGCTGATTCGCTCGGAACGAGGCTCCCCGCCGCGGGCTCGACGCTCAGCCAGGTGACGTCGGGGGCTGCCCCGCAGTCGTCGAGATCGGGAAGGAGCTCGACGGCGTCGACGGGAGAGAACCCGAACTCCGAGCCGCCGATCTTGTAGAAGCCGCAGGCGCTGCCGCCGCGGTACAGGGCGTTGTTCGAGTTCGGGAGCTCCGACCACGAATCGCTGCCCGGGTCGTACATCCAGCCGGCGTTCGTCACCGTGCTGAAGTCGTCGGTGACGCCGCCGGAGACGAGCAGCTGCCCGCCCGCGCCGACGTAGCCGCCGGCCCACTGTGTCTGCGGCAGCGGGGCGATCGGGTTCCAGGCGTCGGCATCGGCGTCATAGGCATAGCCAGCATCGAGCTCGCCCGCGCTGTCGCTCACGCCGCCGGCGCAATAGATGAGGCCGTCGAGGCTCGCGCAGTGCGACCACGACACCTCCTCCGGATAGGGGGCCACGAACGTCCATTCGTCGGTCCCGGGGTCGTAGACCTGGACGTCGGTCACGCCGCAGAACTCGGTGCAGCCGCCGATGACGTAGAGCAGGCCGTCATGCGAGACGGCGGTCGCGGCCGCGTAGGCGGCCGGCACGTCGGCGCCGGTCGACCACGTGTCCGAGCCGGGGTCGTAGATCTCGAGCGTCGCGACCGTGCCGCCGACGTCGTCCCAGCCGCCGATGACGTAGAGCAGGCCGTCGACGAAGGCCGCCGCCGGCTTCTCCCGCACCTCCGACATGGGAGCGATCTCGCTCCACGTGTCGGAGCCGGGGTCGTAGACGAAGGCGAGGTTGAGGTTCGCGCCGCCGTCGAATCCCCCGACCGAGTACACCTTGCCGTCGAACGCGTCGGCGGTGTTGTCCATGATCGGGACCGGGTGTCCGGCGACGTCGGTCCACGGAGCGTCCGTGACCTGGGCCGATGGCGTGGCGCCGTCAGAGTTCGCCCCCGCCTTCACCAGGGAGTGCGGCGAGAACGTCCCGCTGCGCCGGATGAGCTGCGCGCCGCGCAGGCCGAGGATCTCCCGACCGCCGCTGCGCTCGCGGATCTCGAATGTCGCGTCGGCGGTGCCCTCGTTCGTGATCGTGAGCACCTCGCTCGTCGTTCCGCCAAAGGGCAGCGTGACCTCGACGCTGTCCGGGTCGGTGGTGAGGAGCCCGGCGCCGAGCGCGAAGTCCTGCCGGACCACCGCGTCGGCCACGACCGAGACGGTCTCGGTCGCGGACGAGTACTGGCTCGCGCTGGCGGTGAAGTCGCGGTCGCCGGTGAGCGGCGAGAAGAGCTGGTAGAAGCCGTCGTCGAGGTTCTCGTCCTCAGGCGTCGCCGCGCTCACCGCCGCGATGTCCGGGTCGTCTTCGCTGATGACGTCCGCGCCGTTCAGGGCGAGGCCGGTGATACCGTCGTAGACGTGGCCGGCCACGAGGCCGCCCGCCATGGGATCGCAGCTCGTCTCGCCGCCGAGGATGAACTGGTCGACCTCCCACCACCACGCCCAGGAGGCCTCGAAGTAGTGGAAGCGGACCTGGACCTCGGCCTGGTTCGCCGCCTCGGGGACCTCGATGCTCACGGTGAGCGGGCCCCGCATGTTCTCGTTCCAGCTGAGGAGGGTGTCCCACGACTCCCCGCCGTCGATCGAGATGTCCACCTCGGCGGTGTCGCCCAGGTTCACGTAGTCGGTCGCGAAGCGCAGGACCGGTGCGTCGACGGTGGTCAGGTCGATCACCGGGCTGACGAGCTCGGTGTCCTGGAAGGTGTTGGGCCCGGCGTCGTCGCTGTCGACGATCGCGAAGCCTCCGCTCGCGCCGGTGAGGTTGCCGCGGTTGCCTGGGTCGTCGAATCTCCAGACGCTGCCGGTCTCGGCGTTGTCGACGATCGTCCAGCCCTCGGGCAGCCCGCCACTCGAGAACGGCTCGTGGAGCCCGTCCACGTTCAGCACGTAGCCGGGCGCGTCGCACAGCTCGGCGTCCACGGCGAGCGCGAAGTCCTCGACCGCGTCGCCGGCGAGCGGGCCGACCGGCCGCTCGTCCTCGACGTAGCCGCCGGAGACGGCGGTGACGCGGAAGACGAAGTCGGTGCTCTCCACGAGCTCGACGCTGTACTGGCCGGTGAACGGGTCGGTGAATACCGGCCCGAGGGGATAGCCCTCGATCTCGATCCGGGCGTAGAGCGGCCAGCCGTGGCCGGAGGCATCGGTGACCGTGCCCGTCACGGTCGCGGCGGGCAGTGCATCGAGGACGAAATCGACGATCGTCTCGTCGTCTTCGGGAACGAAGACGTCCTCCTGCGTCGCAGGGGCGTACGCATAGACCGATGCGGTGATGTCGTACTCGCCCTCCTGCACGAACAGCTCGAACACGCCGGCGGCATCGGTGAAGCCGGTGTAGTCCTGGTCCACGCCATCGGCCACGATCTTCGCGCCGGCCAGCGGCTCGCCGCTGCCGGAAGCGGTGACGGTGCCCGTCAGCGTCCCGCCGGTGGCGACCAGCTGGACAGCCGCAAAGGCGTCGATGCGCCCGTCGCCATAGACGTTGTTCGGATCGCCGTCCTCGTCACCGCCGCACGACTCGTCGATGATGTCGAGGGCCGTGTCGCGCACCGCGCTGGTGGCAGCCTCGAAGTCGCCCACGATCCCTGGGGCGGAGGACAGCATGAGCGCCAGCGTGCCGGAGGTGTGCGGCGCGGCCATGCTCGTGCCGCTGAATGCCGCGTACTCGTCGTCGGGGATGCTGCTCACGACGTCCACGCCGGGCGCGGAGATGTCCGGGTTGACCTTGCCGAACACCGATGGGCCGCGGCCGGAGAAATCGGCGATGACGTCGTCGATGTCGGTGGCGCCGGCACTGAACGCCTCGAGATAGTCGCCCGGCGATCCGCCGAAGCCGCAGTCAGGCCCCGGGTTGCCGGAGCTGAAGACGGGGATGATCCCCGCTGCGCGCCAGGCG
Source organism: Candidatus Limnocylindria bacterium (assembly GCA_036556985.1). Taxonomy (GTDB): domain Bacteria; phylum Chloroflexota; class Limnocylindria; order QHBO01; family QHBO01; genus JAPSGM01. The sequence continues at coordinate 42,374 of DATBIK010000113.1, read as the reverse complement.
GTCACCACGTCGAGATACCAGTCCTCGCCGGGGCCGCCGCCCCACGAGTTGTTCAGGATGTGCGGCCGCTTGTCGGGGTCGGGATTCTCGCCGTTCAGGTCGGTCGGGGCGAGCATGAACTCGCCGGAGGACAGCAGTGCGAACTCGCTGCAGAACAGGTCCTCGCAGCCCTTGGCGGCGATCCAGGTCGCGCCAGGTGCGACGCCGATGTCCGGGCTGAACGGGCCGGGGCCGTCGCCGCCGACCATGGTGCCCATGGTGTGGGTGCCGTGGAGCGCGTTGTCGCACGGCTCGTCGCCACAGATGTCGGTGGGATCCCACCAGTTGTAGTTGTGGTCGAAGGTGCCTCCCCCCAGGTTGCCGCGGTAGTGGTCGACGAGTGCCTCGTGGAGGTAGTCGACGCCAGTGTCGATGTTGCCGATCACGACACCCTGGCCGGTGATCCCGTCGGCCCACACCTCGTCGGCTCCGATCTGCGTGATACCCCACTCGGGGTTGCCGACGTTCGGCTCCACGTTGAGCCGCTGCTTCACCGGCTTCACGAGCGGGAAGGTCCGCTCGGCACGGACCGCCTTCACGCCGGGCAGCAGGGCAAGTCGCTCCGCGAGGGCCGCGCCGCCCTTGACCAGCATGCTGTTGCGCAGCCAGGAGGCCTCGAAGCTGGCGCCCTTCGTGCCGAGAACGAGGTCGCGGGCGCGCTGCTGCGCCTCTCGTGCGGTGTCCTTCAGCCGGCTGACCACGAATGCGCCGCGGTCGCCGTGGTCGCTGATGCGCCAGGCGGGGATGAGGTCGGCGCGCGAGGCGAACTCGACCACGAAGCGCGACATGGAGCCGCTCCGCAGGCGATCGAGGAGGCCGGCCTCGAGCGATGCCTTCGCATCGGGCTCTCCGGCATCGGACCCGCCGACGGGGGCGGGTGTGCGGGCCAGCGTCACCTGGCTGAAGGCCACCGACGCGACCATGACGAACACGAAAACGCGGGCAGGCACGACCTGCCGCGACCGACTGCCAGACATCAGTTCCCTCCGAAATGACCGACGTAGACGGACTGGCAGCGCGGTCGGGTAGAGCCCAGGCGGGTGCTCGGCCGCGCTCTTGGGTTGAGACGCGAGCCTGCGCGCATCGGTTCCATGTTGTCGAGCGACTTATCCACAGAAATGAGGCTGATGCGAAGGAGTTATCCACATCGGCCGCTGGCTACACTCGCGGCATGCGCGTGGAGCTCCTGTACTGGGACGCCGACCCGAACTACATGGCCGCGCGGCAACGGCTGGTGGAGGTGCTGAACGAGGACGCGTTCGAGACGCCGATCCAGATGATTAGCGTGAACTCGGCCGCGGATGCCGAGCTGCTCGCCTTCCCGGGCTCGCCCACCATCCGCATCGACGGATCCGACATCTACGCGGATCCGCACGCTGGATCCCAGGCACCCAGCCTTCGCCTGCGTGCCTTTCCGCCCGATTCGGCCCTCGACGGCCCGGCCACGGAGCCGATCCCCGGCAAGCGCCTCATCCGCCGCGCCGTCGAGCGGGCGCGCGGCTGGGGCCACGGGCGCGCCTGAGGCCGATGCTCGCCACCCCGCTCCGGATCTTCTTCAACTGGCTCAGCCACCGGCGTTGGATGGCGCGGGTGGCGATGGGCACGCCGCTCGTCCGCAACCTCGCCCATCGGTTCGTGCCGGGCACGACCCTGGACGAGGCCGTTCCCGTCGTCCGCGGACTGAACCAGCGTGGCGCGATGGCCACCCTCGACGTCCTCGGAGAGTCGGTCACCGACCGCGACACGGCGGAGCGTGCCGCCGCCTCCTACGTCGCCACCCTGGACCGCATCGCGGCCGAGGGACTCGACGCCAACGTCAGCCTGAAGCTCACCCAGATGGGCCTCGACCTCGGCGTCGAGGCCTGCCTCGACGTGCTCCGCCCTGTCGTCGAGGCGGGAAGGCGGCACGGGATCTTCGTGCGCGTCGACATGGAGTCATCGGCCTACACCGACCGCACCCTCGAGGTCGTGCGCCGGCTCCGCGCGGACGGCCATGACGTCGGCGCCGTCCTGCAGGCCTACCTCCATCGCTCCCGGGCCGATGCCGCCGCCCTGGCGGCCGAGGGCTGCCGCGTCCGGATCTGCAAGGGTGCCTACGCCGAGCCGGAGGCGATTGCTTTCCACGATCGGGCCGAGATCAACCGGTCCTTCGTCGACTGCATGGTCACCCTGCTCGAGGCCGATGCCTACCCGGCCGCCGCCACCCACGACCCGGAGATGATCGTGGCCGTGCAGGAAGCGGCCGCCGAGCGGGGGATCGGCAAGGATCGCTACGAGTTCCAGCTGCTGTACGGCATCGGGCGCGACATCCAGGACCGGGTGCTGGCGGAGGGACACCGGCTCCGGATCTACGTGCCGTACGGCGCCCAGTGGTGGGCGTACTACATGCGCCGCCTCGCGGAGCGGCCGGCGAACGTCATGTTCTTCCTGCGCGGCCTGTTCGGCGGGCGAGGAAAGCGGACGGCCTGAGCGACCTCCGCCCGTCTGCAGCGACGGGTACATCGGCGTAGACTCGGACGACCATGGGTGCCCAGCCGTGAGTGCCAGCAAACGCCCGAGCACGTCCAGCCTGCGACGCTTCATCTCGTCGCGCCCGTACGTCACGGTCGCTGAGCTCAGGCGGCGCTTCGGGCTCGACGACCCGGACGCGATGACGCTCGTCCGGCACAACGGCACGACCGCCTGGCTGGGCCTCCCTGAGCGCGAGGCGGCGAAAGTGCAGGACCTGTGGATCCGCAACGAGCTCGGAATGGAGCTGTCGGTGGAGGTACGCGCGCCGGTCGTCGTGGGCGTCTACCCCATGCGGATCGCCCGCTACGTGGTCGAGGGCAACGGGAGCCATCCCGTGCCGGCCACGAACGGCCGCGGCGGCTTCTCGATCGCCGCCCCTCCTCCAGCGCACCCGGCAACGACGCGGCCGGATCATCGCGCACCTCGGCCGATGCCCGGCGCGCCGTCCTACGGCCGGGCGAACGGAACGGGCCGCCACAGCTGACGATGCGTCGGCTGGTGGTGATCGGGCGGGATCTCATCGCCGCGACGCGGATCGGTGATGCCGCCAGCGCGGCCGGCTTCGCGGCCACGCGGGTCGATGCGCCCCAGGACCTCCCGGCGGCGGGGGACGTCGCGATCGTGGTCGTCGACTGGTCCGAGCGCGCGCCGGGCTGGGGCGAGGCGCTGCAGGCATGGCGTGCGGCGGACCCAGGGCCCCGGGTCCTCCTGTTCGGCCCGCACACCGATCTCGAGGCGCACGCCGAGGCGCGCCACTACGGGCTCGGACCGATGCTCGCCCGATCGCGCCTCTTCACGTCCCTGGCCGAGCTGCTCGGCTCGTGACTGCCGCGCCGCGGGTCCCGGACTTCTTCATCGTCGGCGCCCCGAAGTCCGGGACCACGGCGATGTACGAGTACCTGCGCAGCCATCCGGACCTGTTCCTGCCGGCGCGGAAGGAGCTCCGGTTCTTCGGGCGAGACCTGGACATCCGTGACCGCGAAACGCTGTCCACGGACCGGTACCTGGCGTTCTTCGCGACCGCGCCGCCGGAGGCCCGCGTCGGAACGGCGTACGTGTGGTACCTGTTCTCGTCGTCGGCCGCGCGGGAGATCGGCGAGTTCAGCCCCGAGGCGCGGATCATCGTCATGGTCCGCGACCCGGTCGACATGCTCCCCGCGCTGCACGGCGAGCACCTGGCCAACGGGAACGAGGACATCGCCGACTTCGCCGAGGCGCTGGGCGCCGAAGCCGACCGACGGGCCGGACGTCGCATCCCGCCCCACGCTCACCTGCCGCAGGGATTGTGGTACTCGCAGGTGCCGCGCTACGCCGAGCAGATCGAGCGCTACATCGAGGTCTTCGGACGGCATCGCGTGCATGTCATCGTCTTCGATGACTTCGTGGCCGATCCCGCCGCCGCGTACCGCGACACGCTCCGCTTCCTCGACGTCTCCACCGACCATGCGCCGGCAGCGTTCGAGGTCGTCAATCCCAGCCGGCGAGTCCGTTCGGAGTGGCTGCGACACTTCCTCGCCCGCCCGCCGAACCTGCCCCGGCTGCTGATCCGTCACGTCGTGCCTGCCGGCATCCGACGCGCGGCATACGAGCGCGCGAAGCGGGCGAACGTCGTGTTCAGCCCCCGGGCGCCGATGTCGCCGGCCACGCGGCGACGCCTCCGCGCCACATTCGCGCCCGAGGTCGCCCGCCTTTCGGCGTTGCTGGATCGCGACCTGCGAGAGCTCTGGGACCGCGACGACTCGGCGTCCTGAGCTGCAGCGACCCTGCGGGTGGGTGCAACCCATCCCGTAGTTGACGGTACGCAACAGAACCGAAGGTCCTGTTATTGCAGTAGTACTTGCGTTCGGTCAGAGTGTACGTTCTCAGCGCTTATCGCCCGCTTATCGCGGACTTAATCACCCAGGATCCCGAGCATCGCGGGGGAAAGGAACACATTGGCAGACCGGTACCGCGCTCCCACTTCCCGGGAACGCCTGCAGGCGGCCGTGTTGCCGGGCATCTCGCCCATCGACACCGCCAGCTCGGCTGGCACCGCAGCCGAGCGGCTCGGCTTCGCAGCGCCGCACGCGCTCACCTCGGTGCGGAAGCGAGCCGTCGACATTTTCGGCGCATTGCTCCTCCTCGTGGTTCTCAGCCCCGTGTGGGCGCTGTGTGCCATCCTCATCAAGCTCACCTCGCCCGGCCCGGTGATCTTCCGGCAGCAGCGCCTCGGGGCGGGCGGCGAGCCCTTCACCCTGTACAAATTCCGCACGATGCGGGTCGGCGAGCCGGACGAGGTACATCGCGACTTCGTCACCAGCTTCATCCTCGGAACGCTGACCCTGGACGAGGGGACGCCGTACAAGCTGCCGGGCGACCGACGCATCACCGCCATCGGGCAGATCCTGCGCAAGCTCTCGGTCGATGAGGTGCCCCAGCTCGTGAACGTGCTGCGGGGTGAGATGTCGATCGTGGGGCCCCGTCCGCCGCTCGGCTACGAGGTCGAGCACTACCAGCCCTCGCAGCTCGAACGGCTGACCGTCCGTCCCGGGATCACCGGCCTGTGGCAGGTCTCCGGCCGCAACAGGCTGAGCTTCGACCGGATGTGCGAGCTCGACATCGAGTACATCCGCACCTGGAGCGTGCGCCGCGACCTCGCGATCATGGTTCGGACGCCATGGGTCATGCTCGTCGACGGGGGCGGCGCCGAATGAGCCGTCAAGTTCGCGCCGGGGTCATCGGCTGCGGCTATTGGGGCCCCAACCTCATCCGCAATTTCGCCCACCACGACGACGCGACGGTGGTCGCGGTGTGCGACGCGGCGCTCGATCGCGCCGAGCGCATGGCCCGCACGTACGGCGTGCCGCTGGCGACCACCGATGCGCAGAGCGTGATCACCTCGCCGGACGTGGACGTCGTCGTGGTGGCGACGCCGGCCCGCACCCACGCGCCGCTGGCGCGCGCAGCGATCGACGCCGGCAAGCACGTCGTGGTCATGAAGCCGATGACGACCTCGTCCGAGGCGGCGGAAGAGCTCGTCGAGCTGGCCGAGCAGCGAGGCGTCGTGCTGGCGGTCGATCACACCTTCGTGTACACCGGGGCAGTCCGCCTGATGCGCGAGCTCGTCGCGAGCGGCGACCTGGGCGACATCTTCTATGTCGACAGCGTCCGCATCAACCTCGGGGCGTTCCAGTCCGACGTCAACGTCATCTGGGACCTTGCTCCGCACGACGTGAGCATCATCGACTACGTCCTCGGCGGCCTCCTGCCCACCCACGTCAGCGCCGTCGGGGCGGCCCACGCCGGCAGCCGCCGGGAGAACATCGCCTACCTCACCATGCGGTACGGCCCGAGCCTCATCGGGCACGTCCACGTGAACTGGCTGGCGCCGGCCAAGATCCGGCGCACGATCGTGGGCGGCTCGAAGAAGATGATCGTGTACGATGACATGCAGCCGTCCGAGAAGCTGCTGATCTACGACAAGGGCGTGACGATCACCCCGGACGACGACCCGGAGAAGGTGTACAGCGAGCTGGTTCAGTACCGCTCCGGCGATGTCCTCGCGCCGCGTCTGGACGATCGGGAAGCCCTGGCGGTGGAGGTCGACGAGGTCGTGCAGTGCATCCTCCACGGCGGATCGCCGACGTCCGACGGCCGTGCCGGGCTCAGGTCCGTCCAGGTCCTGGAGGCGGCGTCGCGGTCGGCGCGCGACGGGTCGCTGCCCATCGCGATCGACGCCGATGCGAGGCGTGTCATCCAGCCCCTCCGCATCGTCCCGGAGGTGGAGACCCGCCAGGCGTCGGGGACCTAGGCCCGCGCCCATCGCGGCCAGTCCCGCACGGCGCGCTATCATCCTCCCTCGTCGATCGTCAAGAGGCATTGCCCGTTGGAGCTCAGATCTCTCTTTCTCGTCATCGCCAGTCGCTGGTGGGTCGTCCTCTTCATCTTCCTCTTGACCGTCGGCGCGACGTTCGGCTTCACCATCGTCCAGCAACCGCTGTACAGCGCAACGTCCACGCTCGTCGTGGCTCCGTCGCTGAGCGTCCAGGATGACGCCCTGTCGGCGCTGTCGGTCATCTCCCGCCAGTCGGAGATCAGCGACACCTATGCGCAGATCGGCGCGAGTCGGACGGTCCAGCAGGCGGCGGCCGAGAGCCTTCAGCTCAGCGCGGAGCAGCGCGGCCAGGTCGAGCTCGAGAGCCGGCTCCTGACGGGGACCACGCTGATCGAGGTCGAAGCCACATCGCCGGACCCGGACCTGTCGGCGGCGTATGCCAACGCTGCCTCGGAGCAGCTCGTCGAGTACGTCGATGCGAACTACGGCATCTTCGCGGTGACCGTCCTCGACATCGCGCCGGTCCCCAGCCGGCCGGTCTCGCCGAACGTCCCGCTGAACATGGTGCTCGGCATCACGGCCGGGCTCCTCCTCGGAATCGGCCTCGCAATCGTTGCGTACCTCCTCCAGCCGCAGGCCCGCGCCGGCCTGCGGGACATCGTCGACCCCGAGACGTGGGCCTTCAACGACTCCTACTTCGCCTATCGCCTGGCCCAGGAGATGAACCGCAGCCAGCGGAGCCGGCAGTCGACGGCGGTCGCGCTGGTCGACGTCAATCACGAGGGAGCGCTCGACGACCTGCTGCCGCGGCAGCGCACGGAGGCCATGCGGCGCATCGCGACCCTCCTCGACAGCCACGTGCGGCCCGAGGACGTGGTCGCCCGGCTGTACGGCACGGTCTTCGGCATCGTCCTGCCCGACACGAACGAGGAGCAGGCGGTCGCGATGGTCGAAGGGCTCCGCGGCCGCGTGGCGGCGCCCGCCTTCGGCACGACCGCCACCGGGGCGCCTGCGCACGCCAACCCGGCTGCCGGCGTGGTCGAGTATCGCGAGGGAGCCACGGACGTGATGCAGCATGCCCAGAGCGCGCTGCGCGCAGCGAAGGAAGGGCCCATCGGCCGCACGGAGGCGTTCTCGGCGCTGTCGGTCCAAGCTGGGACCTAGGATGGCCGACCGCCACGCCGTGCTCGCCGCCAAGGGCGGCGGGGCGGTCTTCGCTGGCCGCCTCTTCGTCTGGGGCATGCGCTTCGGCCTGGCCGTCCTGCTGGCCCGGCTGCTGAAGGCGGACTCGTACGGCCTGTACAGCATCACCATCACGATTGCGACGCTCGGGGCGGCGTTCTCCGTCATCGGGCTCGACTCGGCCATCGTTCGCTTCGTGGCCGTGTACCGCAGGCGTGCCGACCGCCGCGGGCTGCTGGCCACGCTGCGGGTGGGAGTCGGGCTGCCGATGCTGGTCAGCGTCCTCGCCGCGTCGATCCTCCTGGCGCTGGCCGGGCCCCTCGCCCGCGACCTCGTCGGGGATCCCCGTCTGGAGCCGCTCTTCCGCATCGCCGCGCTGCTCGTGCCGGCGATGGTTGCCAACACCGTGCTGGCCGCCACGCTCCAGGGGGCGCAGCGCATCGGCTGGGCCGTGCTCGCCGAGCAGTTTGCGCAGCCCATCGTGCGTCTCGCCATCCTCGTCGGTTTCGCGGCCGTCGGCATGACGGCGGAGCTCGCCGTGCTGGCCATGACCCTCGCGACGTTCGCCGCCACGCTTCTGCTTGCGTGGTTCGTCCACCGCCAGGTGTCGCTGACGGGGTTGACCGCCGAACGGCACGGCGAGCCGCGGGCGATGCTCGGGTTCTCCCTGCCCGTGTACTTCTCGAACCTGGTCGGCACCTTCGGCGGCAACCTTCAGACGCTGCTCCTCGGCGCCATGGCATCGGTGGCCTCGGCGGGCATCTTCGCGGTGGCGAACCAGATCATGCTGCTGGGGACGCTGTTCCACTCCGCGATCGTGTCCGCCTCGATGCCGATCTTCGCCGAACTGCAGGACGGGCCGGATCGGTCGCGGCTCCACGCGCTGTACCAGACGACCTCTAAGTGGACGTTCACGCTGAACCTGCCGTTCTTTCTCGTCGCCGTCCTCTTCCCGCAGGCCCTGCTGAGCATCTTCGGTCCAGAGTTCCTGGATGGAGCCACGGCCCTCGCGATACTTGCGTTCGCTTCGCTCATGACCTCGGCCACGGGGACGTCGGGCGCCATCCTGGACATGACCGGCCATACCCGTGTGAAGCTCGTGAACTCCACGCTATCCGTGGGTCTTGCAATCGCCCTCAACCTGCTCCTCATCCCGCCGCTCGGCGTGACCGGGGCAGCCATCGCGTCCCTCGGGGCCCGCACAGTTGTCAACCTCCTCCGGGTCGCGCAGGTGCAGTGGCTCGTCCATGTGGGCCCGTATGACCGGACCTGGCTGAAGCCGATCCTCGCCGGCGCGGCTGCTGCCGGCGCAGGATGGTTCGTGTTCGTGGCCGTCGGGGACGGCGCCGATCTCGTCCTCCGCAGCGCCGTCGGAGCGCTGGCGCTTGGCGCGACCTATGCCGTGTCCCTGTGGGCTCTCGGGCTCAGCGACGACGACCGCGCGATCGTGTCCCGTGCCGCTCGCAAGCTCACGCGGCGTCGTGGGTCGGGGCAGCAGGTCGCCGGCGTGCCGGGAGAGCCGACGTGACCCAGGCCGGGGAGCGAAGCGTCGGCCCCCGCGCGAGCAGCGGCGATGACGAACGCGGATTCCCGGACGGCACGCTGGGACTCGTCCGACGGGTGTTCTCCGCCCTCAACGAGGGCGGCGTCCGCTATTGCCACTGGAAGAGCACGACCGGACTGCCGCTGGCGCTCGCCGGCAGAACCGATCTCGACCTCCTCGTGGACCGGGCCCACGCCGCCCCGTTCACGGCGGTCGTCCGCGGGGCGGGGTTCAAGCCGTTCGTGTCGCATCCCAGCCGCCGCTTCGTCGGCGTCGAGGACTGGCTCGGGCACGATGCCGCCAGCGGCCGCCTCGTGCACCTCCACGTGTACTACCGGCTCGTCCTCGGCGAGGACCACGTGAAGAACCACGTCCTGCCGATCGAGGGCGCGCTGCTCGACGACGTCATCACCCGCCACGGCATCAACGTGCCGGCTCCGGCGGCCGAGCTCACGATTCTCATCGTCCGGGCGCTCCTGAAGTATCGCCGCACCGACGCTGCCAAGGACATGCTGCGGCTGGGGCGACGGGGTGGCCTGCCACCGAGCCTCAGGGCGGAGGTGGCCGACCTCGCGCGGCGCGTCTCGCCAGGCGAGCTGCGAGCCGCGGCTCAGCGGCTGCTCCCGGCGGTGGCGCCCGAAATGTTCACCGACTTCCTCGACGTGATCAGCACGAACCCGCGCGACGCACGCGCGCTCCTCCGCCTGCGGGGTGTGGCACGCCGCCAGCTGCGGCCGTTCGAGCGCCTGCGATGGCGCACCGCGCTGGCGATGTCGGCCGCGGCCCGCCTGCAGCGTGCCCCCGGGTTGCGATGGATCCTCCGCCCGCGCAGCAAGGCCGATCTCCGACGGAAGTCGTCGGCGGCCGGCGGACTCACCGTCGCGCTCATCGGCGCCGACGGCGCCGGCAAGTCGACCGTGATCGATGAGGTGGTGAAGTGGATCGGCTGGCGGCTGAGCCTGCGAGTCGCCTACCTCGGCACAGCACGGCCGGCGCCGCGCACGGCCGCAGCCCAGGCGCTGAGCCGCGCGGCGCGCCGGGCCGCCGGCCGATGGCAGCGAGTCCCCGTTCCCGGCTCGGGCGCGCTGTCGAGAGTGGCGAACCTCGTCACCGCCCTCCGCTACCTGGCCGAGGCGCGCGATCGCGCCGATCGTGCCCGCGAGGGACGGCGCCTCGCGGCGAACGGCACGCTCGTGCTCTTCGACCGATTCCCGCTGGAGTGGGTACGACTCCAGGAGCGGCCGGTCGACGGGCCTCGCATCGCCGAGCTCGGGCCGGCGACCGAGCGGGGCGTGCTCGGAGCCCTCCGCCGCCGCGAAGAGCGCCTGTATGCCGGCATCGGCGCGCCGGACCTTGTCGTGCTCCTGGTCATCCCGCCCGACGTCGCCCTGGCCCGTAAGCCAAGCGCCCGACCCGAGAAGATCGAGGGGAAGGCGCGCGCCGTCCTCGACGCCGCGGAGCAGGCCGCCGGCGACGGCGTGGTGGCCATCGACGCCACGCAACCGCTCGACGAGGTGGTGCGCGCGGTCGAGGAAGAGATCTGGCGGCGGCTCTGATGATCGTCGAGCTGGCTGGGCCCGTCGGCGCGGGAAAGTCGGCGGTGGCCGACGGCCTCCCCGAGGCGCTGCGCGCGCGCGGCGTGTCTGCCAGCCACCTGCACGAAGTCGCGCGCTTCAACCGGCCGCGGACCTGGCTGTGGAACGCACGGTTCGCGGTGACACACCCGCGCCTGGCATGGGCGGCGGGGCGCGCGGTGCTGCAGGCGCCGATCCCATGGTGGCACCGCCGGCTGATCCTGGGCCTGGTGCTGGGGGTTGGTGCCCGCATCGACTTCGCGCGCCGTCTGGTGCCGCGCCAGCACGTCGTGATCGTGGACGAGGGCCTCATCCACCGCAGCGTGAACCTGTTCGGCTGGTATCACGTCCCCCCGCTCGAGGCGGTCCGGCGGTACGTGGCACTGGTGCCGCTGCCGGATGAGCTCATCTACGTCGAAGCGGATCCCGGCGAGGAGCACGCACGGGCGTTGGCGCGCGGTTTGCCCAAACGGCTCGAGGGCCGATCGGGCGAGGACGTGGCAGCCTTCGTGGCCAACGCGCGCGGTGTTGCGGAGACGGCGGTGGGGGCGATGCTGGACTCGCGGAGCGAAGCGGTGGTGGTACGGCTGCGGAATCAGCGGTCGCTGCGACGTACCATCACGAACGCGGCGAACGCCACCGCCCGGTTGTCGACCGCCGTTGGCAAGGAGGCCGGCGACACGCGATTCTGCCCGCGCGGTCCGATCGTCCCCCGGCCCGATCGGCTGCTCGCGCGCCGCGCCGCCCGGCGCTCCGGTGCGATCCCCGACGCCCAGCTCGCCAAGGTGCTGGAGCGGTACGAGTTGACCGTCACCGGGCGACCGAGGACGCTCTCGGCGCCGGGAGCTCGCGGGGCAACGGCAAGAGTTCCGACCTCCGGTGGTGAGGTCGTGGTGAAGCGCTACAAGGACGGCATCGACCCGTCCACGGCGGCCATCGAGCACCTGGTTCTCGAGAAGCTTGCGGCTGAGGCCTTCAGCGCACCGCGCCTCCGCCGCGCGAGCGGCGGCGAGACCCTCGTCGGGATCGACGGCGCTTGCTACGCCGTGTACGACGCGGTCCACGGCCACCGGCACCCCCACGAGCTGGCGATGATGCCAGGAGACCGCAGGCAGCTCGAAGTCGTCGCCGGCCGGCTGCTTGCCGAGCTGCACCGCGTCCTGGGACGCGCCGAGGTGCCGGCCTCGCCGAGCCTGGGGTTCCGGAAGCGCGGGGGCCCTCGCGTGCGAGACGTCACCTGGTACACGTCCCGCCTCGCCAGTGCTCCGGCTCCCCGTCGCGTCCGCGCCTGGGCCGATGCCGCCCTGTGGCAGCTGTGGGAGACCCTGGACCGGAGCGAGCTGCCACTCACCGTCGTGCACGGGGACTACGGGCCGTACAACCTTCTCGTCCGCCGGGGCAGCGTCCCGGTGCTCGTCGACTTCGAGCTGGCACGGCTGGACTGGCGCATCGTGGATCTGGCCACCGGCCTGCCGTGGTACGCACAACGCCGCCGGGGCTTCGACGTGCCCGCCGCGCGCCGCATGCTGGACGCTTACCGCGATGCGAGCGGCGCGTCGGGCGACGAGCTCCAACGCATCCCGGAGGTGCTTGCGTTCCTCGCCCTCGGTCGGGCGGTCGTGGCGTGGACGCGCGCGGAGGGGGACGCGGCAGCCCGCTGGAACGCGGAGGCTCGCCATCGGATCGTCCTCGCCGAGGATCTGCTGGCGGGCAGGCATCCCCTCAACGCCGTGGTGCACCGATGGTGAGCTCCGGGGGACCGATCTACATCGGGGGCCCGGACCGATGCGGCAAGACGCTGGTCGCCGCGCTGCTCGGCTCGCACAGCCGGATCGCGATCCCGATCGTCGGCTCGAACCTGTGGACGTTCTTCTACGGTCAGTACGGCGACCTCGGCGTGGACCGGAACCTCGATCGCTGCCTGGCGGCGCTCGGCCGCTACAAGCACGCCCGGTTCGTGGGCCTGGACCTGCCGCGCCTCCGAGACGAGATGCGCGCCGGCGAGCGCACGTACGCCCGGCTGTTCGCCCTCGTGCACGAGCACTTCGCCGAGCGCGCCGGCAAACCGCGCTGGGGCGACCAGAGCGGCCTCGTGGAGCGCTACGCGGAGCGCATCTTCGCCTCGCTGCCCGGCGTGCGCATGATTCACATGGTCCGCGATCCGCGGGATCGGTACGAGGGATCGCTGAGCATGTGGCCGTCCGGTCGCGGGCGCGCCGGTGCCGCGGTGGCGCGCTGGCGGTACTCGATCGATCTTGCGACCAGGAATGCGCGGCGCTGGCCGGATCGCTACCTCGTGCTCCGCTACGAGGACCTCGTGCGCGACCCCGAGCCCGTCGCGCAGAGGCTCTGTGCGTTCGTTGGGGAGCCGTTCGAACCGGCGATGCTCGACCTGCCCGATGCGCCGACGTACCGGGCCAAGCTCGTGGCTGGCAGCGAAGGGGGACCGCTGATCACCGCCGCCCACATCGGCGACTACCGAGGGAGGATCCCTCGCCACGAGCTGGCGTTCATGCAGCAGCAGCTCGGCGGGCGGATGCGAGCCCACGGGTATGAGGTGGATCGCACGCCGATGCCGCTCGCCGTGCGGGCGCGTTACCTTCTCCTGCAGTGGCCCGCGCAGGCCGCCCGGATGCTGGCCTGGGACGCGCTCGAGCGCGTCCAGCATCGCCTCCCGGGGCTGGTCGGCCGCCGGCCGCCGCCGGCAAAGATCGTTGACAGCTCGCAACACAATCGGCCGGCGTGCGGGTGAACCATGTCCCATCGGCTATGATGCTCCGATCGTCCTACGTGCCCTGGTACCTGAGGGGGAGTATCCGTGTCCCGTCTCCTGACCGCGCTCGTCACCGCTGCCTTCGGCGTGGGCATCCTCGCCGTCGGCCCGAACGCGACGCAACCGTCCCGTGCCGCTGGATGGGGGTACATCGCAGTCGAGAACGTTCTCGAGGCGCATGACCTCGGCGTCGTCCGGCCCGGACCGCTTGCCTGGGATGCGGCCGCCCGCGCCCTCGTGGTCGTGGATCGCGCCACGGGCGGCGCTCGGCTGGTCGGGCCGCAGGGACGCGTCCTCGGCAACGCAGCGCGGGCAGAGGCACCGCGCGTCGGCAGGCTCACCGCCAGGGACGCAGCGTCTGGCCATCGGTACGCCCTTGACACCTCCTCGGGGGCGATCATCGAGACCGACCGCAGCGGGGCGATCGTGAGCCGGCGAAGCGTTGCCGACCTGCAGCTGCGGGGCGTGGCGGGGATGGCCGTGGCCCCCACGGCGGACACCACCGATGCCACCGACGCGGTGAGCCTGTACGTATCGGTCGCCGACGCCGTGGACGACGGCTCCGCGACCGGGCCCGCGGTCCTCGAGCTGGCGCTGGCGGCGCCGGCGGTCTCCGCCGCCCTCGCGGCCGTGCCGGAGAACGATGGCCAGCTGGTGAAGACGATCGACACCTCGGCGTGGAACCCGTTCAGCCCCGATCCCTCCGGCATCGCCTACGTCGGTCCGCTGGCGAAGCTCGTCGTCTCCGACGGCGAGGTGGACGAGGACAACATCAACAACTACCCCTACCACGGCACGAACGTCTGGCTGGCCGACCCGGTGACCGGGGCGGCCGACGGCAACATGGACACCACCAGCGCGCTGCCGTCGAACAAGGAGCCGGTCGGCGCCGCGTATGACCCGGTGCGCGATGAGCTCTATCTCTCCAAGGACGGCAGCTCGTCGCGGGTCTGGGTGTACTCCCGCGACGGGGAAGACTTCGAGCAGGTGCGGACCGTGCTGCTCTCCAACTTCGGATCGGGCGACGCCGAGGGCATCGCCTTCGGGAACAACACGCTGTACATCGCCGACGGCTCGAACAAGGAGGTGTGGGTGATCGGTGCCGGGAATGACGGCGTGGTGGCCACCGGCGACGACCAGCTGCTGACCCATTTCGACACCGCCTCGCTCGGCCTCAACGACCCGGAGGGCATCGCCGTCCACCCGGTCACCGGCAACCTGTGGATCCTGAGCCGCAAGGACGGCGAGGGCATCCTCGAGACCACGCCGGACGGCACGCCGGTGAGCATCACCAATCTCGCCTTCCCGCACGACAATCCCGGCGGGCTCGAGCTCGCGCCATCGTCCTCCACCTTGGACGACGCGGGCGTCCTGAGCGCCTGGATCGTGGAGCGCGGGGAGGACAACAACAACGACCCGGACGAGAACGACGGGAAGATCTACGAGGTGAGGATCCAGGCCGGCGGACCTCCGCCCCCACCGCCTCCTCCGGGCGGCAACCTGCTCGAGAACGGCGACTTCGAGGCCGGGCCGCTCGGGTCGGCGCCCGCCGGCTGGACCACGAACCCGCGGTTCACCACGTCGAATGCGGAGGTGAACGGCGGAGCGTTCTCGGGGCGGCACGAGGCCACCGATGGAGCCGGATACACCGTCGAGCAGCGAGTCGACGTCACCTCCGGCCAGCAGTACTCGTTCGACGCATGGGCCAACTGGGTCGGCGGCACCGACAAGTTCAGCGTCATCATCAAGCTCCAGTGGCGGACCGCGAACCGCGCGCTGACCACGGTGACGCTGGCGAAGGTGAACAAGCCGTCGGGGCCGGGGTGGAACGAGTATTCCGTCACCGGGCTGACGGCACCGGCCGGCGCCACGATCGCCCGGGTGTTCATGAAGGTCAGCAGCCTGAACACGACGGTCTACGTCGACGATATCGTCTTCGCCGCTGAACCCTGATGCCGCTCCTCCCGATGCGGTGGCGGCGCCCGCAGAGCGGGCGCCGTCGGTGAAGGACGTCCTGCGCCGGACGCCGGTCCACACCGCGTGGCGCTCGGTGGCCTTCGCGGCGGGCGCACTGCGGGAGCGGCGACGCTTCGAGGGCGTGCGCACGTACTGCCTGTTCATCGGCCATGCTCGCAGCGGCCATAGCGTGATCGGCGCGCTGCTCGACGCGCATCGGCAGATCGTCATCTCCGACGAGCTCGACGCGCTGCGCTACCTCCGTGCCGGATTCACGCGCGGACAGCTGATGTACGGGTCGCTGGAGATTTCCCGCCGTCAGGGGGCGACCCTTCGACAGAAGGCGGGTCGGGGCGGGAAGACGTACTCATACCACGTGCCGGGTGCGTGGCAGGGCCGCGCCGAGGAGCTCCGGGTGGTGGGCGACAGCCAGGCCGGCTGGACCACGCGCCGGCTCGGCGCCGATCCCGATCTGCTGCGTCGGCTGCGGCAGCGGATGGCGCCCATCGAGGTGCGCTTCGTCCACGTGGTGCGAAACCCCTTCGACAACATCGCGACCATGATGCTGCGCGGCGGCCGCACCTTCGAGAGCGCATTTGCCCAGTACGCCGCGAATTGCGAGGTCATCGTTCCCCTCGCCGCGCGCATCGGGTCGCAGCGGCTGTACCGGGTGCGCCACGAGGCGCTCGTCGGCGATCCGCGGGCGACCCTGACGGCGCTGTGCGCCTTTCTCGGCGTGGAGGCCGACGACGCCTACCTGGCGGCCGCCACCGCGCAGGTCTACCGTTCCCCGGCGCGCAGCAGGACCGAGGTGGAATGGCGGCCGGAAGACGCGCGCCGCGTCGAGGAGCTCATCGCGCGCTTCGACTATCTCGCCGGCTACCGCCGCGATGACTGACCGGACGAGCCTGCCGGCGCGAGGGTGGCGCGTTCGGGATACAGCCGCGCGAAAACCGGCGTGGCGGCGGTGACGATGGCCTCCTCGGTCCGCGGGTCGAGGGTGCCCCGCCACCGTTCGTCCAGGCGGATGTCGGACGACGCCACCAGTCGCATCTGGTTGCCGAGCATGTGCTGCTCGCGCCCGATCGGCCGCAGGCTGGCATCGGGGTCCACGCCGAGGAATGCGAAGGCGGAGCGCAGGACGCCGGGAACGTCCTGGCACAGGTCCTCGTAGCGGACGCGGAACGCCCGATCCGCCGGCAGCTCCCGCAGCTGCCGCTCGATGCTGTCGTTCGTTCTCGCCCATCCCCGGGCGATGGTTGCCGCCCGCTCGTCCACCTTGCCGCGCCGCAACGTCGACTCCACCACGCCGCGCACGTCACGCACGAGGTGGATGACCAACGGGCGGACCGGCAGATGACGTTCCAGGTATCGGATGCGCAGGCGCTCCTTCGACGCATCCACGAACACGTCGGTGCGGGTGATGTCCATCACCGCGTTCGCCAGCGCCCAGCTGCGGCGGCCGACCTCCCGCATCGCGGCATCCACACCGAGCGGCGCGAGCGCGCGGTCCCGGAGGTGCTCCAGTGCGGACCAGCGGAGCGACCGCGCGTGGAGCCGTTGCAGCGGGCCGCGGTGGGCGGTGTCGAAGCCCAGCCTGAAATCGGCCAGGTCGAGGTCGGGGATGCCGCGCTCGCGCGACTGGTCTGCCAGGCGTGCCCAGAACGGACACGCGCGCATCAGCCGGCCGCAGGAGCAGCGGAAGGTGGACATCATCTGACGACGGCGCGTGCCGGACACGTCGCTGATCGTCGAAACCCGCGGATGCCTGGCGAGCAGGAAGGAGAGGAGCGTGGAGCCGGAATACGGGCTGGATGCCAGGAAGGCGTAGCGGCGCCCCTCGGCGGTCGACGTCGGGCCGCTCATCAGGTCCGGGGGCGGATGTGGGTCCAGTAGGTTCGTGCCACGCGGCTGAAGGCACGGTAGCTCAGCTCGTCGAAGGCCGATGGCGCGGGCAGCTTCCACTCCGGCGGGAACGCGTAGCCCCAGCGCCGCATGTACGGGCCGAAGACGCGCAGGGCGCGGCGTTGTGCGGCCGGGGTGTAGTAGTCGGCGTAACTGCGGCCCCGTTCGCCGGTCACGTTGCGAGAGGGCAGCGGCCGGGTGGGCTCGATGCCAATCCGGCGCAGGGCGGCGTCGAAGTCGTCCACAAGGCGCTCGAACCGCATCACGAAGTCGAAGTTGCGGTGGTCGAGGCTGGCCCACGTGTCGTGCGGCAGGCGGTAGAAGTGCAGGAAGAAGGTCGAGAAGTCCCCCTCGGTCTTCGCGACCCAGCGGAACATCCGCTCGTCCAGGAACGTGTTCAGCGGACGCCGATGCTTCTGGCGCGTGACGTCCGAGAAGCGCTGTCGGTGGTCCGTCTTCAGCTTGAAGTAGCGGCTCACGGCGTCGTCGAGCGGGTTGCGAATCGTGGAGAAGACGAAGTAGCGCCGCTCGTCCTCGGTCGCCTGGCGACGGAACTCGTCGTACGTGCTGTGCTTGTCGAGGATCGGGGCGCCGTCATACAGTTCGCGCAACTCGCGGCGGACGGCGCTGGAGCCCGTGCGCGGCAGTTCCACGAACACGTATCGGTACTGGTGGCTGATGATCATCAGAGTCCCCGGGTTGGCACGGCACGCTGGTGGAGGCGGAGGGTACCACCGCCCGCCGCTCGGCGCGCCGGCCAGACGATGACGGCGGACGAGGCGGCTGCGTCCCCCGCGGAGGCCATCTTCGTGGTGGGTGTGCACCGCAGCGGAACGACCCTCATGCGCGGCATCCTGAACGCGTCGTCGCTGGTGGCGATCACGAACGAGAACCACTACTTCGGGCACCTGCTGGCGGCCGAAGGGGTGCACCGAGCGGTTCGCGGCATGGGCGACCTCGACGATGAGCAGGTCGTCGACCGGGTGGTGGACCACCTCTACGATCGCGTCGCCGCCCGGCACTGGTTTCGTGACCCAAGCCGGGCGTGGGTCTGGCTGAAGCGAAACGTGCCCCGCGCCGAGTTCCGGGCCCGACTGCTCGCGTCCGATCGTGGCGAACGGGCCGTCTTCGACACGTTGCTCCGCCTCTACGCGGACCGGCGCGGCAGGACCGTCATCGGCGAGAAGACGCCGGCCCACGTCCGGCACGGCGACACCCTGCTGAGGTGGTATCCGGGCGGCCGCATCATCCACATGCTGCGTGACCCCCGGGCGATCTACGTCTCCGACCTCCGCCGCCGGCGCGAGCATCCCGGTTCTCTGCCGTACCGCGCGCTGCGGCACGTCCCTGGCGGCCTGGGCGCAGCGCTCCTGGTCCAGACCACCCTCGCCTGGCTGGATAGCGTTGCCCGGCTGCGAGAGAACCGGCGCCGTCACCCGGGCCGCTACCTCGTTGTCCGCTTCGAGGACCTCGTGACCAATCCGCGGGCCGAGGTCGAGCGCGTGTGCCGCTTCGTGGGAATCCCCTTCGAGGAGCAGATGCTCGATCGGGTCGTGGTCAGCTACGGCCAGACGCTGGGAAGCAGCGGGTTTGACTCCGGTGCGGCCGATCGGTGGCGCGGCCAGCTGTCGCCGCGGGCGGCCGCCTGGTTTCGGCTGTGGCTGGGGAGGCGGATGCGCGGCGTCGGGTACGCCGGCTGACCACCCGGCTAGGCCGTCTGATCGGCGACCATCGTGTCGGATGACGGCGCCCGTCCGGTGACGTCGTACCAGCGCTCGCGCGCCCGCCACAGCATCATCTTCCCGGCGTTCAGCGGCACCGTGCCGAGGACATAGGCCGTCCGCTCCATGCCGTCGAGCCCGACGTCGGCTGGCGGGTAGCCGAGGTCGGCCATCGCCCGCCCGGCGGTGCGCTGCACGAAGGCGACCTGTCGGTCGCTCAGCACCTCGCGGTAGCGGCCCACGGACCTCGGCGAGATCTCGCCCGTCGAGAACTTCCCGTACGAGCTGTTCCCGCCGGCGTCCCGGAAGTCGGTCGCGCCGGCCATGCCGAGCATCGCCGGCTCGTACGGTTCGCCGATGAACTCGCATACCGAGCGAAGCTCGCCCTCGGGGTCGCGGACGAGGTCCTCGTAGCGGAGCAGCCGATAGCGCCCCGGGTAGCGCTTTGTGTTCCGTGCGCCGAGCTCTACCGAGGCGAGCCACGCGGCGGTCGCTGATCCCACCCCGCCACGGTTCGACCGCCAGCGCTTCAGGGCGGACGCGTAGCGGTCCCGCGGGTCGCGGATCAGGTGGATGATGCGCGCGTCCGGGAAGCAGGCGTACACGCGCTCCGCGTAGCGCTCGGTGTGCAGGGATTTGTCGCCCCAGCGCGGACGGCCGAGCCGCTCGGCGTGCTGTGTCTCCATGAGGTCGAACAGGCGGCAGTACGTGCGCTCGCCCGCCCGGAAGTCGCGCTCGAGACGCTCGAAGTCGAGCTCCAGCTTGCGGTGGCGGCGGTAGCGCCGCATCTCGTCCAGGATCCGCCGCAGCGCTTCGTCCTTGCGGAGGTCGCCGAATCGGCCGTAGAAGTAGGTCCACCAGTTGGTGCGACGTGTCATGGCGATGCGGGGATGCGAGGCGAGCAGCGCGAAGATCAGGCTCGTGCCCGTGCGTTCCAGACCTCCGATCAGGATCGGACTCGACACGTCATCCTCCCTGCGCTCCGAACCGCGGGCCGAGCTGCCTCGTTCGCCTGCGCCAGGCCAGGCGGCCAAGCTGCCAGCGGACGGCGTCGATCGGCCGATGGCGAAGGATACCGGTCCGCGGGGCCACCGGCTGGAGCCGGTACCCGATCGCGGCGAGCTCGGAACCGGCATGAGCCTGGATGAAGGCCACGTCCTGCTCGTTGAGGTGCACATCTCCCGTGCGCCGCTCATCCGCCTCGCCGTTGCCGCCCCCCGCCGCCGGGCGCGGAGGGCATGACGCGCCGATGAAGTCGCACACCTCGCGCAGCGTGGCCTCTCGGTCCTCCAGCAGCGCCTCGTAGCGGACGATCTTGAACTCCGCCGGGCGGGCGGCCGCCACCCGCAGCGCCGCTCGGGTGGAATCGATCCAGGCGGCCGTCTCGGCTCCCACGCCGGCCCGCCCCGTCGCCCGCGCGTCGAGCATGGCGCCGTACCGCTCCCGGGGATCGCGCACGAGGTGGACGATCCGCGCCTCGGGCAGCTCCCGCAGCACCGCATCGGCCACGAGTTCGAGGAGCGCCTCCTGGACTCCCCAGCGCCGCGCTCCGCTCCGCCGGCAGAGCTGGCGGCCGATCTCCCGCACCACGTCCCCGAAGGCGCCTGTCTCGGCGGCGTGCAGCAGCCCCTCACGATCCAGGCCCATCGCGGCGCCGTGTCCCCGCGTGAGCGCATGCACCAGCCGGTCGGGGCGGCCATCGCGCCGGTGGGCCGGCCACAGCCGCGTCCAGAGCTCGAACCGCCGCACGAGATGGATCCCGGCGCGTGCCGCGAGGGCCAGCCGCAGGGCAGTCTTCCCGCTGTGGTCGAGTCCGGCGATGAAGACCGGACCGGCCAACGTCACTGGCGGAGATCGGCGGGGACTGTCCATCCCACTCGGACGACGTTGGCAGGGCGGGATCCGCGGCTGATGATCACGTGAATCAACCCGAGCATCAGCCACCACAGCCCGGTGCCCCACGTGCTCGAATGAAGCATGTCCATGAACTGCATCACCGTGGCCTCGTGGAGGATGCCGAGCCAGAGTCCGACCAACAGCGGCCCGTGTAACGGATCGCGGCTGGTGACCTGCCGCCAGCGGCGCAGGGTCAGCCACAGCAGCCAGGCCGCAGGGAACAGGTAGAGGAGGAGCGCGGGCAGGCCGTTCTCGGCGGCGAGGGCGAGGAAGGTGTGGTGGGCGCTGCCCTCCTCGGCCGGCAGGTCGCCGATCCGGACCTTGTACGACTCGTCGAAGAGCTCGAAGTTGCCATAGCCGAACCCGGTGAGGGGGCGGGCCTGGATCATGCGCAGGGCGGCATTGTTCGTGACGAGCCGGGACTCGGCGGTGTCGGCGTCGGACAGGCGCGCGGTGGCGTATGCGACGATGCCCCCGAAGTTCACCGCCGCCACCGCGCCCAGCGCGACGAGGCCGACGGCCAGCAGTCCGAGGGCGATCCGCCGTCGGACGAAGAGCAGGCCAAGGAGCACGAGTGCCGCGCCCGCCCACGAGCCTCGGGAGAAGGAGATGCCGATCCCGATGAAGGCGAGCGCCACGATCCCGAACAGCGCCCACCTCGCGAGCTGCCCGCGGACCGTCGACAGGTAGGCCATCGCCATCATCCCGCCGACCATGAGCGTGGTGCTGTACATCGCCGGCCCACGCACTGTGCCGACCGTCCGTTCGCCTGCGCGCCCCAGCCATTGTGCGGGGAGCACCGACGGCGCCAGCCAGCTCAGGACGCCGACCGCGAACTGGATGACCACGAGCGCCGCCATGATCCACAGCAGCCACTTCAGTTCGCGCTCACGCGGCTCGATGACCCGGACGAGCCAGTAGATGGCGATCGGGATCATCACCAGGTTGTAGAAGGCAGCCGTGTTCCGCATCGTGTCCGAGCTCAGCATCCAGATGTTCGCCAGCGCCACGACGATGAAGGCGGCAAGTGCCAGGTCTGTCACGCTGAGGCGGAAGTAGCTGCGGCTCAGGCCGACCAGCCGGTAGCCGAGGGCCAGGGCGAGGACGGTCGGCACGAGCAAACGGTCGAAGAGCCACGTCTCCGGCCCCGCCGCGCCATCGCCGATCGCCAGGAACGGCATCACCGCCAGCCACAGCAGGACACCCGCCCACGGATAGCGAAGGAGGACGATGACGAGCGGCAGCGCCACTGCCACCGCCAGGCTGCTTCGGTCGTGCCCCTGCGATGCGAACACGGCGACCACCACGGCCAGGGCGGCCCCAACGGCCAGCACCCCGATCGTGACACGCGACGAGGGGCGGACCGTCGCCGCTGAGTGGTGGATGGCGGTCATGTGGCCGTCCATAGTATCGCCACGCCGGAAGAACGCCACCTGCGCAGCTGGCCCATTCCTTCACTGTGCGCGGCGGCGCTCGCCGGAAGGCACCGTCACTGGCAAGATCTCGGGCATGGCCCGCAGCATCACCGCGGTCACCCGATGACCGAACGCGTCGGCAGCACCCGCACGGTGCTCCACCTCATCGCCAATCTCGAACGCGGCGGGGCGCAGGAAGTGGTGCGCACCCTGGTTCGCTACCAGCCGACGACCGGCTGGCGGCCGGTGGTGGCGACGTTCCGCGACGGTCCGCTGCGGGCCGAGATCGCCGCCGGCGGCATCCCCGTTCACGTCCTCGATGGCCGGCGCCATTCGTTCCTTTCGCCCGCCCGATCGGTCTCGGAGCTGCGCGCGATCCGCCGCCGGCTCTCTGAGCTCGTCGAGCGGGAGGATGTCTCGGCGGTCCAGACGCACCTGCTGGGAAGCCTCGACTTCCTGGCACTCAGCCTACGGCGATCGGGCGGACCGGTCGTCCTGTGGACCGTCCACAACGCGCTGCTCGACCTCCGCCCCGACCAGCTCCCGTCGGGCCAGCGCTGGCTGCTCGGCGCGAAGCGGGTGGGGTTCCGGGCCGCGTACCGCGGCGCGGGCAGGGTGGTGGATGGCTTCGTCTGCGTCTCCGACGACGTCGCTGGGGCCGTCCGAAAGGCGTACCGGCCGCCGGTCGATCGGCTGTTCGTGATCCCGAACGGCGTAGACGTGGCCCGATACACCGTCGAGGACCCACGCGCCCGGGATCGCGTCCGGGCCGGTCTCGGCCTGGCCGCCGACTCCCGGCTGGTCGTCGTGGTCGCCAAGCTGTTCGCCCAGAAGGGCCACCGCGTCCTTCTCGAAGCGCTGCGCGGTGTCGAGCTGGCGACGGACGATGCGGTCCTGCTCGTCGGCGAGGGGCCGGAGCGCGAGTCCCTGGAGCGCCGGGCCGGCGAGCTCGGGCTCGCCTCGATCCGATTCCTCGGCAACCGGCCCGACGTGCCGGAGCTCCTCGCCGCGAGCGATCTCTTCGCGCTTCCGTCCCTGTGGGAGGGCCTGCCGATGGCGCTGCTGGAGGCGATGGCCGCCGGGCTCCCGGTCGTCGCCACGGACGTGGCGGGCAGCCGCCAGGTCGTGGAGAACGGTGAGAACGGCATCCTCGTCCCGCCGGGCGACGCCGCCGGACTGGCGAGGGCGATCGCCCGGCTCCTGGCCGACCCGACGGAGCGGGCGCGCCTGGGGCGTGCGGCCCGCACCAGGGTGGAGCGCGAGTTCAGCGCGGCGCGCCAGGCGGCGCGCCATGCAGAGGCCTACCAGGCGGCCATCGCCCGACGTCAGGGTTCGTAGCCGAAGGCCTCCAACAGCCGGGGGCTGGCCCACGCGACGAGCCAGCGCGCCGTCACCCCAGGCAGGTGGTCGCGCCAGCGCTCGCCGGCGGAGCGGTCGATCCCCGCCCGCGACTGCTTCGGCATGTAGCTCGAGTTGTGGACGACCTGTTCCAGCATCGGCTCCTCGAAGGGGATGCCAATGAAGCTGCACAGGCGGTGGGTGGCGGCTTCGGGATCAGCGAGCATGTCCTCGAAGCGCAGGAGCAGGTAGCGCCCGGGATAGCGTCGCTCGTACCCGCGATGGAGTCGCGCAACACGGCGCCACCGTATCGCCAGGCTGGTGCTGGCGTAGAGCTCGAATGGCGGGCCGGCGCGGCGGGCGAGGCGTCCCACCGGGGTGAGCGCCTCGGGGCGTTCCTTGCGCCGCAGCGAGACGTAGATCGCCCGCGGGTCGCGGAACGTGTGGATCACTCGTGCGTCGGGGAACCAGTCGAGCAGCGTCGGCACCGCGTGGATGTGCTCCGGGGTCTTGTCGCCTGCCACGGGCCGCCCGCCGGCGTACGTGCGCAGCACGGCGTCGAACAGCCCGCGCCGGGTGCGATCGCTCGCGCGCAGCGCCTCCTCGAATTCGCCTCGCTCGACAACGTGGGCGAACCTCGACCAGAAGCTCTTCCCGCGCATCTCGTAGATCGCCGCCACCACGCGCTCGAGCCCCTCGTCTGAGCCCATGTCGCCGACGGCGGCGAAGCGGTCGGCGTAGCCGCTGCCACGACCGAAGGCGCCGGGTGCGCCGAGAAAGTGGGTCTCGCCTGCCAGCCGGACGCTGGATGACCGGTTGAGGATGCGGTGGGTCAGCGTGGATCCGGTGCGCGGCAGCCCGGCGATGAAAACGTGGCTGGCCGGCGGCCGCGAGGGATCGGACATGGCCCTATTGTGCTCGACCCGGACACTGCCCCGAACCGGTCACGCCGTCGGGTGCCTGTCATCTGCCAGAATGGCGATCCCCCGGAGTCCCGGGGGCGAGCCCGCAGCACGCGTCGTTCGTGGAGCGGGAAGGCGGAAGTCGAACGATGCACGCGAGGGAGACGTCAGCTCGTGCTCCGGCTCACCTACCTCCATGGCCGATACCCGGTGCTCACCGAGACGTTCATCGACCGCGAGGTACAGCGGCTCCTGGACAGGGGCGTCGACCTTCGGATCGTTTCGATTCGGCCCCCGGCCGACGATCTGTCCCCACTGCAGCGGAAGCTGAGCCAGCAGGTGGAATACCTGCTGCCGGCGCCGCCGCTGGCCGTGGCGGCCGCGGTGCTGTGGGGACTCGTGCGCCACTTCCCAACGTTCATGTGGACGCTTGCCTGGCTCCTCTCGCGCAACCACGGCACCGCGTCGCGCGCGCGTACGGGCCTCCACTTCGTCACCGGCGTGTATGCCGCCTGGCGCCTGCGCGACCGCCACGGCGTCCACGTCCATGCTCACTTCGTCGATCGCGCGGCCACCGTTGCCCTCGTGGCCTCCAGGCTGTTGGGCACCACGTACAGCGTCACCGCCCACGCGCGGGAGATCTACGTGAACCCGGCCCTTCTGCGGGAGCGGATCGGCGAGGCTGCCTTCGCGGTGACCTGCACGGAATACAATCGGACATACCTGCGCCGGGAGATCGGCGAGCGGGCTGCCAGTCGCCTGATCCGGCTCTACCACGGCATGGACCTCGGCGCCGCACGCGACGCAGAGGCCGACCCCGGGGCCGAACGAGACCCGCGGCTCGTCCTCTCGGTGGCGCAGCTGTGGGAACGCAAGGGCCTTCGCTTCCTCATCGAGGCCTGCGGCCTCCTGCGAGATCGCGGCACAGTGTTCCGCTGCGAGATCATCGGCGAGGGCCCGCAGCGCCAAGAACTGCAGGCGCTCGTCGACCGACTCGGCCTCGCCGATCGCGTCGTGCTCAATGGAGCGCTACCGTTCCCCGAGGTCGTGGCGCGATACCGGCGGGCGAGCGTGTTCGTCCTTCCCTGCATCGTCACCGAGGAGGGGGACCGGGACGGCATCCCGAACGTGATCCTCGAGGCGATGGCCAGCGGGCTCCCGGTGGTCTCGACTCCGGTATCGGGAATCCCCGAGGTGGTGCGCGACCTCGACACCGGGCTGAGCGTTCCCGAGCGCGACCCGGCCGGCATCGCGGACGCGGTGCATCGGCTGTTCGGGGACCCGGAGCTGGCGTCGGGCATGGCGGACCGTGCGCGAGAGCTCGTGCGCGCCGAGTTCGACCTCGACCGCAACGTCGACCGGCTGCTGGCGCAGTTCCAGGCAGTCCCATCCGCGCGCCGGTGAGCGGCGAGACGGGCGGACCGGCTCCGTCCTGGATCGGCGACGCGGCGTTCGTCGTCTGGTCGCCTCGCTACAAGGGGACACGTAGCGCCTGGCTGGCGACAGAGCTCGGGATGCCGCCGCCCACGTTCTTCGCACCGACCGCGCGCCGCGGCCTGCGCGCGGCGCCGCTGAAATACCCGCGCCAGGCACTTGCCACGCTGGCGAGCCTCGTCCGACGGCGGCCGCCGACGGTGTTCGTGCAGTCCCCGCCCAGCTTCGCCACCTGGGTCGCCGCGCTGTACGCTGCCATCTTCCGCGCGGCGCTCGTGATCGACGCCCACAGCGACGCCTTCAATCGCGGCTTCTGGATGAAGCCGGCCTGGCTCAACAACGCGGTCCTGCGCCGGGCGGCGGTCACCGTTGTGACGGCGCGGCACTGGGCGGAGCGCATCGAGGCCATCGGCGGACGTGCCGTCGTGGTCCCCGCCATCCCGACGCGGCTCGTCGTCGGGGATCCGCCGCCGCTCGCCGCGTTCAGCGTGGCGGTGGTCATGACCTGGGCGCCGGACGAGCCGGTGGAGGCCGTGCTGGCGGCCGCCCGCCTCCGCCCCGACGCGACCTTCCATCTGACCGGCCGGCCCCGCGACGCGGAGCGACTGGCCGATCGGCTGCCGCCGAACGTCCACCTGACCGGGTTCCTGGACGAGCCGACGTACAACGGGCTGTTGGCGCACGCCGGGGCCGTGATGTGCCTGACCACGCGCGATCACACGATGCAGAACGGAGCGGCCGAGGCGCTCTACCTGGGCTCACCGATCATCACCAGCGACTGGCAGGTGCTGCGCGAGTACTTCTCGCGCGGGACCATCCACGTCGACAACTCGGCGGAGGCCATCGCCGCGGCCGTTGGGCGAATGATGGAAGACAACGACACGTTTCGGGCCGAGGTCCGGTCGTTGCGCGACGAGATCGGCGCGCGCTGGGATCGGGATCGGTCGGCGATGCTGACGGCCATCGAGGACCAGCTTCGCGCGCTCGGGAGGTTGCCGGCCAGCCGGTAGGCGGAGGCGATCGTCACGGGGCCGGGGGTGGTACGACGGGCCCACCGTCCGGTGAGGTCCGGGGCAGCCCGGTGCGGAGCGGGCCGGTCTGCCCGGCGTCCAGCTCCGCCGGAACGGGGCTCGGGCAGGACCCTTTCGCTACTGCAGTCTGACGACTGTCGGCCGTAGGGTGCCCGAACCATTCGCAGCCGCGGCGCGCCGGCCGGGACCGTTCCCACCGCCGCGCAAGCCGAGACGGAGTGCTCTAGCATGCGCTACAAGTCGATGCCGATTGTCACCCGTGCCCCCAGCCAAGCTCCGGATCCGGCACCGCCACCACCCAGCCCAGCGGCCCCCCGCGCGTGGTGGTTCGACTGGCTGCTGACCATCCCGCTCCTCCTGCTCGTCCCGCTGATCCTCGTCCCCGTCCTCGTCAACGGCGCGGTCCCATCGCTCGCCGTGACCGGGGAAGCGGTGGCGGGCCAGCAGTTGGTGGTCGACGGGTCCGGCTTCCCGCGGGGCAGGAAGCTGCGGCTGGCATGGGACGGGGCGAAGGTGTGGTGGCTGCCATCGACGAAGGTCAACCGTGACGGTACGTTCCGGGTGACCGCGGTGCTGCCGAGGGGCACCCGCGCAGGCGATCATCTCTTGGCCGCCAACGTCGTGCGCAACCACGACAAGGGCCGGCGGGCCAGGGAGGCGATGCTCGCCAGCGTGACGGTCCATGTGGTCGCCGCGGCGGCGGTCGTCGATACGCCCGCTCCGACGCCCAGCGCGTCCGCCACCGCTTCGCCGACGGTGGATCCCACGCAGACCGCGTCACCGACGCCGACCACAGGGCAGGTGGCAACCCCACGGCCGACGGCCACCTCGCAGCCTTCGGAGCCACCACCACCGCCCAGCAGCGGGACGGTCGTCGGCTACGGAGCCGGCACGGTCGGTGGAGCCGGCGGCCGCCAACTGGCGGTCACCACCCTGGCCGATTCGGGTCCAGGATCGCTGCGCGCCGCGCTGGAGGCATCCGGCAAGCGGGTCGTCGTGTTCCGGGTGGCCGGCACCATCCGGCTGCGCAGCACGATCAACGTCACCGACCCGTACCTCACCGTCGCCGGCGAGACCGCCCCCGCGCCGGGGATCACCGTTCGCGATGGGGGGCTGCTCGTCCGTGCCTCGGAAGTCATCCTCCGCCACCTGCGGCTGCGGCCGGGCGACCAGGTCGACAGCCCCGACGACGTGGACGCGCTGACGATCAACGGCGCCAATGGCGCGGTGGCCAACGTGGTCGTCGACCACGTCACGATGCTGTGGGGCCCCGACATCGGCGGCCTGGCGGTGCTGGGCGACGTCCGCAACCTCACCGTCCAGCACTCGATCATGGGTGAGGGCCTGTACCTGTCCGCCCACTCGGAGGGGACCGCCGGCGAGGGGGGCCACAGCCACGCCGCCAACGTCACCCAGCTCGACGGCAGCCTCGCCGCCCCGAGCCGGCTGACGTTCTGGCGCAACCTGTTCACCACCTCCAACACCCGCATCCCGCGCTTCCAGGGCGCCGAGTGCGTCGACGTGGTGAACAACGTGATCTACAACTGGGGTCGCGACGCGGCCCACGGCAACCCCCGCAGCCTGAACCTGGTGAACAACTGGTTCCGGGCCGGGCCGGAGACCGAGAGCCACCTGTTCTGGAAGGTGCAGACCAGCGACGTGACGCCGCGTGCCTTTTCCGATGCGGTGTACGTGGCCGGCAACGTCGCCGACGGCTTCCGCGGCAACCGCGACGAGGCGGCGGGGGTGTACGCCGGCAGCCCGCGCTGCGGCGGCCTGTCCGCGCCGGCGGGCGACCCGGCCGCCGCCTACGCCGCGGTGCTCGACCGGGCGGGAGCCATTGCCCCGCTGCGCGATGCCGTCGACCGCCGGCTGATCGACAACGTCCTGACCCGCAGCGGCCGCTTCGTCAACGGCGCGGGATATTCCGGGCCGAACCCGTACTGGCCCTAGCCCCTAGTCATCGGGAAGGCGGAGCTCCACGAGCTGCCCGTCGCTCTCGTTCGGGTCGCGCGCGTTGTCCACGCCGCGATCGACGAGGAACAGGCTGGTACGTGCCGGGTCGTCGCTTGACGGGCCCACGGCTACGCCGGCCGGCGATAGGAGCCCGAGGCCGGTGAGGTCATAGCGTCGTACGAGGTCGCCTGACGTGGTGATCTCGAGCACCGGTCCGGCTTCGTTGCGATCGACCACGAACAACGTCCCGCGATCGGCGTGATATGCGATCCCCTCCGGATCGAGCAGCCCGAGCCGCCGGACACCGAAGGCCCGCACCTCGTCGTCGCTGCGGGGATGAATCCCGTCGAACTGCCCGTTGGGGCCCGGCATGACTCGGTAGATCATGCGTCCCGCCCCATCGCAGATGAAGAGGCTTCCCTGGCCGTAGGCGAGGCCCTCCGGGTCCCGGCTGCCGAACGTGTCCGTGGCGATGGCGTACGTGGCATCGTCGCTCGTTCCGAGCACCCCGTCAGCCCCGGGTCGCCACACGTGGATGACATCGGCCCGGTCGTCGGAGATGAAGACGCGCTGCAGGTGGTGGTCGACGGAGATGTCGGTCGGTTCGGTGGATGGAAAGAAGGCCAGTGCCTGCTGCTGCGCCCCATCGGCGCTGACGATCCACGTGTTCATCGCCTGCGCAGGAAACAACTCGTCGATCTCCGAGTCGGTGACGAGGATCGCGCCACGCGCCGCGTCGAACGCGACCCCTGTCGGATCCGCGCTGGGAGGAACCCACTCGGCCGTGCTCGTCGTCCGCACGTGCTCGGGCACGGGGACGTCCGGACCGGCCACTGGTGTGCTCGGCTCGAGCGCGACGACCTGGATCACCGGCTGTGGGCGTGCCGCGGTGAGGAGGTAGAGGTGCTCCGTCGCCGGGTCGTCGTACGGGTGGGCACTCGGCGCGAAGGCCATGGCTTGGACGCGCCGCAGGGCGTCCGGCAGCCCGTAGTGGGCGACCAGTGTGCCCTGCGCATCGAGCTCGCGGATTCGCGCACCTTCGCCATCGGCGACGAAGACGAAAACGTGGCCGTCCTGGCTGCGCATCGCTGCGGCCCGGAAGGTCTCGTCCGCCTCGGCCCGGACCTGGCAGGCCGACGCCACTCCCGCCACCCCGATCCGCGCTCGCACGAGCCGCCGACCGCCATCGATCATCACGATCTCGCCGCGGCCGGCACCGATGGCATCGACCTGGCTGAGGTCGAGGGCCCGAAGGTCGACCCGGGTCGCCTCCGCGATGCTCATGGAATCGTGGCGTGGCAGTGGTACCAGGCTGACATGGGACGGATCGCCGATCGTAGCCAGGGCGGTGCCCGCGGGAGTGACGACCACGGCCGCGGCCACCGTCGCGTCGCTCTCCATCGCCCAGCTGCCAGCATCGTCCCCGAAGAGGCTCACACTCGCCATGACACCGGGCTGGCTCCCGGACCACAGCAGCGTCCGCGCCGAGGGCAGGTAGGTCAGCCAGCGAGCGCTGACGTCCGTCTGCCGCCCACCGATCGTTGCCACCATCTCGACGTCGCGCTGGCCTGGGGTCCCGCCTCCCACAGGGCAGTCGGCCACCGTCAGCACCTCGGGTGCGTCGGAGAACGGCGGCGCGTACGGCGTTGATGTGGCGCCGAGGTCTCCTGGCGGCCGACTGACGGGGACGCCGTTCGCGATCAGGATCGCAAGCAGCGCCACGGCCGCGGCGACTGACGCGGCCGCCACGAGCGGTAGCCGAGTGGGGCGCTTGCAGTTCCTGATCGGTAAATGGTCGGGGACGGCGGCCGATCCAGCAAATGGCGGCCCAGCGGACCGGCCGCTGCGTCGACCGCGCGGGCTACCCGGCGGCCGAACGCGGACTGGCCTCGACGGCCTGACGCGCCGCGCTGACGAAGTAGGCCAGCCAGGTCCCGACCCCGAGCAGCTTGGGGCCGTCCTCGGCGAGCGTGACGACAGCGGAGGGCACGATCTCGCTCAGGCGGCTGGACAGCACGTCGACCACCGCCGACACCCCGAACAGGCCCAGCGCCACGGCGAGCAGCAGCCAGTTGCTCGTGGCGATGACGGATCGGAAGCGGACGATCAGCGCCAGCATCCCGACCACGTAGACGGCGGCGAACACCTCACCGGGAATGCCCGCGTGAATCGGCAGGATCTCATCGTGGAAGAGAAAGGCGTCGTCGAAGGTGAGGAGTGCGGTGAGCAGACCGGACCAGACCAGCAGGCGGCGCCACTCGCCATCGTGCACAAGCGCAAGGCCGCCGAACAGGCAGACCGCTGTGGCGGCCGACCACAGCAGCACACCGAGGAGGGACACGGAGCCGATGTAGAACGGGCCGCCCAGCACCGTCGTCGCGTCCTGCATGAGCATCCGCGGCGTGACGTCGGTGGCGCGACTCACGGCAATCGCCGCGCCAACCACCACCAGCAGAGGCAGCCAGACCCCCAGTGTCGTGCGGAGGAGCTCATCACGTCGGCGGCCGGGATTCATGCCGTCACCGTTCCCGGATCGGCACCACGGTGGTGGTGACGACCTTCGTCTTCACCGCGTGGTGGGCGGGAACGGAACGCACGATGACGGCGCCGGACGCGACCACCGCGCCTTCCCCGATCGTGAGCTTCGGCTCCACGTAGATGCCGGTTCCCAGCCGGGCCCGGTCCTCGATCTTGACCTCGCCGGAGGTCATGCAGCCGGGTCCGGTCGAGATGTCCGAACCGAGCACGTTGTGGTGATCGAAGCTGTTGAAGGCCGACAGGAAGTTGTTGTCGCCGATGCGGGTCCCGGTCCCGAGCTGCACGAAGGCGCACAGGACGTTCCCCTCGCCCATCCGCACGTCGGTGGCGACCTTGGCTCGGGCATCGATGACGTTCGCGAGCCGGACGCCGGCCGCGCGGCACAGCCGACGCAGACGAGCCCTGGCTTCGACCGAGGTGCTGATCGCGATCACCGCGGCGTCGTAGGCTCGCGCCTCCCACAGCTCGCCGATACGCTCGCTGCCGCCCACCACCGGAAGCCCTGCGACCTCGCGACGCCAGAACGCCGGGTTGTCATCGACGATGGCGACGGCTGCCAGCCCCGGCACCTCCGCCAGGATGTCCACCACCTGCGTGGCTCCCAGCCCGGCCCCGATGATGAGAAGCCGCTGTGCCGTCCCGTCGCCTGGCAGCGGATCGGGCAGGGCGCTTCGATCCGGCGGTGCGGCCGGAGAACTCCCGATCGCCTGCGCGGCTGCCTCGACGTCCTTCACCGTGATGAGGCCGGCAGCCGGGATGTCCGCCAGATCGATCCCCAGCTCGGCAGCGCGGGTGCGCGCCTTCTCGGTGGCGGCCGGCCCCGATGCGTCCGATGTCGCGGCAGGCCGAGCTGCGCGGTCACGATCGAATGCTTCGAGCGCGGCCACGTCCGGGAAGACGTGCGCCACGGGCTGACCGACCTGCACCTCGCTGCCCGCCGCCACGAGCTGCAGCACCACGCCGTCTTCGGGGGCCTCGATCTCGAGCGCTGCCTTGCTCGTCTCGACGTCCACCAGCGGGGTGCCGGCCCGCACCTCGGTACGGTCGCCCACGTGCCAGGCGACCACGATCGCGGCCTCGCTGTTCACGTCGGTCCAGGGGACGTTGACAGGCGTCACGCGGCGGCCTCACGCACCGCGGCGGCAATGCGGTCGACCCCCACGAGCACCTGCCGCTCGAGCTCGCGGCTGCTCGGGATGATGCCCGGGCCGCTGGCCACCACCTGGACCGGTCGTCGCAGGTGGGAGAAGCGTCGCCGGCCGATCTCGGCCGCAGCCTCGACGCCCCATGACCAGCCGGCCATCCCCTCCTCGGCGGTGACGAGGCTGCCCGTCACCGAGACCGAGGCCTCGACGGGAGCCCAGTCCATCGGGGCGATCTGGGCCGGCACGAGGAGCTCGGCGAAGACCTCCTCCTCCACCGCCAGCTGCTCGATTGCGCGCTGCGCCAGGAGCGCCGTGTAGCCGTAGGCGAGCACCGTGGCGCGGCATTCGCTGCGTGGCACGTACGAGATCGCGACGGTCGGCAGATGGCCCGCGGACGCCTCTTCGTGCCCGAGCGCCGCACCCACCCGCCCGTCGCGCGGCAAGGCCAGGCTCTCGGGGTAGAGCAGCTTGTGCTCGACGTAAAGAGCGGGCTCGTCGCGCCCCAGGAGCTCCCCGAGGATGCGCGCCGGGTCGTGGGACAGCGACGCCGCCACGACGATGAGGTTGGGAACGCCGAGGAAATGCTTCTCGAGGCTCTGCGAGTGCGTCGGTCCGTAGCCGCGGTGCCCCCCCGATGGGGTACGGATGATGACCGGGCAGGTCACCTTTCCGGCGTACATCGGCCCGTACTTCGTGACGTGGTTCACGACCTGGTCGAAGGCCAACGACACGAAGTCGCCGAACATGATCTCGACGATCGGCCGATAGCCGGCCATCGCCAGGCCCGCGGCAACGCCGACGAGCGCGCCCTCGCTCACCGGCGTGGTGAGGACGCGGTCGGGGTATGCGGTGGTCAGGCCGCGCGTGACCTTGAAGGCCCCCCCGTACGGATCCGCGATGTCCTCGCCCAGGACGACGACGCGAGGATCGCGCTCGAGGAGCGCGTGCATCGCTCCGTTGAGCTCGCGGACCAGCATCAGGCCATCGACCGCGCGGTCTCGACCGCGACGTCAAGTGCGGCTTCCACCTCGGTGTCGATGCGCTGCCGGTCCGCATCGTCCAGGCGTGGGCCGTGGATCTTCAAGGGCTCCGTCGTCCAGTGTGCGGCGATCTCCTCCTCCGGACGGTTGTCGTCGCTCTTCGAGTGATGGCAGAGGCGATAGGTGTCGATCACGAGCGCCCGCGGCGTGCGCGCGCTCCGCACGGCGTCCGCCTCCCGCCGAGCGGCGGCCTCGATCTCCATCACGTCGGTGGACGAGATGTGGGTTGTGCCGATGTCGAAGGCGG
Source organism: Candidatus Limnocylindria bacterium (assembly GCA_036556985.1). Taxonomy (GTDB): domain Bacteria; phylum Chloroflexota; class Limnocylindria; order QHBO01; family QHBO01; genus JAPSGM01. The sequence continues at coordinate 8,414 of DATBIK010000113.1, read as the reverse complement.
AGAGCCGCCCTTCGATGTCGCCAGCCATGTTTGCCGCCAGCGGCGTGCTCTGCGAGTAGAAGTTGTTCTCGACCACGAGCAGCAGCGGCAGCTTCCAGAGCGCGGCGATGTTCAGCGACTCGTAGACGATGCCCTCCCCGAACGCGCCATCGCCGGTGAACACGACGCTGATTGCATCGTCGCCGGAGAGCTGCATGGCCAGCGCGATTCCGGCCGCCGCGGGAACGGTGCCGCCGAGGATCCCGTTCGACTTGAACCCGGGGGCCGCGATGTGCTGGCTGCCGCCGACCCCACCGACCACGCCGCCGCGACGGCCCATGATCTCGCCGAGCAGACCCACCGCGTCGCCCGTCCAGGCGAGGTAGTGACCATGGCAGCGATGGTTGCTGAAGATGTGGTCGCCCGGCCTCAGCGCCTCGATCACGCCCACCGAGTCGGCCTCCTGGCCGATGCAGGCGTGGGTCGTGCCGTTCAGTGCACCCTCCTCGAACAGCGCGAGCAGGCGCTCCTCGAAGCGGCGGATGAACCGCATGCGCCGATAGAGGCGATGCGCGTGTGGCTCACCGTCCAACCCCGTCAGCCGGGCATCTGGCTGGCGGTCGCTCGATGCGCGGGTAGCGTCCCGCTGAAGCGTGCTCGGGTGGGGTTCGGCGCTCCCTGGCGACGGCCCTCCGCTGTGCACGCCGCCCGCGCGGACACTGGCAGCGGAGTGCGTCAAACTGTCTCCCTCGATCGAGTTCCGCCCAGATGCGGCGCTCGGGAACGGGCATTATCGGCACAACCATCGCGCTTCGCAACCGGAGCGCGGCCATGGGCGACGCGGTAGGGTTGCGGTGTGGAACGCCGTCGAATCATCGCCACCGGCGTGGCGGTGCTCCTTGCGTCGCTCGCCGGCGCGCTGGCCGGGTACGCTGCCATGCGCGTGGCTGGGCTGCTCCTGCCGGGCGAACTCGGAGGGGGGCGCCTCGCGGCCATTACCGTGATCGGCTATGTCACCTGGGCGGCGGTTGCGCTCGCGGTGAGCGCGGCATGGCTTCGCTCGCGAGCTCGCTCCCGATGAGCGGCCGCGCGCTCGTGACGGGTGGGGCGGGGTTCGTCGGCAGCACGCTCGTGGACCGGCTGCTGGCCGATGGCTGGAGCGTCACGGCGGTTGATGCCTTCGAGCCGTCCTACCCACGCGCCGACAAGCTCGCGAACCTGGCAGGTGCGCTGGGTTCGGACCGATTCGCCCTGCACGAGGTGGACACGCGAGATCGGGAGCGGCTGGGGAGCGTGTTCGCGTCCGCACGGCCGGAGGTCGTGTTCGACCTGGCCGCCCGTGCCGGCGTGCGCCCCTCCCTCAGCGACCCGCACGCGTACGTCGCCACCAACGTTGTCGGGCTGCAGCACACCCTGTCGGCGTGCGCCGCGCAGGGTGCCCGCCTCGTGTTCGCCTCGTCCAGCTCGATCTATGGCAATGACGACCGGCGACCGTTCAGCGAGGACCAGGCGCGCGGACGTCCGGAGTCGCCCTACGGGGCCACGAAGGTCGCCGGCGAAGCGCTCGTGCATGCCCACCATCGTGCGAGCCGGCTGCCGTGCGCCGTCGCCCGGCTGTTCACCGTCTACGGCCCACGGCAGCGCCCCGACCTGGCGATCCACGGCTTTGCGCGGCGCATCCTCGACGGGGAGCCAATCGACCTCTTCGCGAACGGTCAGGGCCTGCGGGACTACACATACGTCGACGACGTGGTCGAGGCGCTCGTGCGCATGGCTCAGACCGACGCGGACTACGTCATCCTCAACGTCGGCAGCGACCGGCCGCTGCTCACCAGCGACGTGGTGCGCCACCTGGAGCGTGCCCTGGGCCGAACCGCCACGACGCGGCCGCGGCCCCCGCAGCTGGGGGACGTCGACGCCACCCACGCCGACATCGGTCGAGCTCGAGAGCTCCTCGGCTGGGAGCCGTCGATGTCCTTCGAGGAGGGCATCGAGCGGTTCTGCCGCTGGCTGGTCGCGCGCGACGCGGAGCGCCGCTAGCCCTCAGCTCGTACGGTCCGGGCGGCCACTCGCCATGTAATCCAGGCCCGCGTCGGTGACCTGCGACGGATCCAGCGCGTTGCGAGCGTCGAAGACGATCCGGCCGCGCATGCGATGACCGAGCGCGGCGAAGTCCATGGTGAGGTACTCGGGCCAGTCGGTGGCCACCACCACCGCGTCCGCGCCATCCGCCGTGGCGATCGGATCGTCGCGGAGGTCGAGCCACGACCGATCCTGCTGCGCCGCGGTCGCGGCCTTCGGGTCGCACGCGACCACCTCCGCCCCGCCGGCATGGAGCGCATCCGTCAGGGCCAGCGCGGGCGAGTCGCGGATGTCGTCGGTCCCTGCCTTGAAGGCGAGGCCGAGCACGGCGATGCGCTGCCCCGACAGCGAGCCGCCCAGCGCGCCCCGGAGGCGCGCCGCGGCGCGATCCGGCTGTGCCTGGTTCACCGCGTCGACCGCCGTGGCGAGCAGCAGCTCCATGCCCCGCTGCCGGCCCATCGCCATCATCGACCGCACGTCCTTCGGCAGGCACGAGCCGCCGTAACCGATCCCGGGACGGAGGTAGTCGCCGCCGATGCGCGGGTCGGCGGCGATGCCGCGGATCACGTCGTCGACCGAAGCGCCGGTCGCCTCGCACAGGCCGGCCAGCTCGTTGATGAAGCTGATGCGGGTCGCAAGGTACGCATTCGCGGCGTTCTTCGTCAGTTCGGCGCTCTCCGCGTCGGCGACGAGCAGGGGAGCCTCGAGGGGACGGTACAGCGTGGTCAGCCGTTCGATGTCCTCGTCGGTCGCGTTGGCGGCGGTGCCGATCACGACGCGCGAGGGATGGAGGAAGTCCTCGATCGCGCGGCCCGTGCGCAGGAACTCGGGATTGGCGAAGACCGGCACGCGCCAGCCGACGCCGCGCTCGCGCACGAGGTCGTCGAGCCGAGCCTCAAGCCGGCGGGTCGTGCCCACCGGCACGGTGCTCCGCAGCGCGATGACCGATGGAGCGGCGAGGTGTCGGCCGATCGTCTCGATGACCGTCTCGACGGCGCGCAGGTCGGCCTCGCCGCTCGCACTCGATGGCGTGCCGACGCAGATGAGGATCACGTCGGCCCCCGTGAAGGCCTCGGCCGGATCGAGGGTGAATCGCAGCCTGCCGTCACGCTGCTGCTGCGAGAGCTCGGGCTGCAGGCCCGGCTCGTAGTAGGGGGCCTCGCCGCGCTCCAGCGCCAGCAGCTTCGTGTCGTCGACCTCGAGCCCGATGACGTCCTGCCCGAGCCGGGCGAGGCAGGTCGCGGTCACGAGACCGACATATCCGAGACCGACGACGGCTAGCTGCATGCGAACTCCGGCTGGACGGGACTACGACGCCGGGGATGATACCCGGGCCTTCGCGCGCTCGCGCCGGGGCCGTCCGGGACCATATCGCCCAGATCGCGCATAATCGGCCGCCAAGCCGCTGTCCGAACCCACGAGGCCAACGTGTCCGCTGCCCGTCCCCGCCGTCATTGCATGGTCGTCGACAACACCTATCCCGACGTTCGCGTCGAGCGTCAGGCGAAGGCCCTCGTCGAGTGCGGCTACGAGGTCGATGTCATCTGCGTCGCCCGGGCTGGCCAGCCCGCCACCGAGCGATCCGCCGGCGTCACGGTGCGACGGCTTCCCGTCAAGCGCCGCCGCGGCGCCTCCCTGCCATGGCAGATGTGGGAGTACCTGACCTTCCTCGTGCGCTCGGCGGCGACCGTCGCCGTTCGCCATACCCGTCGCCGGTACGACAGCGTCCAGGTCCACAACGTCCCCGACTTTCTCGTGTTCAGCGCCCTGCTGCCGAAGCTGATGGGGGCCCGCGTACTGCTCGATCTGCATGACCTCATGCCGGAGTTCTTCGCCAGCCGCTTCGGCGGCGGCATGGGAACGCTCAGGGTCCGGGCCGTGCTCGCCCAGGAGCGGTTGTCCGGCGCGTTCGCCGACCACGTCATCACGGTGAGCGAGCTGTGGCGCCAGACCCTCATCGAGCGCGGCCTGGCGCCGGAGAAGGTGAGCGTGGTCATGAACCTCCCGGACGAGGGCATCTTCAGACCACAGCCGCCGCAGGTCCGCCCGGATGCCGCAGAGCTGGTCGTGATCTATCACGGCACGCTGACCCGCCGCTACGGGCTCGACAACCTGCTTCGGGCCGTGGCCGCGGCCCGCCCGACCACGCCGCTGCGGCTCCTCCTTCACGGGCGGGGTGAGGCGCTGGCCGAGCTCAAGGATCTCTCGAACGAGCTCGGCCTCGACGCGGTCGTTGAGTTCTCCACCGAGCCGCTTCCCACCGAGGCGCTGCCGGACCTGCTGCGTCGGGCGGACATTGGCGTCGTGCCCTATCGCAACGACATCTTCACGGACGGGATCGTGCCGACCAAGCTGCTGGAGTACGCGACCCTCGGCATCCCGGTCATCGTGTCGAGATCGAGTGCCGTGCAGGAGTACTTCAGCGACGATATGGTCCGATTCGTGGAGCCGGGCTCGGTATCCGGCCTCACCGATGCGCTCATCGAGCTGGCGGGCGATCCAGCGCGCCGGCTGTCGCTGGCGCAGGGTGCCGGACGATTCTTCGAGACGCATGGCTGGCGCGACGAGGCCAGCCGCTACGTAGCCCTGGTGCGAGGCGACTCGACCGGGGGCGTGCCAACCGACCAGAGTGAGGTTCATCCGTGATTCCAATTGCACGTCCCGTAATGGGTGAAGAGGAGACGGCGCTCGTCGTGAGCGCGATGGCGTCGGGCCAGCTGGCCCAGGGGCCGCGCGTCGAGCAGTTCGAGCGCGAGTTCGGCGCGTTCATCGGTGCACCCCACGCGGTGGCCACCAGCTCAGGGACCACGGCGATCCACCTGGCACTGCTGGCGGCGGGAATCGGTCCCGGCGATGAGGTCATCACGGTCTCCTTCACCTTCACCGCCACGGCCAGCCCGATCCTGCATGTCGGTGCCCGGCCCGTGTTCGTCGACGTCGACCCCACCAGCTTCACCATGGACCCGGGCTGCATCGAGGAGGCCATCACGCCCCGCACGCGCGCGATCATCCCGGTGAGCCTGTACGGCAACCCACCCGACATGCCGGCAATCAGTGAGATCGCGTCGCGCCACGACCTGTTCGTGCTCGAGGACGCCAGCCAGGCACACGGCGCCTCGCTGGACGGGACACGCAGTGGGGCCTGGGGAGCCGGCGTCTTCAGCTTCTACCCCACGAAGAACATGACGACCGGCGAGGGCGGAATCATCACCACCAGCGACGAGGGCCTGGCCGAGCGCGCCCGTCTCCTGCGGCAGCACGGGATGCGCGAACGCTATCGCCCGGAGATCCTCGGCTACAACTTCCGGATGACCGATCTCGGCGCCAGCATCGGCATCGCGCAGCTCCCGAAGCTGCCGGCCTGGAACGTCCGCAGGCGCGAGATCGCGGCCCGCTACGACGCGCAGCTGCGCGGCGTCGCCTGTCCGGTGGTCCGGCCGGGGGTGGAGCACGTGTATCACCAGTACACGATTCGTGTCGCGCGGCGCGCCGAGTTCCAGCAGCGGCTGGAGCAGCGAGGCGTCGGCTCGAACGTGTACTACCCCGTGCCGGTACACCGTCAGGAGCCCTTCCGCGACATCGCCGGTGAGCAGTCGCTGCCGGTCACCGAGGCCCTGACCGAGGACATCATGTCGATCCCCATCTACCCGAACCTCAGCGATGCCGAAGTCGACAGCGTGATCGCCGGGGTGAACGCGGTGGCCGAGGAGCTCGGCGCATGGACGCACGAAGGGTGAGCCCACCGCGGGGCTGAGCATGAGAGTCGCCGGGCCGGGTTCCGCGCTCAGTTGCGACCGTTGTGGCGGCGCGCCCGCCGACCGCTACCGCTTCTGCCAGCGCTGCGGGCTGTTCGTCTGCAGCAGCTGTTGGGAACCCTCGGCCGAGGCGTGCCTGAGCTGTACCCGGCCCGGGCTGCCGGTGGGTCGCCAGCTGACCTCCTCGATCCGCTCCACCTTCGGCGGCCCGCGGCCACCGGCAGACGGGCAACCGACCTCACGGGTGGGGCGCGCGCTCACGGCCAGACCACCCGTCCAGCCCGGGTCGGCCTCGCGTGCCGCGGTCGCGCCGCCCCCGAGCGCCGCGACGCGCCGCCGGGGCTGGACTCTGCTGAGGGTTGTCGCGTGGAGTGCCATGCTGGGCGTCGCGCTGCTCCTGCTGCCCGCGGTCTTCGGCTCGCCATCTCCGAGCGCTTCGGCACCGTCCGTCGATGCCACCCCCAGGGTGACGGCGCAGCCCACCCGGCGACAACCGACCCCGGAGCCGATGCGCAGATACGTGGTGCGCCGTGGCGACACGCTGCGGAGCATCGCCGCGCGGTTCTTGGGCGACGCGTCCGATTGGCCTCGCATCTACCGCGTCAATCGCGACCGGCTGCGGTCGCCAACGGAGCTCCGTGTCGGCATGGAGCTGCGCATCCCGCCGCGCCGGTAGCCCGTCCCGACCGGCTCGTTCGACGGTGCGCGTTGGCAGTGGCGCAGGCGTGTCAGCCGCGGATCGTCCAGGCCTGGCCGTCGGGCGTGTCGCGCACCTCGACGCCGAGAGCCGAGAGTTCGGCGCGGAGGGCGTCCGAGGTGGCGAAATCCCGAGCCGCGCGTGCGGCGGCGCGGCGCTCGAGAAGCTCGGCAGCTCCGGCCGGCAGCTCGCCGCCGGCCACGTCGGCCGGGGCGTCCAGCGAGAGCCCCAGCACTTGGTCGAAGTCGAGGAGCAGAGCGCGGCGCGCACCGGGTGACAGGTCGGAAGCACTCGCCACCGCGTGCGCCACCGCCAGCGCGGCGGGCATGCCCAGGTCATCCGAGACGGCCTCCACGAACCGGGCGCGGTAAGCGGCCATCGGCGCGACCGTAAGGTCGACATCGGCTTCGCCGTCCGCGTCTGTCGCACCCTCCGCGACTGCTCGGCGCAGTCGGCGCAGGCCTGACGCGGCTGCATGCATGGCGTCCTCGGTGAAGTCGAGCTTGGACCGGTAGTGCGCCGTCAGCGCCAGGTAACGGAAGGCGAGCGGCTCGAAGCCCTTGTCCGGCAGCTCAGACACGCGGATGACGTTCCCGGCAGACTTCGCCATCTTGGCATCGGCCAGGGTGAGGAATTCGCCGTGCATCCAGATGCTGACCACGGGGTGACCGGTGACGCCCTCCGACTGGGCGATCTCGTCCTCATGGTGCGGGAACTTCAGGTCGATCCCGCCGGTGTGGATGTCGAACCGCTCGCCGAGGTACTTGATGGACATCGCCGAGCACTCGATGTGCCAGCCGGGGAATCCATCGCCCCAGGGTGAGGGCCACTTCATGACGCGGCCGGGCTCCGCCCGCTTCCAGAGTGCGAAGTCCTCCGGGTCGCGCTTGTCGGTCTCCACATCCACCCGATGGCCGGCCTTCATCTGGTCCAGCCGCTGACCCGACAGCTGCCCGTAGCCGGGGAACTCGGAGACGTCGTAGTAGACGTTGCCCTCGACCTCGTAGGCCAGACCCTTCCCCAGCAGCGACTCGGTCATGGCGATCATCTCGGCGATGTGATCGGTGGCCCTGGGCATCACGTCCGCAGGCCACATGTTGAGCAGCGCCTCGTCCTCCAGCCAGGCTGCGGTGTATACCTCGGCAATCTGCTCAGGGCTCTTGCCCTCGACCTCGGCCGCGAGGAGGATCGGGTCCTCGCCGGTCTCTCGCATGTGGCCGACATCGGTGATGTTCTTGACGTACGTGACGTCGTACCCCAGGTACTCCAGCGTCCGGCGCAGGAGGTCGCCGAACAGGTACGTCCGCAGGTTGCCGATGTGCGCGTAGCGGTACACCGTGCTGCCGCAGGTGTAGACCGTCACTCGGCCAGGCGTGACCGGCTGCAACGGCTCGACGCGCCGGGTCAGGGAGTTGTACAGGCGAATGGATTCCAGCGTCACCATGCCATCCGAACGCAACTCGAGCTGCCTACCAGGGGTGCCTCCGCGCGCTTCAACGGTTGCGCCCGATCCGACTCACAAGTACCGATAGACCTGCTCGCCGGCGAACTCGGTGAGCGCCAGCGGGACGCGCTTCCACGCGACGAGAAGCGAGCGTTTCAGTGTTCGAGCTGGCCAACCGGTCTCGTATGTCGTTGATTCGGTCTCGTCAAGCGGTGGCGCGTAATAGCGCATCGTGTGTTCGACCTCGGCCCCCCACTTGGCCTTGTAGCGCGCGAGCCCATCATTCTCGGCGTCGACCTCCCCCATGTCGTACCGCGCATAGCCGATGGCGATCGCGCGTTGCATCGCGTCCCAATGCAGCAGGTCGTTCGGTCGGGATCCGAGGGCGTCGCGCCTGCGGCCGTTGAAGGCGTAGGTGGCGGTCCCGCCGAAGAGCAACACGATGTTGCCGGCCACG
>DATBIK010000112.1:0-5880 GCA_036556985.1 Candidatus Limnocylindria bacterium | reverse complement strand
ACACGGTCGTCGTCTCGTCCGGCACGCTCGACTGGGCGCGGCCCGCCTCCTTCACCGGCGTGCTCGACCGCTCCCCGTGTGGCACCGGCACCTGCGCCCGGATGGCGGTGCTCCACGCCCGCGGCGAGCTGGGCATCGGGCGGGCCTTCGTGCACGAGGGCATCCTGGGCACGACATGGACCGGCCGCCTCGTGGCGGAGACCACGGTGGGCGAGCGACCGGCGGTCGTGCCGGAGCTGACCGGTTCGGCATGGGTCACCGGCCGCAGCGAGCTGAGCGTGGACCCGGACGACCCCTTCCCGGAGGGCTTCACCGTCGGCGACCTGTGGGGTCTGATGGACTGAGCCGATCGTGACGGGTTGTCCCGGACGACACGTCATATGGCCGTGGCGCACCCCATGCGGCCGCCGCAGCATCGGTCCAACACACGGATCTGCCACGGGAGGGCACCTCCACATGCGCACGGCGATCTGCACGGCCCTCGTCATCTGCCTCGTGGCGAGCCTCAGTGGCACGCTGCCGGCGCCAGCCATGGCCGCCCCGCCGGCCCCGGACAACCCACGTCGCGTTGTGCTCGAAGCCGGGCAGCACGTGGGTTACCGCTTCAATGCCTCCGGCGCGATCGTGTCGCAGCTGTCGATAACGCAGCGGCACCCGGCCAACGCGCATGCCACCGATCGCCGGCGGATCAGCGGTCGCGGCACGTTCCTGTACCTCGTCGATGGAAAGCTGGCGTCCTACTGGGTCCGTGAGTCGATCGTCGCCTACGTGGCCGGCAGCGTGGCGTCGGAAGCCTTCGAGCCGGCACGCTCCATCTCGCTGCCGGCGGGAACCATCATCGGCTACCGCTTCACCAGCGGTTGGAAGCTGCGCGACGCCGAGATCGCCTCGCTGTCCAGCCCGGGCACCGCCCATGCCGACCGGCTGGCGGTGATCAATGGCGTTCGCTACTACCACGTCGTCGACGGTGGCTGGGCGGGTACGTGGGTCCCCAGGGGCGCCAGCCTGGCAGCGCGTGCCCTGGCGTGCCACACCGGGCCGCGGGCGAGCGCCGCGCGACGCGTGGTCCGCACCGTGAGCGGCGCGGGACCGGAGGTCGCCCTCACCCTGGACATGGGAGGGCGCCTTGATCCCGCCGTCTCGATCATGCAGCTCCTGCTGCTCCACGGGGTGTGCACCACGATCTTCCCGACCGGCACGGCCGCGCAGACCGATATCGGCGCCGACGTGCTGGCGATGGTGGCCGCCTATCCGGAGGTGTTCGAGGTAGGCAACCACACCATGAACCACTGCAACCTGGTAACTGGCAAGAACGGTCCGGCCTGTCCCCAATCGCCGCCAACGGCACGCCGCATTCGCCGCGAGCTGACGAATGCCGCGGCGATCATCGGCGCGGCAGCCGGCCAGTCGCCGGTCCCGTACTGGCGTCCGCCGTTCGGCGCGTACAACGGGTTCGTCCTGGATGCGGCGGCGAGCGCCGGCTACACGACGACCGCCATGTGGGGTGTCGACACCATCGACTGGATGCCGGTCGGCGACGGAGGTCCCAGGGCGCCCCAGATCGTGGCAAAGGTCATCGGCAACGCCGTGAACGGCAGCGTCGTCCTCATGCACCTGGGCGGCTACAACACGCGCGACGCACTGCCCATGATGATCCACCGCCTGCGAGCCGACCGCGACCTGCTGCCCACCTCGCTGTCGGACCTGCTCGACCGACGCTGACCGTCAGGCGACCCAGGTCCGGCCCGCCCGCCGGATGACGTCCGCCACCAGCGCCGGGGCGACGGCGATGGCGAACACGATCCCCCACTCCCCGATGGCCAGCGGCGTGGCGCGGAAGGCGTCGGCCAGCGGCGGCAGGTACGGGATCGCGGCCTGGATGGCGATGACGAGCAGGCAGGCAGCCGCCAGGAAGGTGTTGCGGCCCAGGCGCAGGACCGACAGCGACAGGCTGCGGTTGGCGTAGGCGCGCACGACCTGGCCCACGACCAGGGTGGTGTACGCCAGCCAGCGGGCGTGGTCCGCCTCGGCCCCCGCCAGCTCGATGACGGCGAGCGCGGCCAGCGCGGTGAAGCCTCCCGCCAGGCCGATGCGGGCCAGCAGCGTGGCGGGGAGCAGCGGGGCGCCGCGCGGCCGGGGTGGCCGGCGCATGGCGCCCGGCTCCTCCGCCTCGCGCTCGAAGGCGACCGAGGTCGAGACGTCGATGAACAGCTCGAGCCACAGGATCTGGATGGGCAGCAGCGGCTGCGAGTAGCCGGCCAGGGTGGCGACCAGGATGAAGCCGAGCAGGGCCACGTGCGTGGAGACGAGGAAGACGAGGCCCTTGCGGATGTTCTCGACCATGCGCCGGCCCTCGCGCAGGCCCTCCATCAGCGTGCCGAACGAGTCGTCGCCGAGGACGAGGTCGGCCGCCTCGCGCGCCACCTGGGTGCCGCTGCCCATCGCGACCGCCACGTCCGCGCGATGCAGCGCCGGTGCGTCGTTCACGCCGTCGCCCGTGACGGCCACCGTGCGGCCGGCGTCCCGGGCCGCCTCGACGAGGCGCAGCTTCTGCTCCGGCACGGCCCGGGCCACGACCCGCAGGCCGGGGAGCTCGCGCGCCAGCCGATCGTCCGACCAGGCCGCGAGGTCGCCACCGGTGACGACGCTCGAGGCGTCGATGCCGGCCTCGGTCGCGATGGCGGCCGCGGTGCTGGCATGGTCGCCGGTGACGAGGATGGCCTGGATGCCGGCGCCACGCGCCATGGCCATCGCGTCGGCGATCTCGGGTCGCAGCCGATCGGCGAAGACGAGCAGCGCGCGCGGCTCCCACGACCCGCCGCGGCGTCGCCGGGCGAGGAGCAGCGTTCGGCCGCCGGCGCGCGCCTCCTCCGCGATCGTCGCGTGCCAGGCCTCGGCGTCGCCACCGAACAGCGTGTCGCACAGGTCGAGGACCGCCTCCGGCGCGCCGAGCGCCAGTTCCACCTCGCCGGCCCGCGTGCGGGAGTACGGCCGCGCGTCGGTCGGGGCGTCGGCCTCGACGAGCTCGGCGATGGCGAGCGTCGGCGCGGCGTCCCGCTCCTCGAGCGCCGCCATGAGGGCCCGCGTGAAGGAGCCGGGGCGGGTGCCGGCCAGCGTGCGCCAGGCATCCTCCTCGGCGCGCAGCGCCTCGACGAGGAGCGCGGTGAGGTCGCGCCCCTCGATGGGTCCATCCGGGGTGAGCGCCCGGACGAGGGCCAGGCGATTCTCGGTCAGCGTGCCGGTCTTGTCGGTGAGGATGAGGTCCACCGCGCCGAGCGTCTCCTGCGCGTTCAACCGCCGGACGAGGACCCCGCGTCGCAGGAGCCGATAGGCGCCCAGGCCGAGGATCACGGCGAGCAGGATCGGCGGCTCTTCGGGGATGGCGGCGATCGCGGCGCTGATGCCGGCGATGAGGTTCGCCCCTGCCGGGTTGCCGCGCAGGAAGCCGGCGCCCACGGTGATGGCGATGAGCGACACCGCCGCCACGAGGAGGATGCGCACCAGCCGGTCGAGCTCGCGCTGCACCGGCGAGCGGCGCCGCTGGCGGCCGCCGAGCGCGCCCGCGATGCGTCCCAGCTCGGTCTCCGTCCCGGTGGCGAAGGCCACGCCCAGCGCGGTGCCGCCCACGACCGCCGTGCCGGCGTAGGCCACGCTGCGGCGGTCCGCCAGCGGGGCGTCGGGCGGGTCGGGGGCCACGCGCCCCGGCTCGGGCAGCGACTCGCCGGTGAGCGCCGAGCGGTCGACGAGGAGCGCCTCGCATTCGAGCAGGCGCAGGTCGGCCGGCACGACGTCGCCGGGCCGCAGCAGGACGACGTCGCCGGGCACCAGTGACGCCGCGGTGATGTCGCGCGCCTCCCCGTCGCGGCGCACGCGGGCCAGCGGCGCGCTCGCGGAGCGCAGCGCCTCGAGCGCGCGCTCGGCGCGGAACTCGGTGACGACGTCGGCCCCGACGATCGGCACCAGGCCGATGATGACGAGCAGCCCGTCCCGGGTCTCGCCGAGGAGGACGGCCAGCGCCCCGGCCGCCAGCAGCAGGAGGATGAACGGTTCGGTGGCGGCCTCCCAGACCATGTGCCACAGCGACGGCGCGCGCTGCCGCTCGAGCTCGTTCGGCCCATGCGTTGCCAGCCGCTGCCGGGCAACGGCCTCGGTCAGGCCGGAGCCGGGGCTGACGTCGAAGGCGGCGGCCACGGCCGCCGCCTCGGAGGAATGAGGCGGCGCAACAGGCTGCACCGCCCCATCATCGGTCAATCCGTCGCGCCCGGGAGGGCTCACGCTCAGACGCGGCCCTTCGGCACGGTGTGCCAGTACGTCTTGTTGAAGACGATCTTGCCCAGGTGCCAGAGCCGGTTCGGCTTCGGCGGCCGGGGCGGGTGGTCGTAGTCGAACTGGAGGAGCGTGCCCTTCCCGTCGCCGACCTCGAAGAAGCACATCACCTTGCCCTCGTACTCGGCGTGCTTCCCGCGCGGCGCGCGCCCCTGCACGGCGGCCGCGACGCGCTCCGCCACCACCGGCGCCTCGAAGTGGGCGGTGGAGCCCGCTTTGGAGAGCGGCAGGTCGGTGGCATCCCCCAGGGCGTAGATGTTCTCGTGGCCCTTCACCAGGAGCGTATGCGGATCGGTCGGCAGCCAGCCGGACGGGGGTGCCAGCCCGGCGTCGATGACGACCTGCGCGCCGCGGTGCGGCGGCACCAGGACCAGCAGGTCGTACGGCAGCTCCTCCCCCTCCAGCGAGCCGATGACCTTCCGCTCGGGATCGATCGTCTCCACGTTGAAGAAGGTGTGGAGCTCGATGTCCTTCTCGGCCAGGATCGGCGTCGCCATCTCGGACACCGACTCGATCGTGAAGGCCCGCCCGATGGGGCTGCAGTAGTGCAGCTCGCTGCGCTCGCGCAGGCCGCGCTGCCGCAGCTCGTGCTCCATGAGGAACGCCACCTCGAGCGGCGCCGGCGGGCACTTGTAGGGCATCCCGGCGATGCCGATCACGATCCGGCCGCCGGTGAACGCGTCGAGCGCGGCGCGCAGCCGCTGCGCCGCATCGGGCCCGTAGAAGTGGTGCGCCTCGGTGCGGAAGTGCTCGATCTCCTCCGGCAGGATGCGCGAGCCGGTGGCCAGGACGAGCTGCTCGTAGCCGAGCTCACGCCCGCCCTCGAGCACGACCCGCCGGCCGGCGACGTCGATGTCCTCCGCCCGGCCGACGACGAGCTCGACCTCACGGTCGAGGAGCGAGCGCTCGGGGCGCTTCAGGCGCTCCGGCCGCTCGTTGCCCATGGCGATGTACATGTAGCCGGGCTGGTATATGTGCTCGCCCGCCTCGTCCACCACGGTGACGCTGGCGTCACCCCGGCGGATCTCGCCCTTCAGCTTGCGGGCGACCAGGTTCGCGGCGAGGGTGCCCCCCACTCCCCCGCCGAGAACCACGATCCGTTCCATCGGTCCGCGCTCCTTGCGTGCTAGCGCAGCTTCTCGACCACGATCTCGTCGTAGCCGTCTCGGGTCTCGATCCCGACCAGGCGATGCCCGGCCTTCTCGACCCACTTGGGGATGTCCAGCCGCGATCCCGCGTCGGTCGACCAGACGGCGATGACGTCGCCGACCGCACCCTCGCGGATGGCGCGGATGAGCTCCATCAGCGGCCCGGGGCAGTAGCTGCCGCGCGCGTCGATGGTGCGGTTGACGGGTACCTCGAGCACCTGCATCGGGCTTCCTTCCTTTCGTCGCTCAGATGAAGAGCGGGGTTGCGCCGTCGCTGATCATCTGGAGCACGGTGGCGGCGCCCGCCGGCTCCTCGAGGCCGTCGATGAGGTCCTCGCGCTTGATGCCCATGAGGTCCATGCTCATCTGGCAGGGGATGAGGCGGACGCCCAGGGCCTGGGCCATC
>DATBIK010000111.1:0-27434 GCA_036556985.1 Candidatus Limnocylindria bacterium | reverse complement strand
GAGCTCCTCGAAGCGCTTCGCCAGGCCGGCCAGCGGCACGTCCGCCATGCCCAGCTCGGTCATCGCCCCGAGCGCGGCGGAGAGCTGCCCCTTGCCGCCGTCGACGATGACGAGGTCGGGCATGGCCCAGCCGTCCTGCCGCCGCCGGCCCTCACCCGGCTCGTCATCGATGGTCTCCGGCACCTCGTCCGCCCCGACCGCGGCGAGGGACAGCGCGCCCGTCTCCTCGCGCAGCCGCGCGGCGCGTGAGAAGCGGCGGCGGAGCACCTCGGCCATCATCCGGAAGTCGTCCGGCGTCTCGCCGGAGCGGATCCGGAACCGGCGGTACTCGCGCGGCTCGGGGCGCCCGTTCACGAAGACCACCATGCTCCCCACCGCCGACGTGCCCTGGATGTTGCTCATGTCGAAGCACTCGATCCGCTCCGGCGGGCGCGCGAGGCCGAGCGCCGCCGCCAGCCCGTCGAGCGCCTCATCGCGCTTCCCGGCGTCCGCCAGCCACTCGGCTCGCTCCTTGGCGAGCGCCTCGACCGCGTTCTGCGCCGCGAGCCCCACGAGCCGGCGCTTCTCCCCGCGCTCCGGGACGTGGAGCGCCACCCGCGACCCGCGACGGTCGGCGAGGAAGGCGGCCAGGTCGTCGGCCTCGGCGGGCACGGCGGGCAGCAGCACTTCGCGCGGCGGCCGCTCGCTCACCGCGTAGTACTGCTGGAGGAACGAGCCGAGCACCTCGCCGTCGGTCGCGTCACGGGCGTTCTCGACGATGAAGTGCTCGCGGCCGATCATCTTCCCGTTGCGGATGACGAACAGCTGCAGGCAGGCCTCTCCCTCCTCGCGCGCCATCCCGACCACGTCCTGCTCGGCGCGGCTGTAGGCCGCCACCTTCTGCTGCTCGATCGTGCGCTCCACGGCGCGGAGCTTGTCGCGCGCGGCGGCGGCCTGCTCGAAGCGGAGCGCGTCGGAGTGCGCCTCCATCTCGGCGCGCAGCTCGTCGGCGATGCCCTCCTGCTTCCCGTCCAGGAAGTCGACGATGCGCCCGATGGTGGCCCGGTACGGCGCCTTGTCCACGGCCTGAATGCAGGGGCCCTGGCAGCGGTTGATGTAGTACAGCAGGCACGGCCGCTCGAGCACCCGCTTCCCCTCGGGGATGTCCAGGTTGCAGGTGCGGAACGGGAAGATCTTCCGCAGCAGCTTGAGCGTGTCGTCCACGCTGGAGGCCGATGCGTAGGGCCCGAAGTAGCGGCTCCCGTCGCGCGCCAGCTTCCGCGTCCGCACGATGCGCGGGAAGTCCTCCCCCAGCGTGATCTTCACGAACGGGTAGCTCTTGTCGTCGCGCAGCCGGATGTTGAAGCGCGGCCGGTGCTCCTTGATGAGGTTGCCCTCGAGCAGGTAGGCCTCGCTGACCGTGTCGGTGACGATGTAGTCGACATCGGCCACCTCCTGGGTCATGCGCAGGATGCGGGCGTCGAGCGCGCCCTTGCTGCCGAAGTAGGAGCGCACCCGGTGGCGGAGGGCATCGGCCTTGCCGACGTACAGCACCCGCCCATCGGCCCCCTTCATGAGGTAGACCCCGGGGGAGGTGGGGAGGTGTCGGAGGATGGCGCGCAGGTGCGCCTCGCGCGCCGCGTCGGGGGGCATGCCCCGATTCTAGGACGGCGAGGCGCCGGGCCTCCGGATCGGCTTCGCGAGCTCTCGCGCCAGGAAGCGGTGGAGCGGGCGATAGTCGGTCGGATCGTCGCGGCCGATGACGACAAGGATGTACTGGCCGTTGGTGTTCGTCGTCGCTTCCAGGATCACCCCCTCGCCGAGCCGAACGCGGCGGTCCGGGTCGATGTGACTGGACAGGAGGAAGAGGTCGACGGCCGACAGGTCGGTCTTCATCTTCCCCTCCAGCGCGTCCATCATGGCCAGTCCCGGACCGATGGAGCCCAGGCCGCCCGCGCCGAGCTTCTGGCGCAGCCCGCCGAGCACCTTGGCCTGGCGCGCCGATCGGGCGAAGTCGCTCGACTCCTCCTGTTTGTTCGTGTAGCGCGCCCGGGCGAAGGCGAGCGCCTGTTCGCCATCGAGGTGGATCTCGCCCTGCCGGAAGCGGCCGTCCGGATAGCGCCCGTTGCGCCACAGCCGCTCCGACCAGGTGTACTTGAAGGCGCGGGCGTTCTTGACCGTGATCCCGCCGACGGCGTCGATGACCTCGCGGAATCCGGCGAAGTCGATCGCCATCCAGTGCTCGATCTCGAGCCCGCTCACCTCGGACAGCACCTCGGTCGTCAGCCGCGCCGCCTCCTCGATGCCGCCCCGAGCGTAGCCGATGGCGAACGCCTCGTTGATCTTCCCGTTGTCGGGGATCTGGGAGAGGCCCTCGACCCAGAAGTCGCGCGGGATCGGGATCACGATGCTCGTGTCGGTGACCGGGTCGATGCTGAGGATCTGGATCGAGTCGGCCAGGTAGTTCCCGCTCTTGTGCTCGTCGCCGCCGTAGCCGAAGAGCGCGATGTTCACCCGTTCCTCGCCGCCAAGCGGTCCCCACAGCGCCGACGACGCAGCCGATGCCGTCGAGACCGATGCGTTGAAGGCGGTGACGCGCCCCCACAGCAGGATCCCGCCCACCAGGCTGATGGCGAGGACGAGCAGGAGGCCGATGAGGAGGATGACCTTGATCGGCACGCGCCGGCGAGTGCCGGCCGGGGGCGCGGCCGAGCGGGGGTCGTAGGAGGTCATCGGGGAGTGGAGGTCATGCGAGGTCACGCTGCGGGTGGCGGCGGCGACAGGATAGCGGCGCGGACCGATCGGTGCGGTAAGCGGCGACAAAGCGGTTGGTAAGGGCCGGGCACGATGCTTGGCGAATGGCGGTCATCGAGGTTGAGACGCGTGCGGGAGTCCCGCACGTCACCGGCACGCTCCTCGGCTCGCTCGACCCGGAGCAGCGGGCGGCGGCAACGCTGCCGGACGGCCCGGCGCTCGTCATCGCGCCGGCGGGCAGCGGCAAGACGACGACCCTCATCGCCCGGCTGGGCGTCCTCCTCGAGCGGGGCGTGGCGCCGGAGCGGATCGCGGTGGCGACCTTCAACCGCGACGCCGCGGAGGAGCTGTCCGGCCGGATCGCGGCGCGCCTGGCGCTGCAGTTCCCCGCCGCCGGCCGGATCGAGGTGCGGACGCTCCACGCCCTGGCCCGGCAGGTCGTCCTCGACGCCCGGGGGCCGCAGGCGCTCGTCGCGGACCGGCTGCCGCTCCTCCGCGCGCTCCTCCGCCGGCGTCGCGCGGCATCCGCCGGGTCCGACGGCGACGTGGACCTGCCGGAGCCGGCGCAGCTCGACACGGACATCTCGGCCTGGAAGGTCGAGGGGCGCCCGCCGCCGCGCCATGACCTCGTGGCCGAGTACGCGGCCATGCTGCGCATGCGCGCGGCGCTTGACTTCGACGACCTTGTCGCCGATGCCGGGGCGCTCCTCGAGCGCGACCCCGGTCTCCGTGCCCGCTGGCAGGCGCGCTTCAGCCACCTGTGCGTCGACGAGTTCCAGGACGTCGACGCGGGCCAGCTCCGCCTCGTGCGGCTCCTCGCCGCCCCGGAAGACAACCTCTTCGTCGTCGGCGACGACGACCAGACGATCTATGCCTGGCGCCTCGCCGACGTGCGCAGGATCCTCGGGTTCGGAGCGCTCTATCCCGGCGCCCGCCGCGTCCAGCTCGCCACGAACTACCGCTGCCCGGCGGCGGTCGTCGCCGTGTCGCGTCGGCTCATCGAGCACAACGCCGAGCGCTATCCGAAACGGATCGACGCCGGGGCCGCGCCCGGCGCGGCGGCAGTGCCATCGGTCGCCGCTTTCGATGCCTCGGCAGTCGACTGGGCGCATCGCCTGGCGGCGCTCGCCGCGCGCGAGGCCGCGGACGAACGTTCGCTCTGCTTCCTGGCGCGCACCCGGAGCGAGCTCGTGCCGCTCGTCGTGGCGCTCGTGCGTGCCGACGTCCCGCATACCGCCTCGATCGAGCCGCCGATCGCCGCCGAACCGGTCCGTGCGCTCGTGGCCGCGGCCCGCTCTCTGCCCGGGCACCTGCCGCCGTTCGAGGCGCTCCTCACCCTGCGCGCCACCCGTGGCTGGCGCCGAGCCGACGGGGACGAGTCGCTCGGGGACGACGACCACGCCGCGCTCGACGCGCTGCTCGGCTGGGCGGTGGCATACCGGCAGCTGGCCGCCTTCCTCGCCGGCCACGATGCCGCCCTGGCGCGGATCGAGTCGCTCCGCCGGCCGGAGGCGCGGGTGGAGCTCGTCACCGTCCACGCGGCAAAGGGCCGGGAGTGGGAGACGGTCGTCGTCGTCGGCATGGAGACGGATCGCTTCCCGAACCGGCGGGCGCTCGCCGACGCGCGCGACCCGGTCCGGGCGCTCGAGGAGGAGCGCCGACTCGCGTACGTGGCCCTGACCCGCGCGACGCGGACGCTCGTCCTCGCCTTCGACCCGAAGCGGCCGTCGCGCTTCCTGGCCGAAATGGGGCTCGGCTAGAGGCCGACCTCCGCCGCCACCACGGAGAGATGCCGGACGAGGTTCGCGACGTGCGCGTCGAAATCGAGGCCCACCTCGTCGGCACCCGCCAGGAGCATTTCGCGCGGCACCGCGCGGGCGAATGCCTTGTCCTTCATCCGCTTGCGGACATGGACCGGCTCGACGTCGGCCAGGCGCTTCGACGGCCGCATGAGCGCCACCGCCACGAGGAAGCCGGCGAGCTCGTCGCAGGCGTAGACGAGGTGGTCCAGGCGGCTCGCGCGCGGGATGCCGAGCGCGTCGTTGTGCGCGCGCACGGCGTGGACGACCTCTTCCGCATAGCCGCGCCGCGCCAGCTCATCGGCCCCGATGGCACCGTGGGTATTCGGGTCGGGATGGCGCTCGTAGTCGAGGTCGTGGAGCAGCCCGGCGATCCCCCAGCGCTCGATGGTGGCGGCATCCAGCCCGTCGTCGCGCGCGTAGCCGCGCACCCCAGCCTCGACGAGGATCCCGTGCTTGCGCAGCGACGGGCTCTCGTTCCACTCGTGGAGAAGCGCGAGCGCCTCGGCCCGTGTCGGCTCCCCCACCTCAGGCCCGTCTCGTCATCGCCACCTGCAGCACGCCCCCCGCCAGGATCGCCAGCAGGCCGATGACGACGAGCACGATGTTGCTCGCCGCGAGCAGCCCGAGGACCACGAGGATGATGCCGAGGACGACGAGTGCACCGCTGGCCATGGGACCCTCCGTACCGATGCAGGCGACGGGCGGATCATAGCGCGGCCCCGCACGGCCTCAGCTCGCGGCGACGGCCGGCTCCCGCTGCCGGCGTGCGGTGGCGGGCGTCACCGCCTTCGCGGCATCGAGCGCCTGCCGCAGGTATCGGCCCGTGTGCGAGGCGTGGACGCGGGCGACCTGCTCGGGAGTGCCGGCCGCCACGAGATCGCCGCCATGGTCCCCGCCCTCCGGCCCGAGGTCGATGACCCAGTCGGCGCTCTTGATGACGTCGAGGTTGTGCTCGATGACGACGACGGTGTTGCCGGTGTCGGCCAGCCGGCCGAGGACGGCGAGCAGCCGCGCCACGTCGTCGAAGTGGAGGCCGGTGGTCGGCTCGTCGAGGATGTAGAAGGTCCGCCCCGTCGCCCGCTTGCTGAGCTCGGTGGCCAGCTTCACGCGCTGCGCCTCGCCGCCGGACAGCGTCGTCGCCGGCTGGCCGAGGTGGATGTAGCCCATCCCCACGTCCTGGAGGGTCTGGAGCTTGTTCGCGATCGTCGGCACTGCCCGGAAGAACTCGAGCGCCTCGTCGACCGTCATCTCCAGGATCTCCGCCACGTTGCGGCCCTTGTAGTGGATCTCGAGCGTCTCGCGGTTGTAGCGCTTCCCCTTGCAGACCTCGCAGGCCACGTACACGTCGGGCAGGAAGTGCATCTCGATCTGGACGATGCCCGCCCCCTCGCACGCCTCGCAGCGACCGCCCTTGAAGTTGAAGCTGAACCGGCCCGGCTTGTAGCCGCGCAGCCGCGCCTCGGGGACGGCGGCGAGCAGCTCGCGGAGGGGAGCCCACAGGCCGGTGTAGGTCGCGGGGTTCGAGCGCGGCGTGCGGCCGATCGGCGACTGGTCGATCTCGATGACCTTGTCGACCTCTTCAATCCCCTCGATGGACCGATGCCTTCCGGGGCGATCGCGCGCGCCCCAGATCCGCGCCGCGAGGGCCGGATACAGGATCTGGGTCACCAGGCTCGACTTGCCCGACCCGCTCACCCCGGTCACCGCCACGAAGCGGCCGAGCGGGAACGCGACGTCGACGCCGCGCAGGTTGTTCTCGGCCGCGCCGCGGACCGTCAGGAAGCGGCCGCTCCCCTTGCGTCGCCGCCGCGGGACGGGCACGGACCGATCCCCGCGCAGGTACCCCGCCGTGATCGAGGCCTCGTTCCGCAGCAGCGCGTCGAGCGGGCCGGAGTGGATGAGCTCTCCCCCGTGCTCCCCGGCACCGGGTCCGATGTCGATGACCCAGTCCGCCGAGCGGATCGTCTCCTCGTCGTGCTCGACCACGACGAGCGTGTTGCCCAGGTCTCGCAGCCGCTCGAGCGTGGCGATGAGCCGAGCGTTGTCGCGCTGGTGCAGCCCGATCGATGGCTCGTCGAGGATGTAGAGCACCCCCATCAGGCTCGACCCGATCTGCGTCGCCAGCCGGATGCGCTGCGCCTCCCCGCCGGACAGCGTCCCCGACGCACGGTCGAGGGTCAGGTAGTCGAGCCCCACGTCGACGAGGAAGCCGAGCCGGCCGCGGATCTCCTTGAGCACCTGGCGCGCGATCGTGTTCTCGCGCTCGCTGAGCCGATCCGGCAGCTCGCGGTACCAGGCCAGCGCATCGGTCACCGACAGCCGCGTGGTCTCGATGATGTTCTGTCCCGCGACGGTGACCGACAGCGACTCCGGCTTCAGGCGCATCCCGTCGCAGGTCGGGCACGGCTTCGTCGTCATGTAGCGCTCGATCTCGGTCTTGATCATCTCCGAGCCCGTCTCACGGTATCGGCGCTGGAGGTTGGGCACCGCGCCCTCGAACGAGGTGCGGAAGGTATGGATGTTCCCGTTGCGGGCCCGATAGCGGACCTCGACCCGCTCCCCGCGGTTGCCGCGCAGGACGATCTGCCGCGCCTCTGGGCTGAGCTCGGCGAAGGGCACGTCCATCGAGAACCCGTAGCGCTCGGCCACCGCCTCGAGGATCTTGCTGCTCCACGACTCGGTGACGACCATCCGCCGCCAGGGAAGCACCGCCCCTTCGGCCAGCGTGCGCGACTCGTCCGGCACCACGAGGTCCGGATCGATCTCGAGGCGCGACCCGAGACCGGTGCAATCCGGGCAGGCGCCGTGTGGCGAGTTGAAGCTGAAGTTGCGCGGCGCCGGCTCCTCGAACGAGCCGCCGTGCTCCGGGCAGGCGTAGCGCTCGCTGAAGAGCCGATCCGACTCC
The DNA here is from genome assembly GCA_036556985.1 of Candidatus Limnocylindria bacterium. Lineage (GTDB taxonomy): Bacteria > Chloroflexota > Limnocylindria > QHBO01 > QHBO01 > JAPSGM01. The sequence goes on along the minus strand of DATBIK010000111.1, from coordinate 19,994 downwards.
CTCTTCGGCGCATCGGGCAGGTTCACGAGCAGCAGGCCGTCCGACAGGCGCAGGGCCGTCTCGATCGAGTCGGCCATCCGCGAGGCGTCGGGTCGCGGCGTGCCATCGTCATCAGTGCGGCGAATGACGAGCCGATCCACGACGACCTCGATCGAGTGCTTGAACTTCTTGTCGAGGCTGATCTCCTCGTCAAGGTCGCGCAGCTCGCCGTCGACCCGCACCCGCACGAAGCCGGCCTGCTTCGCGCCGGCGAGGAGCTTCTCGTGCTCGCCCTTGCGGTCGCGGACGAGCGGCGCCAGCAGCATGAGCCGGGTGCCGTCCGGGAGCTCGTACAGCTGGTCGACGATCTGCTCCACGGTCTGGCGCGTGATCTCCCGCCCGCAGATCGGGCAGTGCATGCGGCCGATGCGCGCGAACAGCAGTCGCAGGTAGTCGTAGATCTCGGTGACCGTGCCGACCGTCGACCGCGGGTTGCGCGACGCGCCCTTCTGGTCGATCGAGATCGCCGGGCTGAGGCCGTCGATCTGGTCGACGTCCGGCTTCTCCATCTGTCCCAGGAACTGCCGCGCGTAGGCGCTGAGGCTCTCGACGTAGCGGCGCTGCCCCTCCGCGTAGATCGTGTCGAAGGCGAGGCTCGACTTTCCGCTGCCGGACAGGCCGGTGATGACGATGAGCCGGTCGCGCGGCATCTCCACGGTGAGGTTCTTCAGGTTGTGCTCGCGCGCACCGCGCACGACGATCTTGTCCGAGGGCATCGCCCGCGATTCTAGCAGACCGATGCGAACGCCCGTTCTATTCCGTGCGGCACGATCGGACGCTCCTCGTGCCTCCGGCGAGCGGCGGTCAGCGCAGCAGGCCGTCGTAGTCAGTAACCACGAACGTGTTGCGGCAGCGCTCGCGCAGGGCCGGGGCGCAGTCGGCGGCGGCCGGGTCGTCGAAGTGGCCCACGAAGACGAGCTGTTGGAGCTGCAGGTTGGGGCCTTCTGGCCGCGCGCGGGATGGGAAGGCTGCGCCCGTCGGCGCGGTGAGGCGAAGCCCGCCCGCGAGGAGCTGCTCCTGGGTAGCCGTCTCGACGGGCTGCTCGGGCCACAGCACCCGCAGCGGGCAGGTGCGCTCGAGCCAGGTCGCGCCCGATCCTCCGCCGGCCCCCGGAACGCAGTCTCCGTCGAGTGACGCGTACCAGCCGGAGACGTACAGCTCCTCCGCGCCGTAGTGGTCCGCCGGCGAGGCATGGGCCAGGACCTCGGACACGCCGATCCGCGCCACGTCCGGCTGCGGTTCGCCGAGCGAGCCGACGGTCAGGAGGAAGAAGATGAACCCGCCGAGCAGGGCGACGGCCGCCGCACTGATGCGCTGGCCGCGGTTCACGGCGCCCCCTCCAGCGTGCGCCACGCGTCGGCGAGCAGGCCGATCCCCCGCCGCCACAGCTCGGTGCGCGCCGGGTCGTTCAGCCAGGTCGAGGCGCCGGACGGGTGCGGCAGGGCGAGGACCGCGGCGCCGGGTGCCAGCTCCCAGTCGAGCGGGCGGCCGACGAGGTCGTCGAGCCGCGCGGCCTCGCCGAAGGCAAACCGATGGGCGAGCCCTCCGACGAGCACGACGAGACGCGGTGCCAGCAGCTCCACCTCCCGGGCGAGGATCGGCGCCCAGCGAGCCACCTCGGCGCGCGAGGGCGGTGAGTCGACCGAGGCGCCCGGACGGCGGCCGGGATAGCACTTCCCGACCGAGGTCACGTACCAGCGCTCGCGAAAATCGCCCACGCCGATGCCGGCGAGCGCGAGCCAGCCGCACAGGCGACGGCCCGCATCGTGAGCGAACGGCAGACCTGTCTCGATCTCCCGCCAGCCCGGCGCCTGCCCGATGAGCATCGCGCGCTCCGTCCCGTCACCGGAGAGGACCGGCGTCGTCCCGTCGGCGCAGGCCGGCATGGCGTCCTGGAGGTCGCGCAGCGCGGACCCCGGCGCCGCCCTTCGCGGAGCGGTCAGCGGCCAGTCCCCGGCATGCCGGACCCGCTTCGGCGCCGCCGTTGCGAGCTCGAGCTCCAGCGTCAGCCCCCGGCCTCGCGCAGCCGCTCCGCGGCGCGCAGGTCGTCGGCGATGGCGAGGCGCACCGCGCGTCGCACGCCCTCGGACGTCGGACCGGCCGCGGCGAGGGCCTCGGTGAGGAGATCACGCGCGACATACAGGCGATCGACCGGATCGTCGTCGGCACCTGCAGCGGCATCGACCGTGTTACCGAGCGAGCGGGCGAGCTGCTCGTCTTGGGCGGCGATCGCCGCCAGCGGCGCAAGGTCGGTTCCCTCCCCCGCCCCGTCGATCGCAGCGGCGAGCTCCTCGCGAGCGAGCTCGAGCCAGCCCAGCCAGCGCGCGAACTCGGCGTCGCTCGGCGAGAGCTCGTCGAGGCTGAAGGCGGCCCGTTCGAGGAGGCCGCCGGCGGGCGTGGCGGCCGCCCGCTCCACCTCGTACCAGTTCTCGCCGAGCTCCCCGGGAGCCTCAAACCCCGCCCCGCGCAGCCAGGCAGAGAAGGCGCGGACCCGGTCGGGCATCGCCGACGCCGCCTCCTCGTCGGTGGCCGCGAACGTTGCGCACCCGGGCAGCTCGGCCGCGTAGGCGGCCACGCCGCCCGCGCCATCGGCATTCGTCTCGATGAAGATCGCGTGCGGCATCGTCCCGGCCATGGTCAGGGCCTCCGTGCGCGGGGCGGGCGGCGGCGCGTGCCGGCGGGGATGACGTTCGGCCGCGCGGCGACACTGAACACCTCGCGCCGCTCCCGGCGCGGCGCCGCTTCGTCGGAGGCATCGGCCGCGGCAGCGTAGACATCGGCCGGGATCGAGCCTGGCGCCGCGGCGAGCTCCTCGCGCAGCCGGCGGAGCTGGAGGATCTCGTCCCGCAGGGCGGCGGCCCGCTCGAACTCCAGGTTGCGCGCGGCCTCCTTCATCTGCGCCTCGAGGCGTCCCATCATCTCGGCCAGCTCCTCCGGCTCCTTGCCGGCGACCTCGAGCTCGGCGCGCTCCTCGGCGACGCGGCGCAGGCCTTCGTGGATGTCCCGGATCGCCTTCGTGATCGTCTCGGGCACGATCCCGTGCTCCTCGTTGTAGGCGACCTGCTTCACCCGCCGGCGGTCGGTCTCGTCGATCGCCGCCTGCATCGAGTCGGTGACGCGGTCGGCGTACATGATCACGCGACCCCCCACGTTGCGCGCAGCCCGCCCGATGACCTGGATGAGCGATCCGCCCGAGCGCAGGAAGCCCTCCTTGTCGGCGTCGAGGATGGCGACGAGCGTCACCTCCGGCAGGTCGAGCCCCTCGCGGAGCAGGTTGATGCCGACCAGCACGTCGTACACGCCGAGGCGCAGGTCGCGCAGGATCTCGACCCGCTCGAGCGTGTCGACCTCCGAGTGGAGCCACTGCACCTTGATGCCCAGCTCCGCGAGGTAGTCGGCGAGGTCCTCGGCCATCTTCTTCGTGAGCGTCGTGACAAGCACCCGTTCTCCGCGGGCCACCGTCTCGCGAATCTCAGCCAGCAGGTCGTCGATCTGGCCCGCCGTGGGGCGGACGTGGATGACCGGGTCCACGACGCCGGTGGGCCGGATGAACTGCTCCGCCACCCGCTGCGCCCGCTCGGTCTCGTAGGGACCCGGCGTCGCCGACATGTAGACCACCTGGTTCATGTGGTCCTCGAACTCCTCGAACGTCAGCGGGCGGTTGTCGAGGGCCGATGGCAGCCGGAAGCCGAAGTCGACGAGGATCTCTTTGCGGGTCCGGTCGTTCTTGTACATCCCGTGGACCTGCGGAATGGTGATGTGCGACTCGTCCACCACGAGCAGGTAGTCGGTCGGAAAGTAGTCGATGAGAGTCCACGGCCGGGAGCCGGCCTCGCGGCCGGCGAGGTGGCGGGAGTAGTTCTCGATCCCGGAGCAGAAGCCCACCTCGCGCATCATCTCGAGGTCGAACTGGGTGCGCTGCCGGAGCCGCGCCGCCTCGAGCTCCCGCCCCTGGTCGGCGAGCCAGCCGACGCGCTCCTCCATCTCGGCATCGATGGCCTCGATGGCCACCAGCATCTTGTCGCGCGGCGTGACGTAATGCGTTGCCGGGTAGACGTTCACCTCGCGGCGCTCGGCGAGCACCTCGCCGGTCAGCTCGTCGATCTCGACGATGCGCTCGATCTCGTCGCCGAAGAAGTCGACCCGCACGATGTAGTCACCGCTCACCGGCGCGAACTCGAGCACGTCGCCGCGCACCCGGAAGCGCGAGCGGGAGAGCTGGGCGTCGTTGCGCTGGTACTGGAGGTCGACGAGGTGGCGCAGGACGCCGTCGCGGCGATAACGGCCCCCCACCTTCAAGTTGAGGACGGTCGAGCCGTAGTCGATCGGTGCACCGATGCCATAGATGCACGACACGGACGCGACGATGATCACATCTCGCCGCTCGAAGAGTGCCCGCGTGGCGTTGTGCCGCAGCCGGTCGATCTCGTCGTTCCGGGACGAGTCCTTCTCGATGTACGTGTCCGACCGCGGCAGGTAGGCCTCCGGCTGGAAGTAGTCGTAGTAGCTCACGAAGTACTCGACCGCGTTGTCCGGGAAGAACTCCTTGAACTCCTGGTAGAGCTGCGCGGCGAGGGTCTTGTTGTGCGCCATCACCAGGGTCGGCTTCTGGACCGCCTCGATGAGCTTCGCCGCGGTGAACGTCTTGCCGGTGCCGGTGGCGCCCAGCAGCACCTGGTGGCGCAGCCCGTCCTGCACGCCGTCGACCAGCGACGCGATCGCCTGCGGCTGGTCGCCGGTGGGTTCGTACGGGGCGTTGACCTTCAGATCGGGCATCGGGAGACGGACGGCCTCGGTGGTGACGGCGGGGCGGAAGGCGATGATAGCGAACGGCCATCCGTACCGATGCGCGCCTACCGAGCCTCCTATAGGACTGGCCGGCATCGAGCCATACCCTCGCGGCACCGATGTCGTTCCGCCTGCTGACCCGGGTCCGCCGAACGGGCATGGCCCCGCGCCGCGCCCGGCATCGGTACGCGCGTGGCCAGGCGATGGTCGAGTTCGCATTCGTCCTTCTCCCCCTCCTGCTCCTCATCGTCGGGATCGTCCAGTTCGGCCTCCTGTTCGGCGCGAACGTCACGCTCGAGAACGCCGCTCGCGAGGGCACCAGGGCCGGGACGGTGTACGTCTACGACCGATCGATCGGCGCCAACCCGCGCTTCAAGAACGACGCGAAGCGCTGCGGTGCGGTCGTCCAGGCGGCGACCCAGGCGTTCGGCATGCTCAGGACGAGCGCGCCGCACTTCAGCGCGCCGCTCACCGCCGGGGAGTGCCCCACACCGACGGGTGAGACGCAGACGAACGGCGACATCAGGATCTCGTACTGCGATCACGTGACGACACCCGACGGCGACTGCCCGGACACGACCGATCCGGACACTGTCTGCGCGACCGACACCCGCGAGGCCTGCCTCATGCGCGTGACGCTCACGTACCGATCCGACGTCATCGTGCCCTTCATCGGCCCGCTCATCGGGTCGGATGGCAACGGTCGGTTCGTCCAGCGTGTGACGGCCACCATGGTGGTGAACTGATGCTCGGCCAGCGTCCCGCGTCCCGCGGGCAGGTGCTTGTGATCTTCGCAATCGTCCTCGTCGTGCTGCTCGCCTTCGCCGGGCTGGCGGTCGACCTCGGGCGCCAGAACGCCCAGCAGCGGCACCTGCAGACCGCGGCCGACGCGGCGGCGCTCGCCGCCTGCCGGGCGCTCATCGCCGGCGCCTCGGACGGCGCGGCGGCGACCCAGGCGCGCGCCGTCGGGCGCATCAACCTCGAGGGCTCGCCGGTGGGTGTGCCAGGGGACATCGCGGCCGATCACGCCCGCGTCTACGAGGACGGCCATGCCGGCGACCCGGCGCATCTGCTCAGCGGCGTGCTCGTCTCCGGTACGACGGTGCGCGTCGCGATCACCTCGTCCGTGCCGACCACGCTCGCCCAGGTCGTCGGCGTTCGAGAGCTGGACACGCTGGGCCGAGCCAGGTGCGCGCTCCAGGGCGGACCCGCGCTGCCCATCGTCGCCCGCCGATACGAGGGCGCGCCGGGACCGGGCGGCGGGTTCGTGGATTTCGCCGCCACTGCCGCGACGAGCGGCAACGGGGCGGTCGACGCTCTCAACGTGCTCGGCTACGGCGGGCGGACGCCGGCGAGCGAGCTCGAGCCTGGTCCCGTCTTCGACCTCTATGGCCCGGGTGCGAAGGCCGCGAACGACAGCTCGTTCCGGGGGTTCGTGGCGCTCGACGTTCGGAACTTCCAGGCCGCGACGTCACGCGTGTACTACAACGGGGTCACGGCCGGCACGAACGCCAACACCCTGAAGAACATGCAGGGCGACTACATCCTGACCGGCTACACCGGGCCGGCATTCCCACCGATCACCCAGCCCGCCGACCCGAACGACCAGGTGGCGATCATGAACGGCAACGACACGGCGATGGTGGTGGGTAACTTCGAACAGGTCTACACCGCCGGCGATCGGGTCCTGCTCGCCGTCTACAACGGCACGGTCATGCAGATCCCGGACTTCGCGATCACGCCGCCCGCCGCGTTCACCGTTTCTGCCACCACCACGAGCCCGGTGAACGGGCCGAACTTCACCGTCACCCGCAACGACGCCTTCAACAGCACCGTCACGCTCCACCTCCACGGGGACGCCGATGCGGCGGCCATCGGGCACCCGGAGTGGGACATCGTCCCGAACCCGCCGGTATCGCCCCCCGCCGCGGGGGATATGAATGAGCCCACCTGGTCGACGAACGTGTTCATCCCTGCCAAGAACGGGACGACGGTATCGACCTCGGGGATCCGCACGAACGCGGTGCCGGCCGGAATCTATACCGCCTGGCTCGAGGGCCACTCGGGAAACCCGTACTTCCAGACGCGCCGTGCGCCGGTGCCGATCAAGGTCGGCGGTGCCACGCGGGATTTCAGCTTCGCGAACTCGACCACCAACGCGTCGATCGCGACCATGGGCGGAAGCGCCACGATCCCGATCTACGTCTCCACGAGCAGCTCGAGCAGCCAGCGATGGGGTACCGGCGGCAGCGCGGTGACACTCGGCGTGGATGCCGGCTCGTTCACCGACTGCTCGCTCTCCCCCGCCACCATCGGCGCCGGCCAGCTCACCCTCAGCGCGACATCGGTCACGCCCACGTCGAGCGGCAGCGGCGCGGTCTCGAACCTCACGATCAACAGCGTCGGCCTGGCGCCCGGGTGCTACCGCTTCAACGTTCGCGGCCACGGCACGAATGGCGACGGGCAGCCGGTGGTCCACCTCCAGCCGATCACCTTCACGGTGGCCACGACCTCGAGCAACGGCAGCTACGTGGACATCATCGGCTTCGCGGTTTTCGAGGTCACTGACGTCGACGCGAACTCGATCTCCGGCCGCGCCGTGAGCGGCGTGTACGCCGATCCGAACGACGCCGCCCTCCGGCGGGCGCAGCGCGCCCGCCTCCAGCCATGGTGAGCGCCCGGTAACCCCGCAGGAGAACCCCCGTGGAACTCGAGTATTCGGACAAGAACAGCAAGCGATCCAAGCTCTACATCGCCGTCGGACTGATCATCGCGGTCATCGTCGGCGGGCTCGTCTTTGCCGCCTTCCAGTACAGCGGCCTCAACGCGCGGGACGACGCCGTCCTCCGCGAGGTCGTCGTGGCTGTCCGCGACATCCCCGGCCGCAAGCCGATCGAGGAGGGCGACCTCGGCATGCGGACCGTGGCGGCGGACCCGACGAACGAGACCGCCTTCACCCGCATCGACGAGGTCCTCGGCCGCGTCTCCGGTGTGACCATCCTCACCGGCCAGATGCTCACCCAGAACATGCTCGCCTCGAGCAATGAGGGCCAGGCGTTCTCGATCCTCGAGCCGGGGCAGGAGTTCGACCCCAATGGTCCCGACCTGCGGGCAGTGAGCGTCTCCGTCCCCGACGAGCGCGCGGTGGCCGGAACGCTCGTGCCGGGGCAGCTCGTCGATCTCATCGTCACGATGGCGATCAACCCGGAGGTCGGGCAGACGCCGGAGGAGGCCGAGGAGACGACCGCGCAGTACCTGCCCGGCCCGTCGACGAAGGTGACGCTCCAGTCGCTGACGATCCTCGCCCGCAACGGCGGCCTCTACATCCTGCGCACCGATCTCGCCACGGCCGAGAAGATCACCGAGCTTACCGCGGCCGGCGGCCAGTTCACGTTCGTGCTGCGGCCGGACGTCGACGACCGGACCGCCGACACGGAGGGCTCCACGATCGACCGGCTCATCGACGAGTACGACTTCCCGGTGCCGCTGCCTCCGGAATTCGAGGCGGACAGCGCCACGCGCTGATCTACCCACGGGTTGGACCTGGGGACCGATGACGCCGGCCGCAGGGGGGCGTCATCACGTGTCAGCCCTCGATCAGCTCCCGGTAGGCGGCCTCGACCTGGCGCCGCGTCTCCTCCATCGGCGCGGATCCGTCGATCACCACGTCGGCGGCGGCGACCTTCTCGTCCTGCGGCGACTGGTTCGCGAGCCGTTGGCGCGCGGCCCCCTCGTCGAGGCCACGGCTGCGGGCGAGCCGCGCCAGCGCATCGGGCTCGTCGCAGCGCACGACCCAGGTCGCGTCGCAGCGGTCGTGGAGCGGCGACTCGAGGAGCTTGATCGCCTCGATCGCGGCGGCCTCCACGCCCGCGGCCTCGAGCTCGGCAAGCCGAGCGCGCGTCTCGTTCCGGACGAGCGGGTGCAGGATGGCCTCGAGGTCGCGGAGCGCCGCCGGGTCGGTGAACACGATCCCCGCCAGCCGCCCGGCCTCGATCGTCCCGAAGCGCCCCTCGATCCGCCGCCGCGCCTCCGCGTCGTTGTTGCGGATCTCGCGCGCCACCGCGTCGAGGTCGATCACCGCCACGCCGAGCTCGCGCAGCCATCCGGCGACCGTCGACTTGCCGCAGCCGATGTTGCCGGTCAGCCCGATGACCTTCATCGGTCCGCCCCCGCCGGTTCGGGAAGCCGCTGGCAGCGCGAACAGAAGTGGGTGCTCCGCTGACCCACCACGATCCGCTCGATCGCGCGACCGCAGCGGAGGCAGGGTTCACCCGATCGCCGGTAGACATACAGCCGCTCCGCGTTCGCCCCGGGCTCCCCATCGGCCCCGACGTAGTCGCTGAAGCTGGAGCCGCGGTTGGCGATCCCCTGGCGGAGGACGCCGCGCATCGCCCGATGCAGCCGCCGCACCTCGTCCGTGGTGAGCGTGTCCGCCGCACGGAGCGGGTGGAGTCGGGCCCGCCACAGCGCCTCGTCGGCGTAGATGTTGCCGACCCCCGCCACGAAGGACTGGTCGAGCAGCAGCGTCTTCAGCCGCGCGGACCGTCCGCGCAGCCGCTCGGCGAAGCGTGCCGAGGAGAACGACCGGGCCAGTGGCTCGGGCCCGTGGCGCCCGAACACGTCGCCCACACGGTACGGTGCCCGCGCCTCGGCCGCACGCCGGCCGCGCCTGGCCCGCTTGACCCGGCCCTTCGCGCGGAGGCCGCCGCCCTCCCACAGGCCGATCCGGCCGAACTTCCGCACGTCGCGGTAGCGGAGTTCGCGACCGTCGGCGAGGCGGAAGACGACGCGCACGTAGGGGTCGTCCGGCGTGCCGGGCGCCGCCACGATGAGCGCGCCGGTCATCCGCAGCGCCACGGTCATCACCCGGCCGTCGGCGAGGTGGATGAGGACGCTCTTCGCGCGTCGTCCGACCCTCGCGATCTCGGCCCCCCGAACCTCGGCGACGAACGCGTCGGGGGGCTGCGGGTTCGCGATCGTCCGCTCCCAGCGCACCTCGGCATCGGCGATGCGGGCACCGGCCACCCAGCGCTGCAGGTCGCGCGCGACCGTCTCGACCTCGGGAAGCTCCGGCATGTCGCGCTAGTGTGCCGGATCGGCCGTCGCGGCCGCATCCCGCTGCCATCCATGCGCCACGCGATGCCCCGTAACGGCCGTGCGCGGCGCCGCGGTCGATATGCGCCTCACGAATGGCTGGCGGTGTCGCGGGGAAGCCGCGTACGCTCTGGCGCGTGGCCGTGCTAACGCTCATCCTCCTCGTCGCGTGGCTGTTCGTGGTGAGCGCGGTGCCGGTCGTCCGCTTACGGCGCGCGACCGGCCACATCCCGCTGCCCACACCATCGGCCCGAGCCTCAGCTGCGTGGTGGGCCAAGCTGCTCGGCTCGGCAGCGCTCCTGCTCGCGTTCGGAGCGCCGGTCGCGGAGCTCCTCGGGCTGCGACCCCTCGCGCCGCTCGGGGACCAGCGCATCCGGACCGCCGGCATCGCGCTCGTGGTCCTCGGGACGGCAGGCGCGCTGGTTGCCCAGCGGGCCATGGGCGCCGCGTGGCGCCCGGACGTTTCTCCCGCCGAGCGCCTGCCGCTCGTGACGAACGGCCCTTTCCGCCTCGTCCGCAACCCGGTCCTGGCCGCGACGCTCGTTGCCGAGCTCGGATTCTTCCTCCTCGTGCCAAACCTGGTCGGTCTTGCCTTCCTGGCCGCGTCGTTCGCTTCCGCGCAGGTCCAGGTCAGGCTCGTCGAGGAACCGCACCTCGCACGCGTCCACGGGGCGGAATACGCATCCTACGCCGCGCGGACCGGCCGCTTCGTCCCCGGCCTCGGCCGGCTGCGGCAGGGCTAGGCGCCGAGCGGCTCGGCGATCGCCTCGTCGGCAGCCTCCTGCGCCACTTCAACGGCCGTCTTCGGCATGCGCCGCCACGCGCCGGTGTCGTCGCGGAGGTATCGGTCCATGCCCTCCCAGTCGGTGCCGACCTTGAGCTCGACCTCGAGCGCTGGGTCGAGCGGGAGCGCCCCTTCCATCACCTCACGCGCCAGCTCGGCGAGCGCGGGCAGCTCCTCCTCGTCGGTCTCGAAGACGAGCTCGTCGTGGACCTGGAGGAGCATGCGGGACGTCATGCCGCGCTCGCGCATGGCGGTGTCGAGGCGGACCATGGCGATCTTCATCCCGTCGGCGGCAGTGCCCTGGATCGGCATGTTGATGGCCATCCGCTCCCCTGCCGAGCGGAGGGCCTGGTTGCGGGCGGTGAGCTCCGGCAGGTAGCGGCGGCGGCCGAGCAGCGTCGAGACGAAGCCCTGGTCACGGGCGAGGATCCGGATCTCGGTCGTGTAGCGGCGGATGCCCGGGTAGGCCGCGAAGTAGTCGGCGATGAAGCGCTGTGCGTCCTCGCGCGGGATCTTCAGCCTGTCCGCCAGCCCGAAGTCCGAGAGCCCATAGGCGATCCCGTAGTTGATCATCTTCGCCACGCTCCGCTCGCGCGGGCCGACCTGCTCCGGTGCCAGGCCGAGGACCCGGGCCGCGGCGGCGAGGTGAACGTCCGAGTGCGCCGCGAAGTCCGCCTTCAGCCCCGCGTCGCCGGAGACGTGGGCCAGGATCCGCAGCTCCTGCTGCGAATAGTCGGCCCCGAGCAGCAGCTTTCCCGGCGGTGCCACGAAGGCGCCCCGGATCCGACGACCCAGCGCGGACCGGATCGGGATGTTCTGGAGGTTCGGGTCCATGCTCGACAGTCGGCCGGTGGCGGCCACCGCCTGCTGGTAGGTCGTGTGCAGCCGGCCGTCGGCGCCCACCAGTCCCGGCAGGGCATCGACGTACGTTCCCTTCAGCTTCGAGATCTGGCGGTGCTCCAGGATCAGGCTCACCGCCTCGTGCTTGTCGCGAAGCTCCTCCAGCACCGATGCATCGGTCGAAAATCCGGTGCGCGTCCGCTTGGTGGCGGGCAGCTGGAGCTCGTGGAAGAGCACCTGCTCGAGCTGCTTCGGCGAGCCGAGGTTGAAGTCGTGGCCGACCAGGCCGAAGATCCGCGACTCGAGGTCGGCGAGCTGCTGGCCGAACTCGATCGCCATCCGCTCCAGCTTCTCGCGATCGATCGCCACGCCTGCCAGCTCCATCCGCACGAGGACGGGTACGAGCGGCATCTCGACCTCGCGGAACAGCGCGTCAAGTCCCGCCTCGACGAGCTCGGTCTCGAGCTGGGGACGCACGAGGAGGCTGGTGAGCGCCTCCGCGGCGGCGCGTCGCGCGGTGGCCTGCTCCTCGGCCCCGGTCTCCGGGCTCGCGGGCCGATCCGGCAGCGTCGCGCCGTAACGGTTCGCGGCGAGGTCGTCCAGGGTCTGGGCCCGCAGCGAGGGGTTCACCATCCAGCTCGCCACGAGCGTGTCGACGCACGGCCCCGCGAGGCCGGCACCCCGCATCGCGAGCATGACCGCGAGCTGCTTCAGGTCGTGGCCGGTCTTCGGCGCCTTCTCGTCGGCGAACCAGGCGGGCACAGGCCGGTCGTCGCTCCAGGGCAGGTACCAGGTCGCCCCGTCCGCGCCCGCGAAGCCGATTCCGACCAGCGGCCGCTCGAGCGGGCGCCCCGCGCCCGCCGCCCACCCCACGCCCACCGCATCGCCGTGGGCGCCGAGCCACGCGACGAGCTCGTCGCGGTCGGCATCGGTCCGGACCACGCGCGGGTCGACGTTCTCGATCGCCCCACCCGGGTCGGTCAGCGCCGATGGCTGGGCGCGCACCTCCGTTCCGTCCGCTGCGGCACCCGCCGGGGGCGCCGCAGCACCGAGAAGATCGAGGGAGAGCTGGAGCCCGCTGCCGGTCTCCTGCTCGGCCGGCCCGTAGCCGGTCGGCGCGATGCTCGATGGCGGGAGGCGGTCGATGAGCGAGCGGAATTCGAGCTCTCGGAAGCGCTGCGCCACCGCGCGCCGGTCGTAGCGGCCGGTGCGCGCCTCCTCCAGCTCGAGCGCCACCGGCAGGTCCGTGACGATCCGCCCCACCTCGCGCGACATGAAGGCCGATTCGCGGTGCTCGGCGAGGCGCTCGCGGAGCTTGCCCTTCACCTCGTCGAGCCGTTCGTAGACGCCGTCGAGCGACCCGAACTCCTGGAGGAGGCTGATCGCCGTCTTCTCCCCCACCCCGGGCACACCGGGGATGTTGTCGGAGGTATCGCCCTTGAGCGCCTTGTAGTCGAGCATCTGGTCCGGGCGCAGGCCGTAGCGCTCCATGACCCGGTCCTCGTCGTAAATGACGGTCGAGGCCACGCCCATCCGGGTGGTGAGCAGCTTCACGTGGTCGTTGACGAGCTGCAGCCCGTCGAGGTCGCCGGAGACGATGTACGTCTCGACGCCCGCCGCCTTCGCCTCCTGGACGAGTGACCCGATGACGTCATCGGCCTCGTATCCCTCCAGCTCGCGGATCGGGATGCCCATCATCGTGCAGATCTCGCGCACGATCGGGAACTGGGAGCGGAGGTCGTCCGGCATCGACGGTCGGCCGGCCTTGTAGTCCGGGTAGGCGTCGAAGCGGAACTGCGGCTTGCCGAGGTCGAAGCTGACGATCGCGTAGTCCGGCTTCAGGTCCTGCATGCCGCGGAGCACGATCTGCAGGAACCCGAACGCCGCGTTCGTGAGCATGCCGTCCGACGTCGTCAGGGGTGGCAGGGCGAAGTAGCCGCGGTAGACGAGGCTCGGCCCGTCGATGAGCATCAGGATCGGTCGTCGGTCACCCATGGCGCACCGCTGAGTCTAGACTCTCCGCCATGGCCGATCGCCCGGTCTTCGATCCCTACGCGGTGCTTGGCGTCCCGCGCGACGCGACGCCCCTCCAGATCGCCCACGCCCACCGCCGCCTGGCGAAGCGCCACCACCCGGACCTCCATCCGGGCGACGCCGGCCTGGAGCCGATGCGCCGCATCAACGAGGCGTACCGGCTCCTCAGCTCGGAGGTGCGGCGGGCGGACTACGACCGGTCGCATCCCTCCGCAGGGACACCGACGAGCGGCCACTGGGCCGGCACGCGACGGCCGATCCGACCCGCTCAACCCACGACCACGCGCACCTGGGCCTCGTGGCGCACGACCGCCGACGAGGTGCGCTCCGCGCCCCGCACGCGCCGTGGCCCCGGCGAGGTGCAGATCCCCGTCACGCGACGTCCGCCACGGATCGAGGTCCGCGAGGCGTCATTCCGCGACTCGGGCTGGGCGGCGCTCATCGCCGGCGCCTTCTTCCTCGCGCTCCTCGTCACCGCGATCGTGGTCGGCCGGCTGACCTGACCAAGAGCGCGTTCCCGCCCGGCCCCGCCCGCGCTGATCTACCGATAGATCGGACAGTTCGCACCCGAAGGCCGGGTTGGGCTCCGCCTGTCCGATCTATCGGTACGGCCGCAGCACGAAGGGCGCCTCGGGGTGCACCTCAGGCTCCCCTTGTGCCGATAGATCGGCCACACGACGCCGGGGCTGACAATCCGGTGCGAATCGACCGATAGATCGGTGCCCCCGAGCCGGAACCGCGGCTAGCCGGCTCGGGGCTGGATCGTGAACCGGAGGACCAGGCCGGCAATCAGCAGCGCGACGCCGCCCAGCATGATGCCGGCCCAGCTGCCCGGTGAGTTCAGGTCGATCGCGACGAGCGCGCTCTCCTCGCCACCGTCGCGCTGCCCTTCGTCGGTCGGTGCGGCGGGCGCGGAGGGATCCTCGGCCGTCGCGGGAGCCTGGCTGGTCGACTCGAATCCCTCGGCATCGCCTCGGCCATTCAGCGCATCCGGTGCCGCCCCGGCGCCGGATGCCATTCCGCCGAGCAGCGTGCCGCCGAACCCGACCGCGCCGATGAGCGCCAGCCCCGCGCCCGCGACCATCGCCGGCGCCGCGACGCGGCGCAGCCAGCCGAAGGCGCCGCCGTCAGCGGACGAAACGGCGGGGACGGGCGGGAGGAGCTGGATCGGCCGGCTCGGGCGCAGGTCCGGCAGCTCGGCCAGGCCGGCGCGGAGGGATCGCAGGTCGTCGACAACGCCGGTGCAGCGGGTGCAGCCGGCCACGTGCTCCGCGAGGCGGCCGTCTCCGGTCGCCTCGGGATCGTCGCCGGCCAGCGCCGCCAGGCGCTCGTCGTCGGGATGAACTGGGTGCAGCATCGTCATCGGTCCAGACGGCCTCAGCGCTCGAACAGTTCCCGGTGGTCGGCGAGCAGCTCACGCAGGCGCAGCCGGCCGCGGTGAATGCGGGACTTCACCGTGCCGAGCGCCGACTCCGTCGCCGCGGCCACCTCGTTGTAGTCCATGCCGTACACGTCGCACAGCACGACGGCCATGCGCTGGTCGTCGGGCAGGCGCTGCAGCGCCGCCTCGAGGTGGCGGTACAGCTCGGCTCGGATCGACTCGGCGACCGGGTTGGGGGCATTGCTGTCCGGCAGCTCGGCCTGGCCCTCATCGGGGTCGGGCAGGACAGTCGTCGGACGACGCTGCGCACGGCGCATGAGGTCGTAGCTCGCGTTGGCGGTGATGCGCAGCATCCAGGAGCGGAAGATGCCGCCCCGGAAGCGCCCGATCGCATCGTACGCGTGCAGGAAGGCGTCCTGGGTGGCATCGGCGGCGAGCTCGGCGTCGCCAAGGAGGCGCCAGGCAAGGCCGTAGCAGGCGGGCTGGTAATGCTCCATGAGCTGGGTGAACGCCCCCCGGTCGCCGTCCATCGCCCGCGCGACCACGGTCGGCTCATCGGGGAGCGGTGGCGTGCGGTTGCCCTGGCGGCTCGGATCGTCGGTCGGCATCTGGTTCCTATAATCACACCCGGCGCGCCTGCGCTGCGGCGCGGCCGTCCCTCGCCCTGTGCCGGAGTGGCGGAATCGGCAGACGCGTCGGTCTCAAACACCGATGAGCGCAAGCTCGTGTGGGTTCGACCCCCACCTCCGGCACCATTGCCGCCCGGCGCTACTCGGCCGCGGCGGCACCCAGCTCCCGAAGGACGCGATGGAGATCCGCGATCGCGAACGGCTTCGTGAGGACCGCTACGTTCTCGATCGCCGCCACTTCTTCCCGGGCGCGGTCCATGCCCCAGGCGTCCGCGGTGCAGATGACCGTCGGCACGCGCCGCAGGTCGTCGTCATCGCGCACGCGCTTGAGGATGTCCAGCCCGCGGAGCTCGTCTGAGCCCAGGCGCAGGTCGACGATGAGGATCTCCGGCTGCGACGCTTTGATCAGATCGAAGGCGTTGTCCCGGTCTCCGTCGATGAGCGTGGCCGGGTAGCTGGCGTCCTGCAAAAGGTCCTGCATGAGCTGCAGGAACTCGGGGCTGTCGTTGACGACGGTGACGCGCTTCAGCTCGGGCATGTGGGTCCGCCAAGTCTAGGCGCATCAGGCCCGGATGGTGAGGTACGGGTTGGGAATTCTTCACGTTCGTGCCTGCGGTCCCGCGGCGGGCACGCCGACTGCATGCACCGACGGGCGTGCGGAGGGCCGGAGCGCTTTCGGCGTTGCGACCCTCCGCTCACCGGGGGAGCGGCGAGCCGGCGGGCTGCCCAGGGGGAGCGGGTGGTCGTCGGCTCGCCCCGACAGCCAGACGAGGAGGCGTGCACGTGACCATCCCCCAGGAGCCACCCGATCGCGACCCGGGCCGCGAGGAGCCGGAGATCGAGATCCCGCCAAACGAGCCGCCGCCGGCACCTGACGAGCCACCTCACGAGTATCCCGGCGAGCAGCCACCCGGCTACGAAGCTCCCGGCGTGGAAGCGCCCGGCTACGACGTTTGAGGTGACGATCGGCGAACACCAAGAGAGGCAGCCGTTGAACCTTCTGTCCCGAGGGTCGTGGCGGCTGCCTCCTATTGGCCGAACGCGCGGTCGGCGCCGTTTGAACGGGCCATCCGGCTGACGAGCGCGCGAACAGCAACAGGCCGGGGATCGGAGGAACCCCCGCGCCAGCTCCGGTGGAGTGGTCCGGTGAACAGTCCCGCGCGCGGTCCCGTGCCGCCTCCCGCGTCCGCGCCGTTACCGACGACGGGTCGGGTGGGAAGTCGAGTGTCGCGTCGAGTGCTGCGTCCGGTGTCGCCTCCGGTGACTGGTCGAGTCGCACCTCCGGCGCCCGGCCTGAACACAGGCTAGGCCCAGCCGATGGGCTCGCCAAGCCCCTTTGTCCACGACTTTTGCGGTTCGTCCGACGGCTGTCCCCAGCCTCTCCACAATCGGGGGCAGCCGCGCCATCGGGCGCTAGAAGATCGCGCCGACGCAGGACGCGAGCAGCCAGATCATCAGGATGATCCCGATGACGACGCCGATGAGAATCTTGCCCACGGAGTTGCCTCCATTCACGTTTGCTTGCTGGGCGGGCAAGATGCAGGAAGCGTGCCGAGCGGGGGGAGCCGCGTGCTAGGCTGCCGCCCGACATGACCGGCGAGACCGTCGACTGCTACAACTGCGGCCGCGCCAATCCCGCCTGGGCCCAGGTGTGCCGTTCCTGCGGCGTGCCCATCCGCCCCGGTTTGGGCGCCTCCGCCTCCCAGGGACCGATTCCGCGCGATCGCGACTCGCTCATCTCCATCGCGATCGGCCTGGCGGCGATCGCGGGGGCGATCGTGCTCGGGCTGTTCGTGTCCGGCCTCATTCCCGAGGCGCCGGTTGCGACCGCCACACCGACCCCCGAGCCGAGCATCTCCGTCCTGCCATCCGGGTCGGCATCGCCATCATCGACCGCGCCCGACGCCAGCGCCGAGCCGGAGCCAGAGCTCATCGGCCGGCTTCTCACCGGTACCGGGCTGCGAGCGAACGGCAGGATCCGCGGCCGATCAGACACCTTCGGGCCGGGGATGGAGTTCTGCCATTCGCGGATCCTCTCCGAGCCGTTCGGCGTCGACACCATCCAGGAGGAGATCCTGCGCATAGAGGAGGGCGGGTCGCTCACCGAGGTGCAGCCTCGGCTTGGCTCCAACCTCCAGGTCGACCCGGACAGCCGCGTCGCCGGCTACTGCGCGCCGGGCGGCACCGACGCCCTCATCGCCGACTGGGGCGTGGGCGAGTTCGTGATCCGCGACTATCGCAACGAGGAGGAGCCCGAGCTCATCGCGGAGGCGCGCTTCACGCTGGGTCGCTGATCCCCGGTTCCCCGTCCGTACCCGCGATCTCCTGCCAGGCGTCGGCGTACAGGCGCGCGCGAACCGGCAGATAGCCCGGATAGGCGACGCGCGCTCGCGCCACCGCATCGGCCTCGAGGGTTGCGAGCGCGATACGGTCCGTGGTCTCGACGAACACCTCGCCGTCGGGCGCCACCGCGACGGATGGCCCACCGATGAGCACGCCCTCTTCCGGCGCCGGACGGTTCACGCTGAGCACGTAGGCGGCGCTCGTCAGGGCGTTCGCACGGAACACGACCTTCCAGCGCTGGTAGGTCTTCTCCTCCGTGGCACGCGGGACGAGGATGGCCATCGCGCCCTGGGCCCCCAGCAGGTGCGTCCCCTGCGGGCGCTTCGTGTCGCTGCATATCTGCACGCCGAATGGCAGGCCGAACGCGTCGATGCGCCACGGCGCGACCGTCCCCGGCTCGTAGTGGCTCGTCTCCCAGAAGCCCGGCTCCTCGGGCAGGTGCAGCTTTTCGTACGTGGCCACCAGCGTGCCGTTGCCGTCGAACACCAAGGCTCGGCTCGTCCGGCGTCCGGTTGCCGAGTCACGGTGGATGATGCCTCCCACGAGACCGATACCGGCCTCGGCCGCCGCCTCGGCCTGGGCGGTTGCCCGTTCGCCGTCCATCAGCTCCGCGTCATCGTCGTGCGCCTGCTGGGTGGCCGGACGCCACGGGTTGAGCGGGAGCTCCGGCAGCAGGGCGATATCGGCGCCACGATCAGCCGCCTCGGACAGTCGCTCGCGAAGACGCTGCGTCCCGTCCGCCTCCCAGAAGACCTCCGAGATGAGCGCGACAGTGAGCCGTCCGTCGCCACGTGCCGTCGTCATACGGCTGAGCGTACCCGACCGCAGACGCCCCCGTTTTCGCCCGATGTCAAGTGAGGGCTGCAGGCCCTTCGCTCGGAGCGCCATTCGCCGCCCTCCTGCATGTGCGAGCCGACATTGGGCGGCGGGAAAGGCCTTTGACGGGGTTCGTGCAGCAGTCAGCCGACATCAGGCGAAATGACGGCCGCCGCGGCTACTCCCGGTCAGACTCGGCCCAGTCGAGGAGACCGAGGAGGTAGGAGGCGTTGCGGGTGACGTCGCCGTAGTCGCCCGGCCGCGGGCTGCCGATCTCGTTGTAGCGCTCCACGAAGCGCTCGTGGGCCTTGCGGCCGTCGGTCTGGCCCCAGCCGCTGGACGCCGGCGTGAAGAAGATCTCCGACGTCCGCGCAATGCCGACGGTGAAGGCCCGGCCGCTAACGGTCCGCAGCTCCACCCCCTCGGCGGCGCGCGCCAGCTCGAGAAGGCGCTCGTACGTCAGCGGCCCGTCCGACACCGAAGCCCGCCTACTCCCCCAGGAACTCGCGGACGAGGTTCTGGAAGTGGTACACGCCGTTCTCGCGCTTCGCGCTGAATCGGCCGGACTCATACGCACGTGAGCGGAGGCCGCGCTGGACCTGCTCGCAGATGACGATGTCCTCCTGCTGGATCTCGTCGGAGAAGGCGATCGCCTGCTGCATCGACTCCCAGCCCTCCCCAGTCCCCGGCTCGACGAAGAACCACTCGAAGATCGTGAGCGTGCGGTCCGGACCCAGCGGCAGGATCACGTTCGAGGACATGTTGTCCTGGTAGATGTTGAACATCGTGTTCGGGAAGAGCCAGTAGTAGAGGGCGTCCTCCTCGCCATCGGGCGAGCGCATGTAGCGGCGGTCGCGTCCGAGCTCCTCACCCGGCTTCAGTGCCCGGATCGGCGCGTGCTGCTTCGAGTAGTAGCGGAACTCCTCGACCCGGTAGCTGTCGTAGTCCAGTTCGCGGAACAGCTGCGGATGCGCGATCGGGAGGTGGTAGCCCTCGAGGTAGTTGTCGACGTAGACCTTCCAGTTGCACTCGACGACGTACTCGCGCCGCTCGACGAGCCGCATGTGGTCGACGTCATAGCCGGCGGCCGCCACCTCGTCCGGGATGGCGCCCAGGACTTCCGCCAGCGGAGGCGCGTCGTCGGAGAGGTTGGCGAAGACGAATGGGCCCCATCGGTCCACGCGGACGGGAACCAGGCCGAAGTCCTCCTTGGCGAACCCCTCGGTGGCCTCCATCTCCGGGGCGG
>DATBIK010000110.1:0-41859 GCA_036556985.1 Candidatus Limnocylindria bacterium | reverse complement strand
AACGTAACTCGAGCTGCCTACCACGGGTGCCTTCGCGCGCTTCAACGCTTGCGCCCGATCCGACTCACAAGTACCGATAGACCTGCTCGCCGGCGAACTCGGTGAGCGCGAGCGGGACGCGCTTCCACGCGACGAGAAGCGAGCGTTTCAGTGTTCGAGCTGGCCAACCGGTCTCGTATGTCGCTGATTCTGTCTCCTCAAGCGGTGGCGCGTAGTAGCGCATCGTATGTTCGACCTCGGCTCCCCACTTGGCCTTGTAGCGCGCGAGCCCATCGTTCTCGGCGTCGACCTCCCCCATGTCGTACCGCGCATAGCCCAGGGCGATCGCGCGCTGCATCGCGTCCCAATGCAGCAGGTCGTTCGGTCGGGATCCGAGGGCGTCGCGCCTGCGGCCGTTGAAGGCGTAGGTGGCGGTCCCGCCGAAGAGCAACACGATGTTGCCGGCCACGAGGACCCGTCGGGTTCCTTCGGCGCGACGCGCCAGGAGCAGCGTCATGCGGCCGGCGGGCCGCAGATGACGCCAGAGGCCGGCGAAGAAGCGATAGGGTCGCGCTGGCTGAGCCCGCCAGCGACAGACATCCAGGTAGAGGCGATACCACGCCTTCAGCTCGCCCTCCGACGTGGCCTCCTCGACCTGTACGCCCTCCCGCTCGGCTTTGCGGATGGCTCGTCGGATGGTGGCGTTGTGCCTGGCGTCCCCGAACCGGAGCTTCTCCGCGTGATCCGGAAGACGCACCGTGTAGCTCGGCCGCCACGGCCGGCCCTCGAGGCCGGCGACCGTGCCATCAAGGTCGGCGTGCCGCAGCTTCAGCTGCACGCGAACGCCGAGTTCGCGTCCGTGATCCGTAGCCGCCTGTGCCAGCCGCCGGAGCGACTCGGGTGAGCTGGCGATCGGACCGGCCACAGGCGTCCGCGGCAGGGAGCTGAGCCGACCGGCAGCAGCCTTCCCCGCGATCCCGAACGGCAGCCCGCGCGTCCGAATCGCCGGGAGGACCCCCTCGACCTTCCCTCCTTCCGACTCGCACACAAACGCCGCGAGCGGCCGGTCGTACTCCTCCCGCAGCGCCTGCAGCCAACCGGAGCAGTGGTAGATCTCGCCGGCAGGGTGCTCGGCGACGAAATCGTCCCACCGCGGGTCGCTGGCGGGATCGATCGTCGTGACCTGGAGCGTCATACGGCGGAGCACACGGCGGAATGAACCTCGGAATGTCGCGTGGCATCGTAGCGGCTACGTCGTCGGTCGGGTTCGCGGACGACCGTCAGCCGCCGGAGCTCAGCCGCCCTGGTGCTCCGCGATCTCCGGCGCCGGCGGGCCCGACGATTCCGCCGTGGACTCGCGGCGGAGCTCCCGCAGCGCGGCCTGGTCGATGCCGCCGAAGCGCGGCAGGTCGTCGATGCTCGTCGATCGCGCCAGCCGCTCCTGCATCTTGCCGAGCACGAGGCTGCTGAAGGCGGGGATGGCCATCAGCCGGCGCAGCGTGTCGGCCGAGACCTCGAGCAGGGCCGTGTCCTCCTCGGCCACGACGTCGGCGGTGCGCGGGCTGCCGGTGAGCGCGGCGATCTCGCCGAACACGTCGCCGGCGGTCATGGCGGACAGGGATCGGTAGCGTCCCTCGCCGCTCGTCGAGCCGGCAACCGCCCGCCCGGAGAGGACGAAGTAGGCGTTGTCGCCCGTCTCGCCGGCGCGCGTGATGGCGGTGCCGGCCTCGGCCTCCACGACACGCCCCTGGGTCATGAGGGCGTCGCGATCGCGCTGCGGCATGCCGGCCAGGGCCGGGATGTATCGGCCCAGCGCCTCGAGGTCCTCGAGGGTCGGGGAGCGGACCGCGCCGAGCGCCGCGCGTGGGGCGGTGCGCAGCAGGGTGATCGTGCGACGCCACTCGGCGGCAGGTTGGCCGATGCCCGGCATGACCGCGCCCACCAGCGAGGCACCAATCAGCGCCACCGAGCTCACGCCGAACAGGATCCGAACGTCGATGATGTCGGCCAGGCCCGCCACCGCCATCCCCAGGATGTAGATGACGTCGCGGATGACGTACGACGTGCTGAACACGCGGCCGCGCGCCTCGCGCGGGGTGTTGCGCTGGTTGATGAGGCGCCCCGCGACGAACGACGGCGCGTTCAGGACGCCGCTGAAGCCGATGAGTCCGATGGCCACCCAGATGTTCGTCGAGAGGGCATACAGCAGCCCCGCGACGCCCATGCCCAGGAAGCTGAGCACCAGCCAGGTGCCCTCGCGCAGGCGATCGGCGTACGTGGCCATCAGCAGGCTGCCGACGACGAAGCCGACCGACGTCACTCCCTCCTGGATGCCGTACTCGAACTCGCCGGCGCCCAGCACCTCGATGGCGAACGGCAGGAGCAGCACGTTCTGCAGCCCGAAGATGAGCATGATCGGCACGCGCAGGAGGAGCATCGAGCGCAGGATCGGCACCTTCCAGATGAAGCCGGCGCCGAAGCCGATGTTGCGGAAGACCTCGCCGATGGTCGACAGCTCATCGACGACGAGCTTGGGCACCTTCACGAGCCCGATGAGCAGGGCCGTGATCACAAACGTCGCCGCGTCCAGGTAGAAGGCCCACTCGATGGAGAACTGGGCGGTGATGAGCCCCGCCAGCGCGAAGCCGATGGCCGTCGAGCCGAACTGGGCGATGGCCATCAGCGAGTTCGCCGCGCCGAGCTCCTCGTCGCTGGCGATGTCCGGGAAGACGCTGTCGTTGGCCGGGTCGAAGAACTGCTGGAGCGAGGCGGAGGCGAGGACGAGGACGTAGAGCCAGAAGATGTTCTCGTCCGGCACGACCATGATCGGGATGAGGGCGACGAGCCCGGCCCGCACCAGGCAGGTGACGATCATGATCGTCTTGCGGTCGTATCGGTCCACCACCACGCCGGCCACGAGGCCGAACAGGAGGGTGGGGGCCGCGGAGGCCATGAGGATGAGGCCGACCGCGGCCACCGAATCGGTGATCTGGTAGACGAGGATGCCGGCCGCCAGCGAGGTCAGCGCGTCCCCGATGGTCGAGATGAGCTGCGCGCTCCACAGGTACGTGAAGTTCGCGTTGCGGAAGACGGCGAAGGGGGAGGGCTGCGGCGCGGGCTGGGTCGGAGCGGCGGCGGTCATCCTCTCTCCGGGCGCTCGGGTTGCGGCGCATTGTGCCACCCGGCCGCGCAGCCGAAAGTCGGATTTGCGACGCGGCGGGCTACCATGCCGGGCATGCCGCAGCGCGACGCCCGTGACACCTGGCAGATCACGATGGGCGAGGAGCCGTCCTTCTGCCCGGCCTGCGGCGAGCCGGTCGAGGAGCGCCTGCTGGAGGCCGACCACCGGCCTCGGCTCGTCTGCCCCCGCGGCCACGTCACGTGGCAGAACCCGCGGCTCGTGGTCGGCACGTTGCCGATCCGCGGGGGGCGCGTCTTCCTGGCCCGCCGCTCGATCGAGCCGGGGGCCGGACTGTGGACCTATCCCGGCGGATTCCTGGAGCTTGGCGAGTCGGCGCAGGAGGGCGCCCGCCGCGAGACGGAGGAGGAGACGCTGCTACGCGTCGAAGTGGGGCGGCTGATCGGCGCCTACTCGCGGCCGTCGGTGGGGGTCGTGACGCTCATCTTCGAGGCGAACGTGGTGGGCGGTGAGGCGCTGCCCGGCGTGGAGACGAGCGAGGTGCGCGACTTCGCCCCGGACGACATCCCCTGGCACGAGCTCGCGTTCACCACCGCCGACAGCGCGCTGCGCGACTGGGTTGCGTCGCTGCCCGGCCGCGGCCCGCGCCACGTGCCGGAGCTCTACGTCGAGGGCGACCCGGCCTGAGTGTCGCGGAGCACCTCGCCGCGGACCGGCAGACCCGCGCCCAACAGCAGCCCGTAGACGAGGGTCGCCAGCACCGGCGCCGCCGCGATGCCGAGGTCGGTGTCCCCGGAACGCCAGCCGGCACCGGCGGCGAACAGGGCCCAGGCCAGCAGCGCGAAGCAGGGAGCGGCCGCGGCGAGCGTGGGTCGCGCGGTGAAGAAGCGGCCGAAGAAGTAGCTGAAGCACATTCCCACGGTCGCGGCGGCCAGCTGGACGAGCCCGAAGCCGAGCACGAACGAGATCGAAGCGGACCCGCCGGCGGCCGGCAGCACCAGCGTGGCAAGGGGTCGCAGCGGTGCGAGCGGGTCGCCGTGGAGCAGCGCGGCCAGGCCCATGGCCGTGGCGATCCATACGTACCCGGCGGCGAGGCCGGTCACGAAGCCGCGGTAAGCGAGGCGCAGCCCGATGACGCTCGTCATCGGTGCCTGCGGGCAGCGAGCACCATGGCAACATGCTAGGTCTGCACGGATCCGCCCGCAGCGGGGCCGATGGTCCGCCCCATGGACCGTACCGCCGGTCGAAAGGGACGCGTCCGAGCCGGCGTCAGTCCACGAAGCGCCGGAAGACGGTGACCGCGTTCTGGCCGCCGAAGCCGAAGCCGTTGATGATCGCCACGTTCACCGGCGCGTGGCGCGCCTCGTTCGGGACGTAGTCGAGGTCACAGTCGGGGTCCGGCGTCTCGTAGTTGATGGTGGGCGGCATGATGCCGTCGCGGATGGCGAGGACGGCGGCGATGGCCGACATGGCCCCGGCGGCGCCCAGGGTGTGCCCGATCATGCTCTTGTTGCTGCTCACCGCCAGCCGATAGGCATGATCGCCGAACGCGGCGCGGATGGCGCGCGTCTCGGTGGCGTCGTTCAGCGGCGTGGAGGTGCCGTGGGCCACGACATAGTCGACCTCCTCGGGCTGCACGTGCGCGTCCCGCAGCGCACGGGTCATGGCCCGCGCGGCCCCGTCGCCCGACGGCTCCGGGGCGGAGATGTGGAAGGCGTCGCCGGTGAGCGCCCCGCCGGCGATCTCGGCCACGATCGACGCCCCGCGGCTCGCGGCGTGCTCGGCCGACTCGACGACCATGGTCCCCGCCGCCTCGCCGAAGACGAAGCCGTCGCGATTCGCGTCGAACGGGCGCGAGGCCTTCGTCGGTTCGTCGTTCCGTTTCGAGAGGGCGCCCATGTTCGCCAGCGCGGCGAAGGCGACAGGCATCATCGTGCTTTCCGTGCCGCCGGCGATGACGACGTCGGCGTCGCCGTGCTCGATCATGCGCTGCGCCTCGATGAACGCCTGCACGCCCGACGCGCAGGCCGCCACGCTGGCCACCACCGGGCCGCGCAGGTTGTTCTGGATGCTGACCTGGCAGGCGGCCATCGACGGCGACAGCATCGGCACCATGAACGGGCTCACCCGCTGGCCGCCGCGTTCGAGGAAGGTCTGGTGGCCTGCCGCCACCTCGTCGAGCCCGCCCCCGCCGGTGTTCACCACGACCGCGATCTCGTTGCGGTTGGCATCGGTGATCTGGAGGCCCGAGTCGGCGATCGCCTGGTTCGCGGCCGCCACGGCAAGCTGGGTGAAGCGGGCCATGCGGCGGGCGGCCTTGAAGTCCATGTAGTCGCGCGGGTCGAAGCCCTTCACCTCGGCCGCGATCTGGACCTCCTCGCCGGTCGGGTCGTAGCCGGCGATGCGGGCCACGCCGCTGACCCCTGCCACGAGGTTGGCCCAGTAGTCTGCCGCGGTGTTGCCGATGGGCGTCACCGCGCCCATGCCGGTCACGACCGCCCGGCGTCCCGGGTCGCGGCTCACGCGGCCTCCCCGTCGTCCCAGCGGCGGATGATGACCGTGCTGTTGTGGCCGCCGAGGCCCATCGAGTTCGAGAGGGCCACGCGAGCCCGCGTCTGGCGCGCTTCGTTCGGCACGTAGTCGAGCGTCAGCTCGGGATCGGGGTGGCGGTAGTTGATCGTCGGCGGCAGGCAGCCGGTCTGGACCGCCTTCACGCAGGCGAAGGCCTCGAATGCGCCGGCCGCGCCCATCATGTGGCCCGTCATGCTCTTCGTGGAGCTGATCGCCAGCCGTCGTGCGTGCTCGCCAAAGACCTCCTCGATGGCGACCGACTCGTACTTGTCGTTCAGCGGCGTGCTCGTGCCGTGGGCGTTGATGTAGTCGACGTCGGCCGGGCCGATGCCGGCGCGCGCCAGCGCGGCGCGCATGGCGCGCTGGTTGCCCTCGCCCCGCTCCGCGGGAGCGGCCATGTGGAAGGCATCCGCGCTGGATCCGTAGCCGATGACCTCTGCCAGCGGGGTCACGCCACGGGCGCGCGCATGCTCCAGCTCCTCGAGGACGAGGACCGCCGACCCCTCCGCCACCACGAACCCGTTGCGGGTGGCGTCGAACGGACGGCTGGCGATGGCCGGGTTGTAGTCGCCGCTGTCCGGGTCGATCGGCGTGCCGAGGGCCTTCATCTGGCTGAAGCCGGCCATGCCGAGCGGCACGATCACCGCCTCGGTCCCGGCTCCGAGCATGAGGTCCGCCTGGCCGCGGACGATCGCCTCCATCGCCTCGCCGACCGCATGGCCGCCCGTTGCGCAGGCGCTGACCACCGCCAGGTTGTGGCCGCGCAGCCCGTACTGGATGGCGACCATGCCCGACGCGCTGTCCGGCAGCATGTGCGGCAGCAGGAACGGCGAGATGCGGTCCGGGCCGCGCTCCATCAGTGTCTTCAGCCCGTCGCTGATCATGCCGATGCCGCCGATGCCGGTGCCGAACACCATCCCGAACCGATCGCCATCGGCCTGGCCGGGATCGAGCCGGCCGTCGGCCCCGAGCAGCCCGGCATGGCGCAGCGCCTCTCCGCTGGCCGCCACCGCGAAGTGCGTGTTGCGGTCATGGCGACGGGCGTCCTTGCCATCCATGTAGTCGGTGGCGGTGAAGTTCTTCACCTCCCCGGCGACGCGGACGTCGTAGGCGGAGGCGTCGAACAGGGTGATCTCGGCGATACCGGAGCGGCCTCCGACCAGCGCGTCCCAGGCGACATCGGCCCCGATGCCGACCGGGGAGACAACGCCGAGGCCGGTGACGACGGCGCGGCGTCCTGTCACGTGGGCAGCCAGATCCGCTCGGCCCCCGGGCTGTCCACGGGATGGACGGTCGCGTCCGGCGCGATGCGGCGGATGAGGCCGCTGAGCACGCGGCCCGGGCCGATCTCGACGAAGTCGGTGACGCCGTCGGCCGCCATGTGGCGCACCGTGCTCGTCCACTGCACGCCGTGCACGAGGTGCTCTGTGAGCTCCCGCCGGAGCGCCTCCGCGGTCCGGATCACGCTGGCGTGGACGTTGCCGAGCATCGGCACCTGCGGGTCGCGGAACGGAACCTTGGCCAGGATGCGGCTGAACTCGTCCCGGGCGCGGCGCATGAGCGGGGAGTGGCTTGCCACGCTCACGGTGAGCTGCACCGCCTTGCGGGCGCCGACGGTCTTGCTCATCTCGAGCGCGAAGACGAGCGCCGGGATCACGCCCGACAGGACGATCTGGCCGGGGGCGTTCTTGTTCGCCACCCCGATCTCACCATGCTCGCGCGCGGCGACCACGATCTCGTCGACCTGCTCGTCGGTGAGGCCGATGACCGCTCCCATGCCGCCGTCGATGCCGTGCTCCTGCATGACCCTGCCGCGCTCGTGGACGAGGCGCATGGCGGTTTCGAAGTCGATGGCGTCGGCGGCCACGGCGGCGGCGTACTGCCCGGCCGAGTGACCGGCCATCATCACCGGCCGCAGCTCGATCCCGGCGCGCGCCGCCTCGGCCCGAATGGCCTCGAGGTAGGCCACGCTGGTGGCGAGGATGGCCGGCTGCGCGTTGACCGTCTGGTCGAGCTCGTCGGCGGGCCCCTCGGCGATGAGCCGGCTCAGCGGGAAGCCGAGCGCGGCGTCGGCGCGGGCCATGATGGCGGCGGCCTCCGGCGAGCGCTCGAGCAGCGCGGCGCCCATGCCGACGTACTGCGACCCCTGGCCGGGGAAGACGAAGGCGTGGGTGCGCGGCGGGGCCGCGGGGCTGATCGGTTCGGTCATTTCGGGTGAAGGTACACGCGCGTTCCAATTTGGGCGCCCACGAGTATAGCCCGAGCACGCCTGCAACCCGAACTGGCCGCCAGTACCTCGACGCCTATCGGTCAGACCTCGGTCACGAAGCCGCGCACCACCTCGTGGAGCACCGGCAGGCCGAAGCGAAGGGCGCTCACCGGTATGCGCTCGTCGTTCGCGTGGAACAGCGACAGATACGGCATGTCCGGGTCGAGGCGCAGCGGGGCGAATCCGTAGGTCGGAATGTCGAGCAGCGACAGCGCCTTGGCATCGGTGCCGAGCGTGATCATCATCGGCAGCGGCGTCGCCTCCGGGTCGGCGGCGCGCAGTGCCTCCTCCATGAGCGCGACGATCGGCGCGTCGGCCGGCCACTCGATCGGCGGCATGGTGTGCAGCGAGTCCACCTCGACCGCCTCCCCGGCGATCTCCTGCAACGACGCGAGCAGGGCGGCCTGGTCGGTGCCGGGCAGGGTTCGGACGTCGACCTCGGCGTGGCCGATGCCGGGCACGACGTTCACCTTCTTGCCGACCTGGATGACGTTCGGCGTGACCGTGTCGCGCAGCATCGCCTCCAGCGAGCGACGCAGGACGGGGTCGTCCACGGCGGCGGTGAGCGCGGCCCGCGCGCCGGCGTCGTCGCCGGCCTCTGCCAGGATGACCGCCTCTCCCAGGCCGAGGCCCTCGAAGAAGCGTCGCACGACGGGAATGACCCGTGCCGGCCGCGGGGTCGTCGCCAGGCGGGTCACCGCGTCGGCGAGCTTGATCGCGGCGTTGTCCGGCGCGGGCATCGACCCGTGGCTGGGGGTGCCGGTGGCGCGCAGGCGGGTCCAGACGATGCCCTTCTCGGCGACCTGGATGGCGTATGCCCGCCGGCCGCCGACCGTCATCGAATAGCCGCCCACCTCGTTGAGCGCCGCGGTTGCGGGGCGTCCGGCGCCATCGGTGAAGAGGTCGGGACGTTCGCGGACCCAGTGAAGCGCGCCGTACGTGCCGCCGGCCTCCTCGTCGGCGACGGCGGCGAAGATGACGTCGCGCCACCGCGGCTCGTCGGATCGGGCAAGCGCCAGCATGACCGACAGCTCCATGGCGACCATGTCCTTCATGTCGACCGCGCCGCGGCCCCAGACGACGTCGTCCACCAGCTCGGCGCCGAACGGGTCGCGCGACCACGACTCGGCATCCACCGGCACGACGTCCAGGTGGGAGAGGAGGATGAGCGGCGGCTCCGGGTCGGCGACGGTCGCCGGCAGGCGGGCGAAGCACGAGCCGCGTCCCGGGGCCGGCTCCATCACCTCGGCGCTGATCCCGGCCGAGGACAGGACCTCGGCGCAGTAGGCGGCGGCGGCCGTCTCGCCGCCGATGGAGTCCCTACCCGCGGCGCCGTCCGCGGTACCCGGCGGGTTGACGCTCGGGATGCGGATGAGGGCGCGCAGGTGCTCGACGCACTCGCCGGTGGCGCGGTCCCAGTCGGTCACCGCGGTACGGTAGCGCAGCCGGTCAGTCGGCGGCCTCGGCCAGCCTCGGCTCCCCCTCCGGGGCCCGCGCCCCGTGGTGCAGCCGAGCATGCACGAGGCGGGACAGCGGCAGCTCGGCAGTGAGAAGCATGAGCGCAACGATGAGAAGGACCGGCAGCTCCGTGGCCAGCCCCAGCCACAGCAAGCCGCCGAGGAAGAAGAGGTGGATCGCCACGCGCGTCGCGAAGGCGAGGCGCAGGTCGAGAATCGCCGTGCCCTGCCCGTCGGGGATGCCGCGGTCAGGCCCCCAGACGCCCCAGCCGGCCATCGCGCAGAACGCGACCAGGGTGATCGCGAACAGGTGGAGGCCGCCGCCGGGGGCGGAGTCGGTGAGCGGCTTCAGGGCAATGAACGGCAGCAGCCCGACGAGCAGGATCGCGTAGGCGGGGAGCGGGGCGAGGAGCTGCCACCACTCGCGGACGGGCCGCTCGCGCGACGCGTCGCGGATCCATCGGCTCATCAGGCTGAAGCCCAGGGTCACGAACAGCCACGCGTAGAAGTTGCCGGCAGGGACACCGAACCAGCCGTCGGTGGGACCGATGTCGCGCCAGGTCCACAGCCCCATCCGGATGGCGATGGCATCGAAGGCGAGGTCGAGGCTGATCGCGAGCACGCTGTCGACGAACGGCGCGTAGCGCCGGCGCACGCCCAGCGCATCGGTGATGCGCATGGCTCCCGCGATGATGAGGGCCCAGGTCAGGCCGATGACGACGGGCGCCCGGTCGATGGCCAGCACCCAGTCCGGGCTGTAGTGGTACGTCTCGAAGAGAAGCTGGTCGCCCTCCTCGAGCAGGATGCCGAAGGCCGCCGCGCTCACCAGCTCCAGGAATGGAAGCCTTCCGCGGCGCAGCGCCGCCCATGCGGCACCGATGAAGAACAGGGTGGCCCCGATCTCGAGGCCGAGGTAGACAGGATTCACGATCACCGATCATACGGGCGCGGTCCCGCAGCCGATGAACGCGACCCTGCTCCTAGCGCAGCCCCGCAGCAGCCGTCGCGCGCGGTGCGCGCCGCGGGGATGTCCGAGGCTTCGGTGGAGGCTGCCGATGCTCTGCTTCGATCTCGCGCATGCCGGCCGCGAAGAAGAATTCCTGCTCGCCGAATGCCGGCCGCAGCTGGTCGAGCCACGTGGCATTCGCGTCATAGCGCGCGAAGAACGGCCTCCCCACCCACTCCGGTCGACGAGCCTGCAGGAAGCGCAGGGCGAAGACCTGCTCGCGCCCGATCGTCGTGACACCGTCGATCACGACCTTGCCGGGCGTCGCGCTCATCGACGGCCCTCGCGCGGTGCGGGCGAGGCCGGAGACCGAGGAATAGGCATCGCGGTAGATCCTCCAGCCGCGCTCCAGCGGGACATCGAAGTAGTCCCGCGGGCCGGTGTCACGCTCAACGAACATGTAGTACGGAACGGCGCCCAGCCGGACCTGCTCCGTCCACATGCGCGCCCAGATACGGGCATCATCATTGACCCGGCGGATGAGCGGTGCCTGGGTACGCACCACCGCGCCGGTCGCCAGGACGCGGGCGATCGCCTGCTGCGCAACCTCGGTCTCCAGCTCCCGTGGGTGGCTGAAATGCGCCATGAAGGCGAGGTGGCGACCAGACTTCACGATCTCCTCGAACAGTCCGAGCAGATCATCCGCGTCGGGATCGGTGAGGAAGCGCTGCGGCCAGAACGCCAGCGACTTCGTCCCGATACGGATCGTCGTGACATGTGGGAGGCCCGGGGCCAGCAGTGGCTCCAGGTATCGTCGCAGCAGCGGCGTGCGCATGACCAGGGGGTCACCGCCGGTCACGAGCACGTTGTCGACTTCGGTATGTGCCCGCAGGTATGCGACCAGCGCGTCGGCTTCGCGCGCCGCGAACTTCATCTCGCTCAGGCCTACGAATTGAGGCCACCGGAAGCAGTACGTGCAGTAGGAGAAGCACGTTTGGCCGCGGCTTGGGAAGAAGAGGACAGTTTCGCGGTACTTGTGCTGGACCCCATCGAGCGTCGAAGCGCCCTGCAGGGGCACGTTCAGGGTCATCTGCCCCGCCGGATGAGGATTCATCGCGAGCTGGATCTCAAGCGCCGCCTGGCGGATGACGGGCTGCGGCGCATTCCCTCGCACCAGGCGGTGCAGGCGATCGAAGTCGGCCGGCGCGAGCATCTCGCGCTGCGGAAACGTGAGCTGGAAGATCGGATCGTCCGGGACGCGTGTCCAATCGATCAGCTGGTCGACCACGTAACTGTTCACCGCGAAGGGCAGGACATGCGAGACCGTGCGGATCGCCTCGACCTCGCTGGGCGGCAGCTGCCGCAGAGGTGCGATCTGGTCGAGCTGCTCGCGGCGAAAGACCGCGAATCGCTCGTTGGATTCTGCGCCCTGCGGCACTCGCGCGCTCATGTGTCGTCTCCATCCGGGATCGTCGTGATCCGCGGAAATTCCGGGAACGAGTGGTCGCCCCCTGGTACCAATTGCCGCCACCATAGGTACTGCCGGGGCCGACCACAAGGACTTCACCCGTACTTTGGCCCAATGCCGTTGCGGCGCGGCACCGCTTGGGCGGTCTGGTGCGGTTGGGGCCGGAAGCCATCCGCGCCGCGTTGTGCGACAGTCTCCGGCGTATGCAGAACCGAACGGAAACGCCTGCCCGGCTACCGACCACGAAATCGCTCCGATTGCACGAGGCTGCGAGGGAGCTGTTGCCAGGAGGCACCTCGCGCTCCGTCCACCAGACGCAGCCACATCCGATCTACGCGCGCAGCGGGGCTGGCTGCGTCGTCACCGATGTGGATGGCAATCGCTATTTGGACTTCTACAACAACGCGTCTTCGCTGATCCATGGTCATGCACATCCCGGCGTCGTAGCTGCCGTCGAGGAGCAGCTTCGGCGGGGCACCGCGTTCTCGCTGCCGGTCGAGAGCCAGATCGAGCTGGCACGGCTCCTCACAGACCGGATCGCCAGCGTCGAGCAGGTCCGGTTCGTCAATTCCGGTAGCGAGGCCGTGATGCTTGCGATCCAGGCTGCTCGGTCGATCACGAATCGACCACGGATCGCCAAGTTCGAGGGCCTGTATCACGGGTCCGCCGACGCCGTCGAGGTGAGCCTGGATCCCGACCCGCGGGCCTGGGGACCCCCGCGACATCCGAGCAGCGTTCCCTATACCCGAGGCACGCCCGAAGGCGTCTTGGACAGCGTGAGCATCCTGCCACTGGACGACGTCCCGGCCATGGAGAGCATTCTCCGGGCCCAGGCGCATGAGCTTGCAGCGGTGCTCGTTGACGTCATTCCGATGCGCCTTGGCATGATCCCGGCGCGACCCGATTGGCTCGCCGCCGTCCGCCAGCTGACCCGAGAGCTCGGCATCCTGCTCATATCAGACGAGGTTGTCGCGTTCCGGCTGGCCCACGGCGGAGCGCAGGCCTGGTACGACTTCGACGCGGACCTGACGGTGCTGGGGAAGATCGTGGGTGGCGGGCTCCCGATCGGAGTCGTGGGCGGACCGCTGGAGATGATGCGATCGTTCGATGACAGCGGTGGGAGGGCGGCCGTTCCGCATGCCGGAACCTTCAACGCCAATCCGCTCACCCTGGCGGCCGGGATCGCAGCTTTGAGCGCCCTGCCTGCGAGCGAGGTGCAGCGCATCAACGAGCTGGGCGCTTCCCTGAGACGCGGCGCCGACGCCGTGTTCCAGTCGGCGGGCCTGGCCGCGCACGCCACCGGTCTCGGATCGCTGTTCGGGATCCATATGACCGAACGCCGCTTTGCAGACTATCGAGGCTACTGGAGCGCCTGTGTGGCGGACGCCGGCGTCCGGCAGCGTCAACGGAATCTGTATGACCGCCTCCTCCAACGCGGCATCCTGCTCAGCACCGGTGGCGTGGGCAACGTCTCCACTGCGGTCTCCGAGCGTGAGATCGACGCGTTTCTCGAGGCTCTCGCGGACAGCTGCCGCGAGATGCAGCGGGACGGCGACGGCGACGGGACCGGTCCGGGCACTTGAGGAGGAGGCGCCAGGGATGGGCCTGGCGTCGGTTCACCCCGACCCGGTGCTCGACACGCGCCGCAACGGCCGCAGGACTTGCCTGAGCGGCCCGCCGAGGGACCGGGCCAGCATGGCGAGTGCGGGCATCGGATCCCTCCACCAGAACAGGGCACGATCGCCCGTCAACCAGGTCCGAAGGACAGGCCCCTCGGGCCGCCGCCGCTGCGCCCATGCGCGAGCGATCGCGCTCGCATCGCGGAACTCGTAGTACGCGTGGCGCCCCGCCGGATAGCGGCCAGGGTCGGGCATCGGGAGACCCTGAGCATCGAGGTATGCCATCCAGGGTAGATCGACGCCTCCCCTCGCAATCGTGCCCGTGTACCAGCAGGGCCGCGGATTGAACTCGATGATCTTGTAGCGGCCATCCCGGCTGTCGTATTTGAACTCGATGTTGAAGATGCCGCGGTAGCGCACATCGGCAAGGAGCCGCTTGACAGCATCCACCGCCTCTCCGACTTCCTCAGCCGCGATCCCGACGGACGACGTGCTCGTTCCGAGCCTCGGTGGATCCTGGCGGATTCGGCGCCTGGCTGTCAGCGCCCGGACGTCCCCGTCTCCGTCGACGAATCCGTCGATCAGGATCGAGGCGGAATGGGTGCCCGGAATCCATTCCTGGAGTACGAAGTCGATTCCCAGCGCGGCAGCCTCCTTCACTCGCCGCACCGCGGCCTCTCGCGAGTCCACGAATGAGCCCTTCGTTCCGAACGCGCGTCGATGGAGCACCGAGGATGTCGGCTTGAGAAACGCGTTCGAGAGCTGCTCGTCGGTGACGCGGTCCAGGTCCGCGGGCTCCTTGATCTCGACGGTGCGAGGGTGGGGGATTCCCAGCCTGGTGACGAGCGCACCGAACAGGTCCTTGTCGGTGAGCTGTTCCGCGGCTTCCCGCGTGGGGGCGCTCGTCAGGAATCGGTCTCGCAGGTCGGCCGGGAGTCCGGCGACCGCCACCGCCCATTCATCGCTGCACGCGATGACCACGGCACGCTTGAGGGGCAACGACCGGAGATACTCGGCCAGAACGGCGCTGTCAGTCGTCTCCGGAAGAGCCGGACCCGGTGATCGGTACCACCTCGAGCGCGTGATGACGTCCGTGGCATCGACGACGACGTACGAGCGGACATGGCGCGCCGCGAGCGAGCGCAGGACGCCCAGCGCCGCAATATGGCCCCCCAACAGGAGGGCGGGCATCCGCGGTTGCTGGAGCGGCGCGACCATGGCCGCATTATCTGCCAAGGCCGTCGAACGCACCGCACGGCGCGACGCCTACGGTCCCAGGGGCCGGAGGATTTCCGAGGCCCCTTCGGTCGTAGAATGCCGCCCATGACGACACGGGTCCGAGCGGAGACCGTCCCCATCTACCTTGCCGGCGAGTTCGTGGAGGCCGGCACGCCGCTCGAAGTGCGCAATCCGGCGACCGGCGAGCTGGTGGCCACGACCTTCCAGGCCGGGTCCGCCGAGCTCGAGCGCGCCACCGTCGCCGCGGTCGAGG
The DNA here is from genome assembly GCA_036556985.1 of Candidatus Limnocylindria bacterium. Classification (GTDB taxonomy): domain Bacteria; phylum Chloroflexota; class Limnocylindria; order QHBO01; family QHBO01; genus JAPSGM01. The sequence continues at coordinate 26,919 of DATBIK010000110.1, read as the reverse complement.
CCTTCGAGCACACGCGACGGCTGCCGAGCTACGTTCGCCGCGACGCGCTGGCCCACGTGGCGCAGCGGATTGCCGACGACGCGGACGAGCTGACCGAACTGCTGTCGCGCGAGTCGGGCAAGCCGGTGAAGGACGCTCGGGGCGAGGTGATGCGAGGCTCCCTCACCTTTCGCACCGCCGCGGAGGAGGCGCTCCGCATCACCGGTGAGTGGCTGCCGCTGGACTGGAACGCCGCGAACCGCGGACGGAGCGGGATCGTGCGTCGCTATCCCATCGGTCCCGTGGCTGGCATCAGCCCGTTCAACTTCCCGCTGAACCTGGCTGCCCACAAGGTGGCCCCGGCCATCGCCGCCGGTTGCAGCATCGTGCTCAAGCCGCCGAGCAAGGATCCGCTCGTCATGCTCCGCATCGCGCGCTACCTGTCCGAGACGGAGCTGCCGGCGGGGGCGGTGAGCATCCTGCCCATGGATCGGCCGACCGGTGACGCGATGGTCGCGGACGATCGGTTCAAGCTCCTCAGCTTCACGGGCAGCCCATCGGTCGGCTGGAAGATGAAGGCCGACGCGGGCAAGAAGAAGGTGGTCCTCGAGCTGGGCGGCAACGCCGGGGCGATCGTGGACGAGACCGCGGACCTGGCCTGGGCGGTGGATCGGCTTGTCTACGGCTCGTTCGCGTATGCCGGGCAGGTCTGCATCAGCGTGCAGCGCATCTATGTCGTCGCCTCCATCTTCGAGCGGTTCGCGGAGGCCTTCGTGGCCCGCGTGCGGGAGCTCAGGGTGGGCGACCCGCTCGACCCGGCCACCGACCTGGGACCGATGGTCGACGCCAATGCCGTGTCCCGCACGCGCGAGTGGGTGGCAGAGGCGGTCGACGGCGGCGCCCGGGCGCTCGTCGGCGGTGAGCCCGACGGCCTCTACTACCCGCCGACCGTCCTCGTGGACGTCCCCAGGGACGCCCGTGTCTGCGGCGAGGAGGTCTTCGCCCCGGTTGTCAACCTGTTCGCTGTCGCTGACTTCGCCGCCGGCATCCAGGAGATCAACGACAGTCAGTTCGGCCTCCAGTGCGGCGTCTTCACGAGCGACCTGGAGCGCACGCTCATCGCGCACGACGAGCTCGAGGTCGGCGGCGTGATCGTGAACGACGTTCCCACCTGGCGGATCGACCCCATGCCGTACGGCGGCGTGAAGGACTCGGGGCTCGGCCGCGAGGGGCTGCGCTGGTCGATCGAGGACATGACCGAGCCGCGGCTGCTCGCTTTCGCCCGGCCGCTCTGACTCGCGCCGTGGATGCGGAGCTCCGGGTGCGGCTGACGGCTGCCGGCGTCGATCCGGATTCCCCCGGCGACCCCGCCGACGCCTGGCGGCACCTCCACGACCGGTGGGGACGGCGGGCGACCCTGCTCGATCGGTACGCGCTCGAGGCGGCGGCTCGCGGCATACCGGTTGATGCGCTTGATCCCGACCTGCGCGCCCGGGTCACGCTCGACGTGCTCGCGGCCCACGAACCCGGGTTCGAGCTGATCGCGGGCTCAGGCCGCAACCGCAACGACCCGATCGAGGTCGTTGCCTACGACCCGGCGTGGCCGATGCGCTTCGCGGAATGGCGCGTCCGCCTCGCGGCCGAGCTCGGCGATGCGGCCCTGCGCATCGAGCACGTCGGGTCGACGGCCGTTCCCGGGCTTGCCGCGAAGCCGGTGATCGACATCCAGGTGACCGTGGCCGAGATCGCGGACGAGGAGCGCTACGTGCCGCCAATCGAGCGCGCAGGCATCGCCTTTCGCTCGCGTGACGACCAGCACCGCTACTTTCGCCCCGCCGGAGGACGGCCGCGGGAGGTGCAGGTCCACGTCTGCCGGGCCGGCTCCGAGTGGGAGCGGGTGCATCTGCTGTTCCGCGACTTCCTGCGCGCGGACACCGCAGTGCGGGAGGCATATGGTCGGCTCAAGGTCGAGCTGGCGAGCCGCCACCGGGCGGATCGGATCGCCTACAACGAGGCGAAGAGCGGCTTCATCCTCGACGCCCTCGAGCGGGCGCAGGAATGGAGGGCGCGCGTGGATCGCGCCGACGCGGACGCCGTCCGATACGCCCGCGTGCTCCAGGCCGACGAGCTGCGCGACGGTGAGCTCATGCCGGTCGAGATCGACGGCACCCCGGTCGTCCTCGTGCGTCACGCGGGCGAGTTCTTCGCGGTCCAGAACAACTGCTCGCACAAGGACTTCCCGCTGTCGGCCGCCGGCTTCGACCCGCGCGACGAGGTGCTCGTCTGCGCCTGGCACGGCGGCTGCTTCGATGTGCGCACCGGCGACGCTGTCGTGCCGCCCGCCACCGAGCCGGTCGAGACCTTTCCGGTGCGGGTCAGCGAGGCGGGCTGGGTGGAGATCGGCCTGACCGGCTCCCTGGCCCGATGAGCGCGAGGCTTCTGCCGTGAGCCTCGAGGCCCTGCCCTTCGTGAACTGGATCTTCTGGGCAGCGCTCACCGCCGGGTCGCTGCTGGTGGTGGGGGTGACCGAGCTGTGGGGCGGCACGACCCGCGGCTACCGGCTGTTCATGGCCTGGCTGCTCGCCGCCTGCGCCGGCATCCTGCTCCTCTCCGAGCTCAACCTCACGCCCGGCACGGTGGCCGATGCCACTGCCGACGCCCGGCGCGTCCTCGTCTGGGCCTTCAGCGCGGCGAGCGGCGCGTACCTCGCCGCCTCCATCCTGAAGCTGCCGCGCGCGCTGCTTGCCGTGGGCGGCGGCCTGCTCGGGATCATGGCGCTCGTAACGCTGGCAGCCGCCGGCGGGACGCTGAGCTCACCGCTGTTCGCGACGCAGCTCATCCTCGCCGCGCTGGCGCTCGGCGCGGTGAACGCGGCCATGCTCCTCGGCCACTGGTACCTCGTCACGCCGAAGCTGTCGCCGGCCCCGCTGCGGCGGATGATGTGGCTGCTCGCCGCCGCCCTCGGCCTCCAGGGGATCGTCTTCGTGCTGGCCATGGTCCTCGTCAGCAGCGGGCCGCTCGGCGGGCCCATCGGCTGGCTCACCTGGCTCCGGGTGCTCGTCGGCATCGCGCTGCCGATCGGCATCACCGTGCTCGCCTACCTGGCCACCCGCGCGACCTCGCTCCAGGCGAGCACCGGGCTGCTGTACATCGGCCTGGCCTTCGTGATGGCCGGCTCCATCGCCGCGGCGAGCATCACCTACCTCACCGGCGTGCCCGTCTAGGATCTCAGGACCGATGCGCCTCGACGTCCGCACCTTCGCCATCCTGCGCGAGCTCTCCGTCGCCCGCGACACCCTGGAGCTGCCCGACGGGGCCACCCTGGCCGATGCCTGGGGCGCGTTCGCCGCGCGCCATCCCGGGGTGGCGCCCCACGGCGAGTACGTGCGCGGCGCGCTGAACGGTGCCTACGCGGCGTGGGACCGCGAGCTGCACGACGGCGACGAGATCGCGTGGCTGCCGCCAGTCAGTGGGGGCGCCGCGGCCGGGCCGACCGGCCTGACCGACGGTCCCATCGACGTCGCGGCGCTCGAGGCCGCGGTGGCCGGCCACGAGCACGGGGCGGTGGTCACCTTCGTCGGGCGCGCGCGCCGCACCTCGGACGACGGCCGCGAGGTGGTCGAGCTCGATTACGAGGCCTTCGGCGACATGGCCGAGCGTGTCCTGGCCGAGATCGCCGCCGAGGCCGCCGAGCGCAGCCCGGGGTCGATCACCGCGGTCGTGCACCGCACCGGCGTCGTGCCGCTCGGCGAGGCGGCCGTCGCCATCGTGTCCGCGGCGCCGCATCGGGCCGAGGCGTACGAGGCCAATCGGTTCGTCATCGAGGCGATCAAGGAGCGGCTGCCGATCTGGAAGCGCGAGCGCTTCCTCGATGGCAGCGAATGGAAGCGAACCGGCGCGTAGCGCGGGTCGGGTGGCGCGTCCGGGCACCGCCATGCACAATGCCCCGTGATGTCGACCCCGAAGCCGGGCCAGATCCGCTGCCCGACCTGTCTGCGCTCGACCCCTCCCGCCGCGTTCTGCACGCAGTGCGGGTCGCCGATTCCGCATTCGGCGCGCGCCCGCCCGCGCGGCCTCGACCGCGACGAGCTCGAGGAGCGCGTCCGGCGGCGTCCTGGGGAGGGAGGTGGATTTCGCCGCGGCGGGTCCGCCGATGGCCCCGGCGGGTATGTCCCCTTCGAGCCCGAGCCCGAGGATGCGCTCGCCGCCCGGGCGGAAGAGGGGGAGGCGCGGCGCAACCTCGACAACCTGCGTCCGGAGCCAGATCCGGAGCGCGCGCCCCCGCCACCCCCACCGGACCCGGACCTGACGCGGCCGCTCGACGAGCCGGTCAGCCGCTCGTGGGCGTGGGAGGAGCGGCCCGCGGAGGCCGCGCCACCGCCACCGCCACCGCCGCCTTCGGCACCCGACCCGGAGCCGGAGCGCGACGCGGAGCCTGAGCCAGAACCGGCCTGGGAGCCGGAGCCGGCGCATCGGTTCGAGGACGAGGTCGCCGAGCAGCGCTCCCCGTATCCGCCTGAGGCATACGAGGACGTGCCCTACGGCGCGCCGGAGGACGCCTACGCCTACCCGTACACCCAGGACGACGGACGGGGTGGTGGCGGCAGCGCGCTGCCGATCATCGGCTTCGTGGTGCTCTGCGTCCTCGCCCTCGCGGTGGGCGCGGTGCTCGCCGGGCTGCTCGGTGGCGAGGAGCCGGTCGGACAGGCCACCCCGTCACCGAGTGTCGTCGCAAGCCAGGCGCCCAGCGGGGCGCCGAGCGCGCCGCCCAGCGAGGCGCCGAGCGCATCGGCCGGGGAGTCCGGCCCCGCCGCCACGGACGGCCCGATCACCTTCTCCGACGGCGCGGTGCTCACCATCCAGCCCTGCGGCAGCGATGAGTGGCGGGAGGAGGCCGTCGGTCGCCCCGAGGAGGATGCCTGCGTCGTGGACGGATCGTCGGCCTCCGACGGCGAGGTGTGGACGTTCGTCGTCTTCAACGGGGCCAGCGGCGACGACGAGCTGCGGGTCCGCCTGCTGCGGAACGACCAGGTCGAGAACGAGCTGGAGCTGACGATCGACGGTGCCCTGGGCGGAACGTGCGGCGACAGCTGCAACGGCCTGATCTACGGTGCTCGCTACGTGGAGCTGCTGCCCGGCGCCTATCGTCTCGAGCTGCACCGCAACGGGGAGTTTGCCGACAGCGCGACGTTCGAGGTCACCGGCTAGTCGACGAAGGTCGGTCGGGGCTCCTCCCCGCGGTCGCGCCGCTTCGCGGCCAGCGCGCTGAGCGCCTCCATCACGCATCGGTTGGCCGCCGCCGCGGTCACCTCCGAGACGTCGTACGCCGGGGCGACCTCCACGACGTCCATCCCCGCCAGCTCGACCGCGGCGACCACCTGGCGGACGGCGCGGAGGAGCTCCCGGGTGAGCAGGCCACCCGGTTCCGGGGTGCCGGTGCCCGGCGCCATGCCCGGGTCGATGACGTCGATGTCGACCGAGAGGTAGACGACCTCCGGCCCGTCCAGCGCCTCACCGATGGCGTCGGCGACGACCGCCTCGGCGCCGCGCTGCTCGATCTCGGTCATGAAGTGGCAGCGCAGGCCGTTGTCCCGCATCCAGTCCAGCGTCTCGGGCGGCGGCCAGTAGCCGCGCAGGCCCACCTGGACGAAGTTGCGCCCGGCCACCGCCCCCGACTCGATGAGCCGTCGCATCGGGGTCCCATGCGAGCGCAGCACGCCCCAGGTGGTGGCCGCGGTATCGGCGTGGGCATCGAAATGCACGACGCCGAGCTGCCGGGGGGCGACATGCTCGGCCACCGCCGAAGCCGACGGGTAGGTGATCGAGTGGTCGCCACCGAGGACGATCGGGACTGCGCCGGTCTCCGCCACGGCGAGCACCTTGCGCCGGATGACCTCGTGCGAGCGCTCCATGTTGGAGGGCACGATCGGCGCGTCGCCTGCGTCCACGACGTCCAGCCATTCGAAGGGCTGGATGCCGAGCTGGAGCGAGTTGAGCGAGCCGGCGTGATACGTCGCGGTGCGGATGGCCCGCGGGCCGAATCGGGCGCCGGGCCGGTGGCTCACCGCGTCGTCGAAGGGGGCGCCGATGATGGCCACGTCCGGCTGCCGCTCGGCGACCGCCGCGTCGTCCAGCCAGGGCAGCTTCTGGAAGCTGGACAGGCCCACGTAGGCGGGCAGGTCGAAATCGGCGAACTCGTGGTACGGGTCGGCGCCGATCGGTGGGTTCTCGTCGTTCGTGCCGCGGTGGCGGCGCGTCTCGTCAGCCATCGGTGGCGAGCCGCCTCCTTCGTCTGCGAGCGGGCGCCGTCGCGGCGCGGAGCAGGCCCGCTCAAGCCGAAGCGGCGGCGATGGTACCAGACCCCCGAAATGCCCCTGCTACCATCCGCCGGAGGATGCCGACGCCCGAGCGGACCTACACCATCGAGGAGGCGAACGCGCTCGTGCCGGAGGTGCGCGCCGTGCTCCTCCAGCTCGCGGTCGAGCAGGCGCGCCTCGAGCGTGCCCATGCCGAGATGCATCGTCGCCTCGAGGGCAACGGCGATCCGGCCGCGCTCGAGCAGGCCGGTCGCCGCGAGGCCGAGATGGCGGAGATCGCCGAGGGCATGCGCACGCTGCAGGCCCACCTTGAGAGCCTCGCCGTGCAGTTGCGCGACACCGAGATGGGCCTCGTCGACTTCCCGGCCGTTCGCGACGGACGCCGAGTCTGGCTGTGCTGGCGGCTGGCCGATCCACGCGTCGAGCACTGGCACGGGACCGATGAGGGCTACGCCACCAGGAGGCGCTGGTGAGCCGATTCCTGGTCGTGGGTGACGCGATCCTGGACGTCACCGTGGCCCCGTCTCGTCCGGTCCGAGCGGGCGGCGACGTGCCCGCCGTGATCCGGCTCGGCCCCGGCGGCCAGGGGGCGAACGTCGCGGTGCGGCTGGCCCGACGCGGCGAGCAGGTCGGCCTCCTGGCCCCGATCGCGGACGACGCCGGCGGGCGGCTCCTCCGGGAGTCCCTTGTGGCCGATGGAGTCGAGGTCCTGTCGATGCCCGTCACCCGGTCCGCGGTGGTCGTCGCACTCCTCGATGCCGGCGGCGAGCGCTCGATGCTCTCCGATCGCCAGGCGATCGCGGCGGAGGACGCCGCGGGCGCCCTCGATCACGGCGACTGGATCCACGTCTCGGCCTATGCACTGCTCGACGACGTCAACGGTGATGGCCTCGCCGTTGCGCTCGGCGCGCGAGGGGCAGACGTGCGGCTCAGCCTGGCAGGCGGCTCGATCCCACCCGAGCCCGCGGTGGTCGCCCGCTTCCTCGGCCGCATGGCAAACGCACGACCCGATGTGGTGGTCGTCAGCCGCGACGAGGCGGCAGCGCTTCTCGGCCGGCCGTCGGAGATGGCCCGCGAGGCGGCGCGACGGCTCGCCGAGCGCGCGCCGATCGTGGTCGTCACCGCCGGCAGCGCCGGCTCCGCGGCCGCGTCGGGTGGCTCCGTTGTCGCCGTGCCGGCGCCCGACGTGCCCGGTCCGACGCTCGACGCCACCGGCGCCGGCGACGCCTTTGTCGCGGCGCTGATCTCCCGGCTCGCGGGTGGCAGCTGGCCGCCGGGCGAGGCGGCGCTGCAGGCCGGCATGGAGGAGGGCAGCCAGGCCGGCGCCCTCGTGGCGCGGGTCGTCGGCGCCCAGGCGCGGGTCGCCGGAGAGCGTGCACCGTGAGCCAGGCACGGCACCCCCGCCTCCAGCTGGCCGATGAGGTCGCCACGGCGCTGGCCGACGGGCTACCGGTCGTTGCGCTCGAGTCGAGCCTCGTCGCGCAGGGGCTGCCGCGCCCGCACAACCTGGACACGGCACGCCAGGCCGAGGACGCGGTGCGCGCGACCGGCGCCGTGCCCGCCACGACGGCGGTGGACGCCGGCCGCCTCGTGCTCGGTGCCGACGCCTCCCTCCTCGAACGGCTCGCCGATCCCGCCTCCGGCGCGGCGAAGGCCGGGTCGCGCGAGCTTGGCCTGCTCCTCGCCGACGGCAGGCTGGCCTCGACGACCGTCTCGGCCACGATGCGGATCGCGCACCTCGCCGGCGTCCGGGTCTTCGCCACCGGCGGGATAGGCGGCGTCCACCGCGGGGCCGCGCACAGCCACGACGTCTCGGCGGACATCGACGAGCTGGCGGCGACGCCGGTGGCGGTTGTGTGCTCCGGTGCGAAGTCGATCCTCGACCTGCCCGCCACGCTCGAGCTCCTCGAGACACGCCGCGTCCCGGTCGTCGGCCTGGGCACCGACGAGCTGCCGGCCTTCTATGCCGCCACGTCCGGGCTGCGCCTCGATCATCGTGTCGATGATGCCGAGGCAGCTGCGCGTGCCATCGCGGCCCACCTGGCGCTGCCGGGCTCGGGCGGCATCCTCCTCGTCCAGCCGCCGCCGGCCGAGGTCGCCATCCCGGACCACGAGGTGCAGGCCTGGATCGACGCGGCGCTGGCCGCGGCCGCCGCCGACGGCATCCGGGGCGGCGCCGTCACCCCGTTCGTGCTCCGACAGGTCGCGGAGGCATCGGGGGGTCGGGCATTGCGGGCCAACATCGGCCTCATCGTCGCGAACGCGCGCAGCGCGGGCGAGATCGCGGTGCGCCTGGCGGCTCGTGACGCGTCGAGCTTCGAGGGGTAGACGGACCCCCGCCTGCGGGGAGTATCCTGCGCGGCAGCGGAGCCGCCGCTGCAGGAGGGTGCCATGCGGATCTACGACGGGAGCCCGCGCCAGAACTGGGAGGAGGTCCTGCGCTCGATCGGCGCCTTCGCCGACCGCGAGCGCCTCAAGGAGATCCTCTTCCTCGAGCTCGCGGATGGGTTCCTCGTCCAGGGCATGGGCGTGCCGGCCGGGGGCCACGACTCGGACACGATGGGCACGCTCGTGAAGCGGACCTACGAGCTCCCCGACGACCAGGTTGGCCAGCTCATCGACGAGGCAACTGCCAAGCGGGGCAGCGTGCCCGACGGCGAGCCGCACCTTGGCATCGACAACTACTACGAACAGGCGATGCGGATCGTCGGCGCATGGGTGGACGAGCAGAAGTCGCGCGACGTCTTCTTCTTCGAGCAGGATGGCTCGTTTGTGGTGCGCACCCTGCAGGCCGGTTCCGGCGGCGTCATCGGACACCAGCTGGCCGAGTTCACGAAGGACGAGATTGTGGCTATGATCGAGGCAGCACCACAGCACCGCGACGCCAAGCCGGGGAAGCCGGCGGCCACACCGGAGACCACGAAATGAAGGCACTCAAGGTCCTGCTCATCAGCATCGGCGCGCTCCTCGCCGCGCTCGTCGTCATCCCGCTCACGATCCTCGCCGGCCTGTTCGTCTGGCTGAAGCTGACCGAGGAGACCGAGGACGACGACCTGGAGATCGAAGACACCGTCTGAACCGAACTACGCACCGCAGACACCGGAACGGGCGCCCGATGGGCGCCCGTTCTGGTTGGGCCGTCATCCAGTGCTCAGCGCCCAGGCCGCCGTCCAGGCCACCGCGGCGGCGAGGATCCCGTACCACAGGCGGGAGGCGTTGCCGGCTCCCTGTGCCACTGCGATGAGCCCGGCGAGGCCGAGCAGCGCGCTCGCCGGACCGGTGCGCCCGCCGAGCGTCAGCGCCACCCCGACACCGGTGCCTACCGCCAGCGCCATCGCCCAGGCGAGCCACACCGATCGATCCCTGCCGAGGACCTGTACCAGGCTCCGGGATCCGGAACCGGCATCCGCCTCCCAGTCGCGCGCCACGTTGGCGAGGTGCGCAGCCGCGGCGAACGGCGCGACGAGGGGCACCGCCGCCCCGACCCGCTCGAGCGGCACGCCGACCCCGGCGGCGACCCACAGTGGCAGGAGCCCGAAGCTGACGAGGTAGGGAAGCACCGAGATCGGCATACGCGAGAGCCACAGGTTGTAGGCGAGTGCGGACAGGACGGCTCCGCCGCCGAGGAGCAGCGGCAACGCTCCGAGCCGCAGCGACGCAACGAGCTGGAGCGCGAGCCCGGCCGCCGCCACCCAGAGCGCCGCCCCCGGCGACAGCGCGCCGCCCACGAGCGGCTTCCCCGTCCGGCCCGCGGCCGCGTCGCGGCCGTGGTCGACGAGGTCGTTCACCGCCCCGGTGAACACCTGGGAGCCGAATACCGCGGCCACGGTGAGAAGCCATCGATCCCCGAGCGGTTCCGCGGCCTGGCCGAGGAGGATCGCGCCGAGCGCGCCGGACAGGACGGTGACCGCCGCGGCTGGGGCCGGGTGGACGAGCCGGACCGCCGCCACGACCCGCGCGCCGATGTTCATCGGACCATGCTACGGGCGCCGCCGCTGGCACGACATGTGCACCGAAGGGTGGCGCCGCTCATCCTCGGGTCTTCGAGCGGCCGGCCGGGAGCGCGGCCCGTGTGCGCCGCCAGCCCCGCTGCACGCTACCCTTCGCGCCGTGCATGCCGCCGACCGCCTCGCCGTCACGGATCCCGCCTGGGTGACGTTCGTGGCCCGGCGTCCGGAGGCGCTGCCCTTTCACCTGCCGGCCTGGATCGAGACCGTGGCGGACAGCTACCGGCTGCCGGCCTCGGTGCTCGTCGTTCGCGATGACGCCGGGCAAATCGCGGCCGGCATCCCGGTGGTCGAGACGCGCCCCCCACTGAGACCGCGGCGCTGGGTGTCGCTGCCGTTCACCGACTACTGTCCGCCCCTCGCCGTCACGCCGGCGGCCGAGGCGCGTCTGGGAGTGGCCCTCGACGCTGCGCGTCTGGCGGCGGGGGCGGCCCGTGCGGAAGTGCGCGCGCCGATGGCGGGCGCACTGCCCTTCGAGCACGCCGGGTACCGCCATGTCCTGAACCTCGACGCCGACCCGTCGGCCGTGTTCGCACGCTTCCACCGATCGCAGGTCCAGCGCAGCATCCGGCGCGCCGAGGCGAGCGGCCTGGTGATCCGCACCGGCGAGCCGGACCACGACCTGCTCGAGGACTTCCACCGCCTCCACCTCGACACCCGCAGGCGCCTGGGGGTACCGATCCAGCCGCGGCGCTTCTTCGCCCTGCTCCGCGAGCGCGTCCTCGGCACCGGGAGCGGCTGGATCGTCACGGCCGAGCTCAACGGGCGGGCGGTCGCCGCCGCGCTCTTCCTCGCCGCGAACGGAACGGTCGTCTACAAGTTCGGAGCCTCGGAAAGCAGGGCCTGGAACCTGCGTCCCAACCACCTGGTCTTCTGGCACGTCATCCGCGAGGCCTGCGTCGCGGGCTACCGCCGCCTGGACTTCGGCCGCACCGACGCCGCGACCGAGGGGCTCCGTGCCTTCAAGCGCTCATGGGGCGCCGACGAGGAGACGCTCATCTACCACGCCTTCGGTACCGGAGCGGATACCGTCGAGCCGCACGCGCCAAGCATGGCCCAGCGCGCGCTGGCCGGCGTCATCCGCCGGTCTCCGGCCTGGGTGTGTCGCTGGAGTGGGGAGCTTTTCTACCGGTTCGTCGCCTGACCGCACTCAGCCGGGAGCCTCGAGGCTGACCCGCGCTTCGTCGGCCGCGGGGCCAACCACGCGCCAGCCGCCCGGCCCGCGCTCGAGGGTCGAGGCCATCCTTCGTCGCCACCAGCCGCTCACCTCGCGGGGAAGCGCGTGCCAGGCGATCGGATCGCCGGCACAGGCCGCGAGGAGCTCGCGGTAGTGCTCGCGCAGGCGGGGCTCGCGCTGGTAGTCGGGGTGCGTGAGCACGAGCGCCATGCCGCCGCGATCGCGGAGCTGCCGCGCCTTGTCCAGCCACGCGGCGGCGTCGCGGTGGCGCAGGATCGCGTACAGGGTGTGGTCCTGAGGCAGCGTGATCGGCAGCTCGATGACCGTCCCGAGCTCGAAGGGGAGCCAGCTGCAGCACCCTCCCGGCTGTGGCTCAAACGGGTCGGTGTCGGGGTAGCTGGAGTCGTACTCGAAGCCCAGCCGGCCGATGAGGTCCCAGCTGCGCTGCGTCGCGGGCGAGCGGAAGCCCACCGCCTGCCACGCCTCGGCGTAACGGCGCATCTCCGGCAGCCGCTGTGCGAGGAGCTCGGCCGAGCCGAGGTCCCGACCATCGTGGTGGAGTCCATGGACACCCACCTCGCATCCTGCCTCGCGCAGTTGCCGGAGCAACGCGTCAGGCACCTCGTACCGCTTTGGGACGAAGTTCCACGAGGATCGATAGCCGAGCGATTCCTCCACCGCCCGCAGCGCCGGGATCGCCTCGAGGCCATGGCGCGTCTCGACGTCGTGGGTGAGGACGATCGCCCACCTGAAGGGCGCCGGCCATGGGGCGATCCAGGGCACCGGCTCCGCCGCGACATCCACGAGGAGGTGGTAGAGCCAGCGAACCAGGTCGTGGAGCGCCGGTTCCATCGGCCAGGCGGGAAAGTCGGATGGCCCCGGCCCCTGGAGGCGGGCCAGCCCGCGGCGCAGGGCGATCTGGACCCGCCGCGGGACGATCGGCCGGACACGATAGTAGGTGCGGAGCACGCGGCCCGGCCCTGAGGGAGATCTGCCATCGCCGTCGCCGCGGTACCCCTCCGATCGGAGCGCATGCACTGCCTCGTCCGGGACGAACGGCAGGGCGACGCCACATTCCCCACGCCAGATCGAGATCGGCCTGCGCTCGTCCGGGGCGCCGACGCCGAGGGCCTGCCAGCCACCGCCGAGCGCCGCTGCCATCTGCGCGTCGCCGAGGACGCGGCCCACCAGCCGGCCGTCGCGAAGACGGACCGCCAGGCGGGGTGCCCCGGCCAGGAGCTCCTCGGACGGCCACCACAGCCCGGCCTCCCGCCCCGGGGCGGTCGAGGCCGCGCCCACGAACCCGCGCGGCGCAGCGGGGATCGACCCCTCGATGGTGCGGTACGGAACCCGCAGGTCGTCGAGCAGCGTGATCCGCTGTGACGCGATGAACATCTTCGGCTCGGGTGCCCTCCGCAGCGGCTGAAATCCCTGCCCTGCATGTTCGAAGGGGCGAGCCGATCTGGCATCGACCCGGAAGTACCACCCTGGTCCGGCATCCGTTCAGTGGCGCGAGACGCATCGGACCTGCGCCATACGCTACACTGACTTCCCGAGTTGGACTGACGCCCCACTTGCGCCTGCCCCGAACGGGACGCCCAAGTCACGCGGCAGAGGTAGCTGAGCAGTGCCGAAGTACGTCTTCGTGACCGGCGGCGTCACGAGCTCGCTGGGGAAGGGCATCACGGCCGCCTCGATCGGCCGCATCCTGAAGGCCCGCGGCATCCCCGTCTCGATCCTGAAGCTCGACCCGTACATCAACATCGACCCAGGCACGATGTCGCCGTACCAGCACGGAGAGGTGTTCGTCACCGACGACGGGGCCGAGACCGATCTCGACCTCGGCCACTACGAGCGCTTCATCGACGAGAACCTGTCTCAGGCGTCGAACGTGACCACCGGGCGCATCTACCAGAGCGTCATCGCCAAGGAGCGCCGCGGCGACTACCTGGGCGGCACGGTGCAGGTCATCCCGCACATCACCAACGAGATCAAGGAGCGCATCGCACGCGTCGCTCGCGAGGGCACCGGCAGCGTGGCGGCTTCGGGCCTGGCGGCGCATGGCGTCGTCATCGTCGAGGTGGGCGGCACGGTCGGTGACATCGAGTCACTGCCGTTCCTGGAGGCGATCCGCCAGATGCGCAAGGATGTCGGCCGCCGCAACGTGCTGTACGTGCACGTCACCTGGCTGCCGGCCATCGGCGCCACCGGCGAGCTGAAGACGAAGCCGACCCAGCACTCGGTGAGCACCCTGCGTGGGATCGGCATCCAGCCCGACGTCATCGTCCTGCGCAGCGACGAGCCGATCGACGACGACATCCTGGACAAGGTGGCCCTCTTCACCGATGTCGACGCGCATGCCGTGATTCCACTGAAGACGGCACGCTCCATCTACGAGGTCCCGCTCCAGCTCGAGCGGGCCGGCCTCGGCAAGCTCCTCACCCGCGAGCTCGAGCTCACCTCGGCCGAGCCGGACCTCTCGGACTGGCAGGACCTGGTGGCCCGCATCCGGGCCCCGCGTCCGGAGCTCGAGATCGCGATCGTGGGCAAGTACACCGAGCTGCCCGATGCTTACATCAGCGTCACCGAGGCCCTGAAGCACGCCGCCCTCCACCACCGCGTCGAGGTCAAGGTGCGCTGGATCCGCTCCGAGCAGCTCGAGCGCCTCGAGCCGGACCAGGTTGCCGCCGAGCTGGCCGGCGTGGCCGGCGTCCTCGTGCCCGGAGGGTTCGGGTACCGCGGCGTGGAGGGCAAGGTGCGGGCCATCCGCTGGGCGCGCGAGAACCGGATCCCATACCTCGGCCTGTGCCTCGGGCTGCAATGCGCGGTCATCGAGTTCGCCCGGCACGCCCTGGCAACCGACGACGCGAACTCGAGCGAGTTCAACGTCTTCACCGAGCACCCGGTCATCGACCTCATGCCGGACCAGACCGATGTCACCGACAAGGGCGGCACCATGCGCCTCGGCCTCTACCCGGCCAAGCTCGAGGAGGGCTCCCGCACGCGGGAGGCCTACGGCTCGGAGATCGCCTACGAGCGGCATCGGCATCGGTTCGAGGTGAACAACGCCTATCGCGACCGGCTGAACGAGGCCGGCATGTCGTTCAGCGGCGTGTCGCCCGACGGCCGCCTGGTCGAGTACGTCGAGCTGCGCGACCACCCGTGGTTCGTCGCAACCCAGGCGCACCCCGAGCTGAAGAGCCGGCCGAACCGCCCGCACCCCCTCTTCCGCGACTTCGTCGGCGCGGCGGCCACGCAGGCGGGCCTTCCCGTGGCGGCCGACACCGATCGGACGGCCTCGTCGACGGCGTCGTCCGCGGCCAAGCCGGCCGTCGAGGCAACCACCGAACGATGACCTCGCGCACGCGCGCGCCGCGCCGCACCACCCGGCGTCTCGACCTCGCCGAGTACGGCCGCCACGTGGACGGGTTCCTGGCCCAGGTCAACGAGGCGACCTACCGCCAGCTCGCCGGCATCGACGAGGAGATGGGCCTCGAGGCGATCTACGCCGAGCACGCCGCGCTGTTCGAGCCGGCGGTGATCGACGGGCTGCGCGCAGCCGTTGACAAGGACGGCGCCGAGGCGGGGGAGGCCCGGGCGTTCCTCGCCTTCGCGGTGGCCGGCAACGTGGCGGCGGCGGTGGCGGACATCACGGACGAGGTCGAGGCGGCCCAGGCCCGCGCGGTCGTCGTCTGGCGCGGCGAGCGGATCGCCTACCGCGACGTCTGGAACCGCGCCACCGGCATCGCCCACCGGGCCGAGCGCAACGCGCTGGCGCGCTCGTACTACGACGCGGTCGAGGCCATCAACCCGCTGCGCGAGGAGCGCTTCGCGCGAATGGCGGAAGCGGTGCGCGCCCTCGGATACGACGACGCCGCGGACTTGATCCGGCGCACCGCCGGCTTCGACCCGGTGGAGCTCGCCGCGGACCAGCGCGCGTTCCTGGCCGATTCGGAGACGAGCTACTTCGCCGCGCTGCGGCGGTTCCTCGCCGAGATCGACATCGAGCAGGGCGACGCGGCCAAGGTCGACCTTGCCCGTATCCTGCGCGGCGCGGGCTGGGATGCCTGGTTCCCGGCGCGCGGGATGCTGTCGGCGCTTCGCGGGACGCTGGCCGGGATGGGCATCGCCCTCGACACACAGCGCGCGATCACGCTCGACGTGGAGCGGCGGGAGCGGAAGGCGCCGCGCGCCTTCTGCGCTCCCGTGCAGGTGCCCGGCGACGTGCGCCTGGTGATCCAGCCGCGTGGCGGCTGGGACGACTACGCCGCCGTCCTCCACGAGGCGGGGCACGCCGAGCACTTCGCCCATGTGGACCCGGACCTGCCGATCGCCTTCCGTCGGCTCGGCGACAACAGCCTGACCGAGGGCTACGGGATGCTCTTCGAGCTCCTGGTGGGGGATCCGGGGTGGCTCAGCGAGCAGGTCGGCATGCCGGAGGCGGAGGCAGTCGCCTTCGCCGACTTCCATGCCTTCTGGCAGCTCGCCGGCCTTCGGCAGCGTGCTGCGAAGCTGCTCTACGAACTGGCCGCGCACGGCGCGTCCGATCCGGGGCTGGCGCGCGAGCAGTACGCCGGCATGGTCGGGCTGTCGCTCGGCGTGCGCACCGCTCCCGAGGAGTACCTCGCCGCCATGGACGACAACCTGTACGTCGCCCGCTACGTGCGTGCCGACATGGTGGCCGGCAGCCTGGCGGCCTGGCTGCGCGCCCGCGCGGGTGACGCGTGGTGGCGGTCAGCCGATGCCGGGGAGGCGCTGCGCCGCAGCTGGTCGCGCGGCCAGCAGTGGGATGCGCGCGACGTGGTTGCGCATCTCGGGTATGATCGTCTCGACTGGCGACCGGTTCTGCGTCAGATCCGGACGCGGCTCATCGGCGAGATGAGCGGATACGGCGGGCCCAACATCACCACCAGGGCTGGGACCCGCAAGGTCTGACCACCCCGGACGCCGGTCGTCCCACGGAACCGAGCTCCCCCCGTCGCGCGGTCTCGCCGCAGCGCGCCCCGTCCGACAGGCAGCTCGACCGGCACCCTTCCCCTCCGTCCGCCGCCCGCGGGCCGGCCGCAGGGGCCCCGACCAAGCCCAACCGCACTCGAGGTCAATCTCCTCACATGAACCAACGCTGGGAGACCGCGCGATGAGCGACGAGGGACGCCCGCAGCGCCGGAACCGGCCGCGCCGTCGGCAGGACGGGCAGCGCCGGCAGCAGTCGCGTTCCACGTACCCGCGCCGTCGGAACGACTACGCCTCCGGGCAGTACTCGTCGATCTACGCCGGCCCCTTCCCGACCGACGAGGACGAGCTCAACGGCGGTATGAACCTCGCCGACCTGCAGGCCAAGGGCGTGGAAGAGCTCCGCGAGCTCGCCGGTGAGCACGGGATCGAGAACTACGAGGAGCTCGAGCACTCGGACCTCGTCCTCAAGCTGCTCGACGTCGTCCCGCTGGCCCCGAGCCATCCCCGCCAGGCGCGCGACCAGCAACCCGGCGAGGCGACCGGGATCCTCGAGATCGTCGACGAGGGCTTCGGCTTCCTGCGACGCCACGGGGTGATGCCGTCGCCGGACGACATCTACGTGTCGTCGTCGCAGGTTCGCCGCTTCGGGCTGCGCACCGGAGACAAGGTCACCGGGCAGACGCGCCCGCCGAAGGACCAGGAGAAGTACTGGGGCCTGCTGCGGGTCGACACCGTCAACGGCGTCGACCCCGAGACCGCCAAGCGGCGGCCGTACTTCGACGCGCTGGTGCCGGTCTTCCCGGACGAGATGTTCAACATCGAGACCGACCAGAAGAACCTCACTCAGCGGCTCATCAACCTCATCAGCCCCATCGGCAAGGGGCAGCGTGGCCTGATCCTGTCGCCGGCCAAGGCCGGCAAGACGACCGTGCTGAAGCACATCGCCCACGGCATCACCGACAACTATCCCGAGACGCTCCTCATGGTCGCCCTCATCGGTGAGCGGCCGGAGGAGGTCACCGATATGCAGCGCTCGGTGAAGGGCGAGATCTACGCCTCCACCTTCGATGAGCCGACCGAGAACCACACCCGCGTGGCGGAGATGGCGCTCGAGATCGCGAAGCGGCAGGTCGAGACCGGCCGGGACGTCGTCATCCTGCTCGACTCCATCACCCGCCTGGCGCGCGCCTACAACCTCGCCCTGCCAGCCTCGGGCAAGACACTGTCCGGCGGCGTCGACCCGGTGGCCCTCTACCCGCCGAAGCGCTTCTTCGGCGCGGCGCGCAATATCGAGGACGGCGGCAGCCTGACGATCATCGCCACCTGCCTGGTGGACACCGGCAGCCGCATGGACGACGTCATCTACGAGGAGTTCAAGGGCACCGGCAACATGGAGCTGGCCCTCGACCGCAAGCTGTCCGAGAAGCGCATCTTCCCGGCCATCGACGTCCTCCGCTCCGGCACCCGGCGCGAGGAGCTGCTCCTCGACGAGAACACGCTGCGGATGGTGTGGACGATGCGTCGCATGCTGTCGGCGGTGGGCCCGAACGAGGGCATCGAGCTGCTCATGCAGCGCCTCGGCAAGACGAAGGACAACGCCGAGTTCCTCGTCTCGCTCTCGAAGAGCGTCGAGGCCTCGGAGCGCTAGACCATCCCCGCGCGTCCCGTGCCGTCCCGCCACATCCCGCTCGCCCTGGCCCTGGGCCTGGGCCTGCTGCTGGCCGCCTGCGGCGAGCCGCCCCCGTCGGCGTCCCCAGGCTCGGTCACGCCCATCGGCTCGGTGGCGCCGAGCGTCGCTCCGTCGGCCGGCAGCGGCACCGGCGAGGTGATCCCCGCACCCGGATCGACGAGCGACGTCTACGAGCCGAATCCGGGTGCCATCGTGGTCGCCATCGACCCCGGGCACGGCGGCTGTCTCGACTGGGGCGTGCCGAACCGGTTCGACAACACCGTCGAGAAGTCGGAGAAGGCAGCCACGCTCGCCATCGGTCTCGGCCTGCGCGACCTCCTCGAGGCCGACGGCATCACCGTCGTCATGACCCGGACCGACGACTCCGCCCTGGCCGGGGACGACTACCCGGCGCTCGGCTGCAACGGACCACGCTGGCGCGATGTCGACGGCGACGGCGAGGCGGGCTTCGAGGACACGGGCCGCATCCGGACCCGGGACGAGCTCCAGGCGCGGATCGACCTCGCCAACCTGGCGCGCGCGGACCTGCTGCTGAGCATCCATATCAACTCGCTGACCGAGGACGGGGTCGTCTTCGAGATCGCGGCGACCCAGACCTTCTACGACGACGAGACCCCGTGGGGTGAGGACGGCAGCGGGCGCCTGGCGCGGCACGTCCAGGAGCGTGTCAGCGACGCGCTCGACGCGGCCGCCCGCTACGAGCGCCAGGACCGCGGCAGCGAGGCAGTGGCCTACTACCTCGTCTCGCGGCAGTGGCACGAGGGCGACTCCTGCGAGCGCTCGGACGACACGTGGTGCAAGCCGCACCGTGGCGCCGACCTGCCCGCGGTGCTCGCCGAGGTCGGTTCGATGTCGCACGAGGCGGAGAGCGAGCTGCTCGCCACCGCCGCGGGTCGGGCCGCGATCGCCGAGGCGCTGTACGCCGCCATCCGCGACTGGATCGCCGATCGCCCGGTCGCCGTCCGTTACGACGCGCTCGTCACCGGCGGCGAGGCGGGGATCGCCCCGCTCGCACTTCCCGGCGAGGGGCCGCCGTTCCAGGTCACGACGCTGTCGCCCGACGACCTCGTCGACGACTCGGTGCCGATCCGCCTCACGAACACCGGCACCGCCGCCTGGGAGGACGGCCTCGACCTGCTCGTGGGCTGGGACCGATCGGACGAACCGTACCTGGCCGACGCGCCGGCGGAGCTCACGCCGGCGGCCGTCGAGGTCCCATCGCTCGAGCCGGGCGAGTCGGTCGTCCTCCATCTGCCCCTGTCGCCCCCGACCGACGGCCGGCACGTCGCGTGGATCACCCTCGCCACGGCCGACGGCAACGCCCTGACGGACTCGGGGTCACCCGCGCTCCAGCTCGCATGGGAGCCCTGAGCACGGGTTGACCCGGCCGTGAGGCCGCTGGTAGCATCGGGCCGCGATCTCGAACCGGCACGCTCGGCGCCGCCGGCCCGGGGGTTTGAGCGGGGTCGCGACAAGCGCCTTACTCGACTTTCGGAGCTGCAGTATTGCCCGATCCGCGACGGCCGCTGCGCCGGATGACCGTTCCACGCCCGATCGCCCGCGGGTTCGTGCATCTCATGGTCGTCGGCCTGGTCGCACTCACCGCCGCCTTCGGTATCTCGTCTGCCCGCACTGATGCCGGCGCGTCCTCGCTTCCCGGCGAGGGGGCTACCTCTCTCTCCTTCGACCTCGTCGCCCCGGTTCGCGCAGCTGGCGGGCAGCAATCCGAGCTCCGCAGCACCACGTTCGAGCTTTCGCCCCAGCAGGGAGGCGCGGACCCCGTCCTCTCCCGTCGGGCCGCCCGCTTCGAGCCCACCATGGCGCCCACCCCCCTGCCGACGCCGGTCGCTCCGCCGAAGCCGGCCCCCGATCCGCCGGCCACCGTCGCCGCGCCGCCGGCACCCCAGGTCGTCACCGGCACCGGCGCGCTCGTCTGGCCGGTCAACGGCACGATCACCCAGTACTTCCACTCCGGCCACCTGGCCATCGACATCGCCGCGCCGTACGGGAGCACGGTCATGGCGGCCGACTCCGGCGTCGTGACCTGGGCCGGGTGGCGCAACAACGGTGGCGGCTACGTGGTGGCCATCGACCACGGCAACGGGATGCAGACGGTCTACAACCACCTCGGCTCGATCTGGGTCTCACCCGGGCAGGCGGTCTCGCGCGGCCAGGGCATCGCCGGGGTCGGCTGCACCGGGATCTGCACCGGGCCGCACGTCCACTTCGAGACGATCGTCGGCGGCTACGAGGTCAACCCGCTCCGCTACCTGTAGGCGCCTGCCCCCTGCCGGACCGCGCTGATCCCGTTGCTATCATCGGCCTCGCATGTTCGCTGACCACGTCCGCATCCACGTGGCGGCCGGCGACGGCGGCGACGGGTCGCGCTCCTTCCGCCGCGAGGCCCACGTCCCGCGCGGGGGCCCGGACGGCGGCGATGGCGGCGCCGGTGGCGACGTGGTCCTCGTTGCCGAGCCCGGCATGACCACCCTCGGCGACTTCCAGCGGCGCCGCCACCTGCGCGCCGCGGCCGGCGGGCGTGGCGCGGGCCGCAAGGCGCACGGCAGGGACGGCGAGGACGTTGTCGCGCCGGTGCCGCCGGGCACGGTCGTGCGGCTGGCGCCAGGCCACCAGGGAGAAGCAGGCGCCTGGCTGGGGGAGCTCCTCGCCCCCGGCGATCGACTCGTGGTCGCCCGCGGCGGCCGCGGCGGCCGCGGCAACGTTCACTTCGCGACACCCACCCATCGGGCACCGACCCATTACGAAAAGGGCCAGCCCGGGGAGGAGCGCTGGATCGAGCTCGAGCTGAAGCTCATCGCCGACATCGGCCTGGTGGGCGCCCCGAACGCCGGCAAGTCCACGCTGCTGGCGGCGCTCACCGAGGCGCAGCCGCGGGTCGCCAGCTATCCGTTCACGACGACCAGCCCGAACCTGGGCGTCATCGTCTTCGACGACGAGCGCAGCGCGGTCATCGCCGACGTCCCGGGACTCATCGAGGGCGCCCACGAGGGGCACGGCCTGGGGCACGCCTTCCTGCGGCACGTCGAGCGCACGCGCGTGCTGGTGGCGGTTGTCGACGGCGCTGCCGACGACCCGGCCGCCGAATGGCAGGTCGTCGCCGACGAGCTGCGGCTCCACGACCCGGCCCTGCTCGAGCGCCCGATGACGACCGTCGTCACCAAGCTCGACCTGCCCGATGTCCGCGAGCGCTGGCCGCGCGTCCGGCGCCGGCTCGCGTCCGCCGGCCACGCCCCGATCGCCGTCTCGAGCCATGACGGCACCGGCCTCGACGACCTGCGCGCCGCGTTAACCGCGGCACTCGACGAGGCGGAGGCACGGGCCGCGGCGACGGTGCCCGAAGCCCCGGTCCGCGTCCATCGCTTCGACCCGCTGGACGCGGGCTGGCGGGTTGTAGCGGAGCCGGACGGGCTGCGGGTGCGCGGCCGGCGCATCGAGATTGCAGCCGCCAAGACCGACTTCGAGAACGAGGAGTCGCGCGACCGCTTCCAGCGCGCGCTCGAGCGTCTCGGCATCGACGCCGAGCTCCGGCGGCTGGGAGCCGGCCCCGGCACGACGGTCCGCATCGGCCGGACCGAGCTCGAGTGGGGCGACGACGCATGAGTCCCGCCACCCTGCTGGTCCCGAGTCCCACCGGCTCCCGCGGGCGTCGACGCCCGGCCGCCGAGCCCGCGCGGCGTGGCGCGACGGCCGAGACCCAGCCGGAGCGTATCGGCATCCTGGGCGGCACCTTCGACCCGCCCCACGTCGGGCATCTGTGGCTGGCCACGCTCGCGTCCGACGCGCTCGACCTCGACCGCGTCCTGTTCATGCCCGCGTCCCAGCCGCCGCACAAGCGCGGACGTCGGATGAGCTCTGCCGCCGACCGGCTGCTCATGACGCGCCTCGCCATCGGGGCGGACCCGGCCTTCGAGATCTGCCCGCTCGAGATGGAGCGGCCGGGACCGTCGTTCACGGTGGACAGCGTCGAGGAGCTGGGCCGCCTGTACGACGGCAGCCGGCTGTACCTGCTCATGGCGGCCGACTCGCTTGCGCAGATCGACACCTGGCGCGAGCCCGATCGGCTGCTGGCCATGGTCGAATGGGCGGTCGGCCCGCGTCCCGGCAGCCCGCTGCCGGCGCGCCACGAGCTCCGGGAGCGATTCGGTGGACAGGCGTCACGGATCCACCTCCTCGACGGCCCGTCGCTCGACGTGAGCGCCTCGGAGATCCGGCGCCGGGTGGCGGCCGGCAGGGCCATCCGCTACCTTGTGCCGGTGGCCGTGGAGGAGCACATCGCCCGACGCGGCCTCTACCGACGCAGCAGGAGTGACGAACCTGGCCGACCCGGCTGAGAGCCCCGACCTGACTGATGCCGCCGAGCTGGCGCATCGGATCGTGGACGTCGCCTCCGACAAGAAGGGCTCGGACATCGTCCTGCTGCGCACCGCCGAGCTGACGACCATGGCCGATTACTTCGTGATCGCCTCTGGGCGCAGCGACCGGCAGGTCCAGGCGCTGAGCCAGGCGATCGTCGACGAGCTCCGCGACGAGGGCATCCGTCCCCTCGGGATCGAGGGGCTGGCCAAGGCCCGATGGGTCCTCATCGACTACGGCAGCGTGATCGTGCACGTCTTCTCCCCGGAGGAGCGCGAGTACTACGGGCTCGAGCGGCTGTGGAGCCAGGCCGCGCAGGTCGTCCGGGTCGTCTGATCGGACGCCGGGTACTAGACCGGTACTAGGCCGGCCTGCTCCGGTACTCCTATTGAGGCGCCGGTGCCCGAATTCCATGCTCGCGGGCATGAACGACAGCCCGGTGTCCGCACGCGCGATCGAGACCTGCCGCTTCTGCGGCGGGGAGCTCCTGACGAGCGTGTTCGACACGGCCTTTCGCGACCCGCTCGCCGACGAGCGGCTCTTCTTCGCGATCCCCGGCGCGCTGTGCGTGCCGTGCCGGCAGCTGTACGTCGACCAGCAGCTCATCGGCATCCTCGGCCTGTCCGAGGCGCGCTGCACGTTCGCGATCGAGAGCGACCGGGTCCTCCGCGCCGGCGCCGCCTGAGCGCCGCCGTCCGTTCCGCGTCCCCTCAGCGCTGCGCCGGCACCTCGCGCCGAGTCCCGAGCAGGAACTCGCCCAACCAGGCCGCCACCGCGGGCTCCGGGTCCATCGCGTTGGTCTTGATCGCCAGGTCGGCCTCGAACAGCCCGCCCAGCATCGCCTCCAGCTCCTCGGGCCGATAGCGCCCGGCCGCCTCGACGAGGCGCTCGGCCATCCGCACGTTGCCACGCGCCGCGCGCCGCGCGATCTCCTGCGGCGTCGCGCGCCGCGCCACCAGGTCGCGCACCACGATGAGGTCCGAGACGCGGCCGGCCAGCGCCGCCGTGATGCGCAGCACCGGCTGGCCCTCGACCAGGGCACGCTCGAGGGCCGATGCCGCCGCAGCGGCGTCGCGCCGATCGACGGCGTTCGTGATCGCGTACAGGCTGGCGGGGCGCGTGTCGGCGACGAGCTGCTCGACGTCGTCCAGCGCGATCGGGCGGTCGCCCGCGTAGGTCGCCAGCTTGCGCAGCTCACCGTCCGCCACGCGGGTCTGGTCGCCGCGCTCGACGTCCGTCTCCGCCACGGCGCCGCCCACCCGGTCGGCCAGCGCCGCTGCCGCGCGCGGCTCGATCCGCACCCCGATCGCCTCGGCATGGCGGCGGACCCAGGCCTGCAGCTCGGCGCGCCGCGGCGCATTGCGCTGCTCGACCACGCCGCCGCGGGTGACGACCGCGGACGCCAGCTTCCCGAGGAGCGCGGGCGGCTTCGTCGCGTCCCGGCTGGCGCGCAGGTCGACGAGCGCGAGCGCCGCGCCATCGGGCAGGTAGCGAACGAGGGCGAGGAGACGCTCCGTGGCCGCCGCCGACCGACCAACGGCGCGGACCGGCTGGCGCAGGACGGCGAGGTGGGTGCCGAACATGCCGACCGTGCCCGCCTCCAGCGCGGCGCGCTCGATCGCCCCCTCGTCGGGCGATCCGGCCGGCACGATCTCGACGCGGTCGTCGGCGCCGATCCGCTCCGCGAAGGCGCGGAGCACCTGGTCCAGGCCGAAGCTGTCGTCCCCGTGCGCGAGGAGGAGTGGCGCGCTCATGCCTTCACACCGCCGGCCCACGCGGCGCGCAGCCTCTCGACGAGATCCTCCACCTCGAGGCCAACCACCTCCGCCAGCTCGGCCTCGAGGGCATGAGCGTGCCTCCGCGCGACCTCGAGGTCATCGCGGTAGTCGGGGTGGCGAAGTGCCATGTCGTCGATGCGCTCGTCGGTGGTGAGGAACTCCTGGGCGACATGACGGTCGGCCACCGAGACGACCACTGACGGCCAGCCGCGCGGGTATCGCTCCTCGTCGAGGAGAGCCGTCACCGGGTGCGATGCAATCGGGACGGCAAGCTCCTCCCATCCGAGCTCGACCATCCGTGCGGCGGCCACGACGCCGTGCATGAGCGACCCGCGCGTCTCGGGCTTGTCGACGTCGTGCAGCAGGGCGGCGACCTCGACGAGGTGGACGTCGATCGGCACGCCCGCGGCGTCCACCATCCGCGCCGCCTCGGCCGCGACGCGCGCCACGCCGCGCGAATGCCTGAGGATGCCCTCCGGCAACGCATACGAGGCGAGCACCTCCTCCGCGCGCTCGAGACTGGGGACGGCCATGGACCGATGCTACCCGGATCGGACGGCCCCCGGCGCCGCACCGCGATCCCCGAGCGCTCCACCACGAGCTCCACGCTGCCGTCGCGATCGGTGCGCAGCACGACGAGGCCGGGGAACGCGGCCAGCGTTCGGAGCGTGGAGTCGTGCGGATGCCCGTACTCGTTCCCGGCGCCGGTCGAGACGAGGGCGAAGCGCGGCCGGAGCGCGGCGACGAACTCGGGCAGCGTCGACGAGTCGGACCCGTGGTGTCCGACCTTCAGGACGTCGACCCGCGGCAGGACGCCGCGGGCCAGCAGCAGTCGCTCGATCGGCGCTTCCGCGTCGCCGGTGAGCAGCGCCCGGAAGCCATCGTTCTCGAGGAGCGCCACCACCGACGCGTTGTTGATGTCGCCGTCGGGAAGGGGTGCGGCGGCATCGGCATCGGTGGGGAAGAGGATGGCCAGGCGGGTGGAGGCGTCCAGGGCATAGGCCTGGCCGGCACGGGCCAGGACGACGCCCGCGTCCTGCTCGGCCGCCGCGGCCTCCAGGAAGCGGGG
Source organism: Candidatus Limnocylindria bacterium (assembly GCA_036556985.1). Taxonomy (GTDB): domain Bacteria; phylum Chloroflexota; class Limnocylindria; order QHBO01; family QHBO01; genus JAPSGM01. Next base: position 1,572 of record DATBIK010000110.1, on the reverse strand, counting down.
ATAGGTGGGGTTCTCGTATGCGCGCCCGCTGTCCAGGACGAGGCCGACCCGGAAGCGATCGAGGACCGGGACGAGCCCGGCGACATGGTCCTCGTGCGGGTGGGTGAGCAGCACGATATCGATCCGGCGCTGCCAGAAGGGGAGCGCCTCACCCAGGCGCTGCACGGCGAGGTCGGGGACCGGCCCGCCGTCGACGAGCATGGTCGCCCCGGAGGGCGCACGGACGAGGATGGCATCGCCCTGCCCGATGTCGAGCATCGTGATCCGCAGCCGCCCGTCCGGCTGGGTGGCGAGCGTGAGGGCCACGACGGCCGCCAGCGTGCCGGTTGCCAGCGGCAGGGGGCGCAGGAGGCGTGCCGGCCCGGACACCGGCAGCTCGGCGAGGACACGGTCGCCGGCGGGCATGCGCCGATGGACGATCAGCAGCATCGGGTACCAGGCGCCCGCCAGCCAGGCCGGGCCTGCGACCTCGACCGATGCAAGGGGGACCGCCGCGGCAAGCTGCCCGGCCAGGACCATGAGCCGCAGGTAGAGCCACGCCGCGCCGCCGAGCAGCCACGCCACCGCGTCGCCGGCGATCGACAGCAGGCCGGCCTCGGCCAGCGTGCCGCTCACGGCGGCGAGGGCCGCGCACAGCATGACGAGCGGCACGAGGGGCACGACAAGGACGTTCGCCAGCGGCGCGACGAGCGAGAGGCGCTCGAAGTTCAGGAGGATGACCGGCAGCGTGGTGAGCTGCGCGGCCAGCGTGAGCGCCACCGGCTCGCGAACCGCGGCCGGCCAACGGGCGAGCAGCGACTCCATGCCCGCCCCGAACCAGATGAGCCCGGCGGTCGCGAGCGCCGAGAGCTGGAAGCCGACGTCCCAGAGCACCGGCGGCGCCGCGACCAGCATCGCCAGGGCCGCCGCCATGAGGGCCGCAATCGCGTGGCCACGGGACCCCCCGAGCCGAGCGACGAGCAGCCCGCCGGACATGAGCGCGGCGCGCACGACCGATGGCGAGGCGCCGGTGAGCACGACGTAGGCCGCCACCGCCCCCGCGGCGACGGCCACGGCACCGATTCTCCCCCCGCGCAGCCGGACGAGCGGCCGGGTGAGGCTCCCGGCCACGGCGGCGACGATGGCGATGTTCCAGCCCGAGATCGCCACGACGTGGGTGAGCCCGGCGGCGGCGAAGGCGTCGTTCACGGACGGCGCGATGCCGCTGCGGACGCCGAGCAGGATGCCGGCCCCGAGCGCGGCCTCCGGCTCGGGAAGGACGGCGAGCAGGCCGTGGAGCAGCGTCGCGCGCAGCGCGGCGAGCGGCCCGCCGCCCCGCCTGGGCAAGACCGTGGCGCGGAACGCGCTCGCCGTGGCGCCGATGCCCTGGCGGGCGAGGTACTCGCGGTAGGCGAAGCCATCGAAGTCCTGCGGGGGTTCGAGCCGCCCCGCGAACGTGACCTCGTCCCGGGTGGTTACGGCAACCGCACGCGGCAGGCGCACCAGCAGCCGCCCGGCGGCCGGCGCCGGCTCCTCGCCCTCGGACGCGATCACGACGCGGTCGAGGACGATCTGCTGGCGCTCGCCACGCGG
>DATBIK010000109.1:0-2506 GCA_036556985.1 Candidatus Limnocylindria bacterium | reverse complement strand
CCGCATTCCCGATCGCCTCCTCATCGGGCTGACGCTGACGACCAAGCTCGGCGTCCTCGTCATCGGCGCGCTGGCCTACGCGTGGCTGCAGGGCGGGTTCGAGGCGCGCGGTGCGCTCGAGGTCTGGAACCGGTGGGACGCGCCGCACTACCTCGACCTCGTGGTCTTCGGGTACCGGGCGGAGGACGCCGGCAACCTCTTCGGGCCGGGTGGATATCGGTCCGTCTATCCCGGCGACCTGCCCCTGTACATCGTCTTCTATCCCCTCTTCCCGTGGGCGGCCACGCTGGTGAACGTCATCGTCGGCGACCCGCTGCTCAGCGCCCTCGTCGTCGCCTCGGTGGCGTCCCTGTTCGTGGCGCCGCTCATGTACCGCCTCGTGCGACAGGACGAGGAGCCGGGCACCGCCCTCCGCGCGGCGTGGTTCCTCCTCGTCTTCCCGACCGCCTACTTCCTGCACATCGGCTACACGGAGTCGCTGTTCCTGGCCCTCGTGCTCGGCTCGTTCCTGGCGGCGCGCACCGAGCGCTGGTGGATCGCCGGCATCCTCGGCGGGCTGGCGGCGCTGACCCGCATCAACGGCCTCGTCCTGCTGCTGGCGCTGCCGGCGGAGGCGTTCACCCAGTGGCTCGCGGCGCCGCGCGACGCACGGCGGCTGCGGCCGGAGTGGCTGGCGATCGGACTGGTGGGCGTCGGCTTCGCGGCGTACCTTGCCCTCAACCAGGTCGTGTACGGCGATCCGTTCGAGTTCCTGCGGGTCCAGCGCGACCACTGGTTCAAGGAGGCGGCTCCGCCATGGGAGGCGATCTCGACGGCGTTCGGCTGGTTCCGCGCCGAGGAGCTCGAGTCGGTGATCCTCTACGCCGTGCTCGAGCTCGGCTTCGTCGCGCTGGGGCTGGTCGGGGTGATCGTCGCCGCGCTGCGGCTGCGGCCGACGTACTTCGCCTGGATGGCCGGCAACTGGCTGCTCTTCACCTCGACCTCCTTCCTGCTGTCCGTGCCGCGCTACACGCTCACACTCTTCCCGCTCATGATCTTCATGGCGCTGCTCGCCCGGCGAACGTGGGTCCTCGTCCTCCTCTCGCTCCTGTCCATCGCCGGCTTCGTCGTCTTCGCGGCGCGCTTCGCGCTCGGCGGCTGGGCGTTCTGATGGACCGATGACCCGGCTTCTCGTCGCCGCGCTGCTGGCCCTGGTGCTGGGTGGCTGCGGGTCGCCTCCCGGCGGCGGCACGCCGTGGCCGTTCGCCGAGGATGAGGAGGCCCGACGCTGGGGTGACGGCCCGTACGGGCTCGTCCTCGTCACCGATGCCGGGCGCGACGCCGCCTCCTGGGAGGGACCGGCGTCCACGTTCGCCGCCGAGGGAATGACCGTCGTGGCGCTCGACGCCGGATCGACCGCGCTCAGGGTCCAGGGCGCGATCCTGGCGCTGCAGGACGCGGGCGTCGAGCGGGTGGCGGTGCTGGCGGCCGGGTCCGGCACCGTCCCCGCCATGGAGCTCGGCGCGACGTGGCCGCACCTCGTCGATCAGCTCATCCTCCTGTCGGCGCGCGGCAACATCAGCAGGCTGGGCGACTTCCCGAAGCTGTTCGTGGCATCCGTGGACGAGGGGGCGGCAGCAGAGGCGCGCCGCATGGCGGACGAGGCGCCGGGCGACTGGAACGCCCTCTACCTCGCGCCGGGCGACGCCAGCGGACAGGCCATCCTGGAGGGCGAGGGCGCGGACGGCGCGATGGAGGCGATCCTGGTGCGCCTCGAGGAGCGGCGCTGATCGGTCACGCCGGCGGCAATGTGCCGGGCAACGAAATGTCCCGAAGGAACCGCGGCGACCGTTGATGTGATCTCCAGTCGGCCAGCTGCCCCTTCGGGACGACCCCATCATGGCGGCGATCGTGGCTCGCCCGCAAGAGGTGTTGTCCACCACTTTTCATGACCACAGCCGACTTATCCACACCTAATCCCCACCGGGGCGCACCGGCACCGTTCGCGTCGTCGGCCGCGCCGCGCGGCGCGGTCGCGGCGTCGTGGCGGGACGGCCTGCACCGATCGCGAGCGCGGCGAGCTCCGGCACGCGATCGACATCCGCGGCCGAGGCGAGGGACAGGCTGCCGGCCACGTGGCCATCCGGCCGGATGAGCCAGGCCCGGGGACCGGCGGCCGCGTAGGGCGCCACGGCATCGGGGTCCGCGCGCAGGACGGTGACGTCGCGCAGCGCCCGGTCGGCATCGAGCGAGACGACCCGCACCCGGATCGGGCAGGACAGGCGCGACGCGCGGACCGCCGCGGCGCGGGCGGCGGTCGCATCGGGGAAGCCGGCGAGCAGGAGCACGAAGCCATCGCCGAGGACGTCGCGCAGGCGCGCGAAACGCTCGCGGGACGCCCCGACCCGCTCCGCGGCGAAGTCGGGGGCGACGTCGCCATGGCGCGCCATGCCGGCGGCGGGAGCATCGTCGGGGGCCACGATCGAGGAGCGGGCATAGACGAACGGCTGTGCCAGCCTGCCGGAGT
>DATBIK010000108.1:0-11365 GCA_036556985.1 Candidatus Limnocylindria bacterium | reverse complement strand
GTAGTCGAGGCCGATGTGAGTCACCGGCCCCCGCAGGCTGCCGATCACCGGGCGCTCGCGAGCCGGGGTTCGGCCTGGAGCCGGTAGGCGCAGCCGATGGCGACCGCCAGGGCATCGGTCGCGTCGTCCGGCACGCCGTCGAGCGTGACCGCCAGCAGGCGGGCGACCATGGCCGCCACCTGCTGCTTGTCCGCCGACCCGTTGCCGCAGACGGCCTGCTTCACCTCGTTCGGCGTCGGCTCGTCCACCGCCAGCCCTGCCTCGGCGGCAACGAGGAGCGCCACGCCGCGCGCCTGGCCCACGGCCATGGCGGTCTGCACGTTGCGCTGGAAGAAGAGACGCTCGACCGCCACCCGTTCGGGTCGGTGCTCGACGACGAGCGCGGCGAGCGCTCGCCGCAGGTCGAGGAGCCGATCGGCATCGGTCCGGTCCGCGGCCGTCCGGACCACGCCGGCGTCCACCAGGCGCAGCCGACCGCTGTCGAGGGCGACCACGCCGAATCCACAGGTGGCCGTGCCGGGGTCGATGCCGAGCGCGATCATGCACGCATGGTAGGCGCCGGAGCTAGGCGACCGAGGCTTCGAGCTGCTCCATGAGGGCATCGGGGATGTCGAAGTTGGCGTAGACGTTCTGCACGTCGTCGAGGTCCTCGAGGCGCTCGACGAAGGTGAGCACCGCGCGGGCCGCCTTCTCGTCGCCGATCTCCACCTTCGTGGTCGGCTCCATGGAGACCTCCGCCGAATCGGCCTCGTAGCCCCCGGCGGCCAGCGACGACCGCACCGCCTCGAGCTCGGATGGCTCGGTGAAGACGATGATCGCCCCGGCGTCCGGTGAGCCGACGTCGGCCGCCCCGGCGTCGATCGCCGCCAGCGACACCTCGTCCGGGTCGCGCCCGTTCAGCGGGATCGAGATCAGGCCGCGCGGCTCGAACTGCCAGGCCACGGTCGTCAGCGAGCCACCGGACTTCGAGAAGATCGATCGGATCTCGGACGCGGTCCGGTTCCGGTTGTCGGTCATGGCCGCCACGATGACCGCCACGTTCGAGGGGCCGAGCCCCTCGTAGGTGATCTCCTCGTACTGCTCGGCATCGGCTCCGCCGCCGGTGGCGCGCTCGATGGCGCGCTTGATGTTGTCGGCCGGCATCGAGTTCGCCTTCGCCTTGTCGACCGCCATGCGCAGCCGGTAGTTGGCGTCCGGGTCTCCCCCGCCCTGTCGCGCCGCGGTGATGATCTCGCGGGTGAGCTTCGTGAACAGAGCGCCGCGCTTCGCGTCGTTGGCGCCCTTCTGTCGCTTGATCTGCGACCACTTGCTGTGGCCGGACATCGGTCCTCCTTCACCTGCCAGACCGATGCGACCGATGGGCGCAGCCGGACGGCGTCGTGCAACCGCTGGAATCGGTCTCGATTCTACCAAGCGCGTTCCCGGGCTCAGAATGCACCGATGCGGCAGCGACTCGAGAACGACGGCGTGCTCCGGTACCTCGGACGGGGAGCGCCCACGGAGCCCGTCGTCATCCAGCGCCCATCACCCAGTGTCGACACCTGGCGGCTGGGTGCCCACCCGGACATCGTCGAACATCTCTGGACGCGCCTGAACGCGGCGCTTCCCTCCGACGGGCGCTTCCTGGTGGCGGACACGGCGGCCCTCGTCGATCCGGACAGCGGGCTGGTGCTCGCCGTGGCGCTCGGCACGCAGTACGCGATCCGTCTCACCGGCGCCGGCATCGCGGCGGCCGAGGCGGCCGACTACGAAACCACCCACGAGTTCCGCACCGTGGGCCGTACGCTCGATCTGGCCGAGGCCTTCGGTCCGGGATGGGTCTTCGGCCGCTACGACGGGCGCGAGGGCCAGTGGCTCGCCGAGACGGTCGCCGCGGCGAACCTATAATCGAAGGTCCTGACAGCCTGAGGAACCTCGCCGCCGGCGGAGGTCGCGCGGCGCTCGTGTCACCGCGCGTCGAGTCGCGCCCCACGAAGGAGCACGCATGAAGCCGACCACCCCGGACAAGATCAGGAACGTCGCCCTCATCTCCCACGGCGGCGCCGGCAAGACGACGCTCGCCGAGGCGATGCTGTTCGATGCCGGCGCCATCCAGCGCATCGGATCGGTGGACGCCGGAACGTCCACCCTCGACTGGGACCCGGACGAGCAGAAGCGGCAGCAGAGCATCAACCTCGGCATCGCCAGCCTCGAGCACGATGGCGTGCGCATCACCCTCATCGACACCCCCGGCTACGCCGACTACCAGTCCGACGTCGTCCAGGCGCTCGCCGCGGCCGATGCCGCGATCGTGGTCGTCGACGCCAGCGCCGGCGTGGAGGTCGGCACCGAGGAGGTCTGGCGCCTGGCCGAGGAGCGCAGGCTCCCACGCTTCGTGTTCGTGAACAAGATGGACCGCGAGAACGCGAACTACGACGCCACGCTCGACTCCCTGAAGGCCCGGTTCGGCCCGAAGATCGCGCCGGTCTACCTGCCCATCGGCTCCGCCGACTCGTTCCGTGGCTACGTCGACGTCATCGAGGAGCACGCCAACGTCTACGAGGGCGGCTCCCACAAGGAAGTGCCGATCCCCGAGGAGATGCAGGGCATCGAGCACACCCGCCGCGACGCGCTGGTGGAGGCCGCGGCCGAGGCGAGCGACGAGCTCATGATGAAGTACCTCGAGGGCGAGGAGATCACCGACGCCGAGGTCGGGGCCGCCATGCACAAGGGCACCCGCGAGGGATCGGTGGTGCCCGTCTTCGTGGGCAGCGCGCTGAAGAACATCGGCGTCCGCGAGCTCATCGACATGATCGTGAAGCACATCCCCTCCCCCGCCGAGGTCGGCGCGCGGACCACGGCCGACGGCAAGGAGCTCGCCCCCGATCCCGCCGCGCCGTTCGTGGCACATGTCTTCAAGACCACCGCCGACCCGTTCGTGGGCCGCCTGACGTACTTCCGGGTGATCTCCGGCAGCCTCGGCTCGCAGGGGCACGTGTACAACGTCAACCGGCGCGAGGAGGAGCGCATCGGCAACCTGCTGTCGGTCCAGGGCAAGGACCAGGAGAACCTGCCCAAGGTGGGCCCGGGTGACATCGCCGCCGTCGCGAAGCTGACGAGCACGCATGCCGGCGACACGCTCGTCGCCGACCGCGCCAAGGCCGTCGAGCTGCCGCCGCTGCGCTTCCCGGAGCCGAGCCTGCAGGTGGCGATCGAGCCGGAGTCGAAGGCGGACCTCGACAAGCTCGGCCAGGCGCTGAGCCGGCTCCAGGAGGAGGAGCCATCGGTCCGGGTCCACCGCGAGGAGGGCACCGGCGAGACGATCCTCACCGCCATGGGCGACGCGCACGTCGACGTCATCGTGGACCGGCTGAAGCGCAAGTTCGGCGCATCGGTCAAGACGGCGACCCCGCAGGTGCCGTACCGCGAGACGATCCGCAGGCCGGCCAAGATCGACAACAAGTTCAAGCGCCAGACCGGGGGCCACGGGCAGTACGGCCACGTCGTCATCGAGTTCGAGCCGGGCGAGACCGGCGAGGGCTTCCAGTTTGGCGACCGGATCGTGGGCGGCGTGGTGCCGAAGCAGTACATCCCCGCCGTCGAGAAGGGCCTGCGTGAGGCGATGTCGGAGGGCGTCCTGGCCGGCTTCCCGGTCGTCGACCTGCGCGCGACGCTGGTGGACGGCAGCTACCACACCGTGGACAGCTCCGAGATGGCCTTCAAGGTGGCGGCATCACAGGCGCTGAAGCGCGCCTTCACCGATGCCAACCCCGCCCTCCTCGAGCCGATCCTGGAGGTGGAGGTCGTCGTCCCCGACGAGTACATGGGCGACGTCATGGGGCAGATCACGTCGAAGCGCGGCCACGTGCTCGGCATGGACTCGGCCGATGGGATGCAGCACCTGCGGGCGCAGGTGCCGCAGTCGGAGATGTTCCACTACGCCACCGAGCTGCGCTCGATCACCCAGGGCCGTGGGCGGTTCAGCTGGAAGCTGGACCATTACGCGGAGGTGCCGCACAACGTGGCCGACAGGGTGATCAGCGAGCGCGCCGCCGCGACCGCCGGGGAGAAGCACTAGCAGTTTCGACTGCCGGGCGCGCTGTCACGCCAATTCACCAGCCACTGGTGACATCCACGGCCAACGGGTAGTTTCGTCTCGGTTTTGCCAGCCAGTGGTGAACACGGGGGCAGATTCGGGCGAAAACGGACGCGCACGGGTGATATCTGTGTCGGTGTCACCACCTGCTGGTGAAATCAGCGCAGGTCAGCTCGTGCCGCGATCGCGAGGCGTCGCTTGCCGCGCCGAAGCACGAGCCAGCGGCCGTGCAGGAAGGCTGCCTCGCCCGGTACCCAGCCCGGATCGGTGACCCGCTCGTTGTTGACGTAGGCGCCGCCCTCCGCCAGGGTGCGGCGCGCGTCGGATCGGCTGGACGCGAGACCCGTCGCCACCAGGAGGTCGAGCACGGAGGGCGCGGCGGCATTCACCGTCGCCTGCGGCAGGTCGGCCACCGCGGCGGCCAGGGTCCGCTCATCGACCGTCGCCAGGTCCCCGCTGCCGAAGACCGCCTCGCTGGCGGCCTGTGCGCGTGCCGCCTCGTCGGCGCCGTGGACCATGGCGGTGAGCTCCTCGGCCAGGACGCGCTGCGCCTCGCGCGCCTCGGGGCGCTCTTCGACCGCGCGAGCCAGCTCGTCGATCGCCTCCGGTGAGCGGAAGCTGAAGACCTTCAGCAGCGCGACGACGTCGGCATCGGCCTGGTTGAGGAAGTACTGGTAGAAGGCGAACGGCGACGTCATCTCGGGGTCCAGGAAGACGGCGCCGGACTCGGTCTTGCCGTACTTCGTGCCGTCCGAGCGGGTGACAAGCGGCGTGGCGAGGGCATGGACCGACGCGCGCTCCACGCGGCGAATGAGGTCGACCCCCGCGGTGAGGTTGCCCCACTGGTCCGAACCGCCCGTCTGGAGCACGCAGCCGTGGCGCCGGTACAGCTCCAGGTAGTCCATTGCCTGCAGGATCTGGTAGCTGAACTCGGTGAAGCTGATGCCCTCGTCGGAGACGCGGGCCGCCACGGCCTCCTTCTCGAGCATGCGCGCCACGCTGAAATGCTTGCCGATGTCGCGCAGGAACGCGATCGTCGACAGGTCGCGGGTCCAGTCCAGGTTGTTCGCGATCCGCGCCGGGTTGTCGCCGGCGAAGTCGAGCAGGTGCCCGATCTGGGCGCGGATGCGCTCCACCCAGGCCTCGACCACCTCGACCTCGTTCAGCGAGCGCTCGGCGGACTTGCCGGACGGGTCGCCCACCAGGCCGGTCGCGCCGCCGACGACCGCGATCGGACGGTGGCCGGCCTGCTGGAAGCGGCGCATCGTCACGAGCTGGACGAGGTTGCCGAAATGCAGCGACGGGGCGGTGGGATCGAAGCCGCAGTAGAAGGTGATCGGTCCGGCGTCAAGCGCGGCCGCGAGCGCGGCCGCATCGGTGCTGTTCGCGATGAGGCCTCGCCAGCGCAGGTCATCAAGGATGGGAGCCGCCATGGGCGACTGAGTATAGGCGGCACGTCCCGTGCTACAGTCGGCAGCCGATGTCCCGACGCCCGCCGCCGCGAGGCGGCTACCCGAGGCGCGCACCGGCTGCCGGTGCACAGGTCGGCCGTCGCCCGGCCGCATCCCCCGCCTACCTGCCGATGCTCATTCTCGGCGCTTTCGGCGTGCTCGCCGTGGCGCTGTTCATCGGGCTGCTGGCGTTGTACGCGTCATACACGAGCGGACTGCGCAACGCGACTGACATCGAGGACTTCACCCTGGTCGAGGGCTCGCGCGTCCTGTCCGCGGATGGCCAGGAGCTCGCCTCCTTCGCCGCCGAGCGGCGCGAAGTGGTCGCCCTCGAGGACATCCCACAGATCCTCATCGACGCCCAGGTGGCCGCCGAGGACCGAACCTTCTGGTCGAACCCGTGCATCGACTTCAAGGGCATCCTGCGCGCCGCCTACCAGAATTTCATCGCCGACGACATCGTCTCCGGCGCCTCGACCATCTGCCAGCAGCTGGTCCGCAACCGGCTCCTCGACCCGGAGCTGATGACCGACCCTGATCGGATCCTGGAGCGGAAGATCAAGGAGGCGATCCTCGCGCTGCGCGTCGGCAACGCCTATCCCGGCGAGGAGGGCAAGCGGCAGCTCCTCGAGATGTACATGAACCAGGTCTACTACGGGAACCAGGCGTACGGCATCGCCGCGGCGGTCGAGGCGTACTTCGGCAAGGACATCACCTCCGACGCCGAGCGCGACCAGGTGACGCTGGCCGAGGCGGCGCTCGTGGTCTCGCTGGTGCGCGCCCCGAGCCGTCTGGACCCGACCGCCGAGGCGGTCATCGAGCGCGTCGACGGACGTCGGCGGCTGGTCCTGCCGGAGACCGCGGGCGCCAAGGAGACGCAGCGGATCGTGCTGGCGAGCATGGTCAGGTCGGAGTACATCACCCAGGCCGAGGCCGATGCCGCCTTCGCGGAGCCGATCATCCTCGCCCGCCAGCGCGAGTCGCGCTACCGGGCGCCGCACTTCGTGTACGCCGTGCGCAGCGAGGCGGCCGAGCTGCTCGGCAGCGAGGAGGCGCTCGACACCGCCGGCCTCGAGATCGTGACCACGCTCGACTACGAGGGCTACCAGGTCTTCGCCGAGAAGTGGGCCGGCGTCGCCTACGACATGGATCGGCTCAGCGACCAGCGGCTGATCGAAAAGTACGGCCAGGAGGCGTTCGGCTGGATCCAGCGCCTCCAGGGCAGGAACATCCACAACGACGCGCTCGTGACGCTCAACTACCGCACCGGGGCGGTCCTCGCCTACGTCGGCAGCGCGAACTACTACGGCGAGTCCACGGATGAGCACCAGCCCGCGTACGACGTGGTCGGCCAGGCGTACCGGCAGTCCGGGTCGGCCTTCAAGCCGATCACCTACGCCACCGGTTTCGAGACCGGCACGATCACACCGGCCACCATGTTCATGGATGTCGAGGGCGAGATCGTCGACGGCTACGAGGTGCCGAACGCCGACAACCGCGAACGCGGCCCGGTCCGCGTGCGGGACGCGCTGAAGTACTCGCTGAACATCCCGGTCGCCAAGGCGCAGCAGCTCATCGGCACCGAGCGGGTGGTCGAGATGGCCGAGCGGCTCGGCCTGGAGTGGGACCCGCGCCAGGCCGACGAGGTGGCGGTGCCCTCGCTCACGCTGGGCACCATCGGCGTCCACCAGCTCGACCTGGCGGCCGCGTACGGCGCCATGGCGAACGGCGGCATCCTCGCCGAGCCGTACATGATCCAGACCATCACCGACCGCAACGGCGAGGTCATTTACGATCGCGCCACCGACGCCCCCGAGCCGCAGCGGGTCATGTCGGCGCAGTCGGCCTACCTCGTCACCGACATCTTGGCCGACAACACCGACCCGCAGGCCAACTCGATCTGGGGTCCCTCCTTCCAGATCACGTCCGACGAGGGCCGCCGGCCGGCCACGCTGAAGACCGGCACCACGAACGACTTCCGCGACCTCCAGGCCTTCGGCTTCTTCGCCCCCGACGAGGACGAGAGCGTCGACGAGGGCGCCATCGTCACCGGCGTGTGGGTCGGCAACAGCGACTTCTCGGCGATCGCCGACGTCTTCGCCGCCGACGGGCCCACGTTCATCTGGCACGACTACATGGCCGAGGTCGCCGCGCACAACGAGCTGCCGATCCGTGACTTCCCGCGGCCCGGCGGCATCGTCGAGCTCGAGGTCGACCGCATGAGCGGCATGCTCCCCGGAGAGGAGACGATCGGCACCATCACCGAAGTCTTCGACGAGACGCATCGGCCCACCGAGCAGGACGACATCCATCGCTCGCTCCGTATCGAGGCCGAGACCGGCAAGATCTGGCAGGAGGGCTGCGGCGACTTCGAGACGACCGGCGACGGCGACGACCCTGAGCCGCGTGAGGGGGTCTATCTCGACCTCGGCGACTACGAGGACCACCATCCGACCTGGGATCGCGCCAACGACCGCTGGATCGAGCGCTGGCAGGGCCGGGAGCGGCAGATCGACCGGTTCCCGCTCGAGCCGCTCGACGCGCCGCTGGCGCCCACCGAGACGTGCACGCCGGGCGAGGTCCCGACCTCGACGCCCACGCCGTCGCCGTCCCCCACCCCGACGGCCACGCCGATCCCGAGCGAGACGCCGGTTCCCACGCCGACGCCGCTCGTGCCGACACCACCGCTTCCCACGCCGACCCCCACGCCGGAGCCCTAGCTAGAGCTGGGCGACGGTGGCCTGGTCGCCACCCTCCTCCCTGCGACCCGGGCGCGTGGCGCGCACCCGCGGGTGGTCGGCGAGATACTCGCGAATCGCACGGCGCAGCGCGCCGGTGCCGGCACCGTGCAGGACGACCGCCTCGTCGAGACCGGCGAGGAGCGCTTCGTCGAGGTAGCCGCTCAGCTGCTCGAGCGCGGACTCGACCCGCTCGCCGCGCAGGTCGAGGCGCGGGGAGATGCGTGCCGCGGCGCGCCGCCGCAGCTCCTCCGCCTCGCGGTCGCGCGGCGTCGGACCGCTGATCGGCTCGGGCACGACCTCGACGTCGTCCGCCGGCACCACGACGCGCGGCCCGTCCGTCTCGAGCGTGACGCGGCCGGTGCGCCCGCTGACCTCCACGATGCGGCCGACGCTCCCCAACGTGATGCTCCGGCCCCACAGCCCAACCCGCGGCTGGACATGCTCCCCCGCTCCCTCCTCCGTGTCAGAAGCCGTGGCCTCGGTGCCCGCCTTGGTGGCGTCAGCACGCGCCCGCGCCGCCCGCTCGGCGAGCTCGTCGAACGCGGTGGCGGCCGGGGTGGCCGGCGTCGAGCGTGCGCGGGAGCCGGCCAGGTTGCGCTGTCGTGTCAGCTCGCGCCGGACCTCGGCCACCTCGCGCTCGGCCCTGGCGAGCAGCTCGTCGGCGGCCCGGCGCGCGTCCGCGAGCACCTCGGCCGCTTCGCGCCGCGCCCGTCCCACCCCGCTGCGGGCCAGTCCGCGGTCCTCCTCGGCCGCCTGGCGGGCACGTCGGGCCTCCTCGAGCTCGGCGGCCCGCTCCTCCTCCGTCCGGGCCAGGGCGGCGAGGGTCTCCTCCATCGAGACGTGCTCGGCGGCAAGGCGCGACCGCGCATCGGCGAGGATGTCACCGGGCAGCCCCAGCCGCTCGGCGATGGCGAACGCCTGAGACTTGCCGGGCAGCCCGATCTCGAGCCGGTACGTCGGCCGCAGCGTCTGGACGTCGAACGCGACGCTCGCGTTCGTCACGAGCTCGTGCTCCTGGGCGAACGTCTTCAGCTCGGCGTAATGGGTCGTGGCCGCCACCGTGGCGCCGGCCGCGAGCAGTCGCTCGACGATCGCCATGGCCAGGGCCGAGCCCTCGGTCGGGTCGGTCCCGGCGCCGATCTCGTCGAGGAGGACGAGGCTGCCGGCATCGGCGGCGGCGACGAAGCGGACGACATTGCGCAGGTGGCTCGAGAAGGTCGACAGGGACTGGGCGATGCTCTGCTCGTCGCCGATGTCGGCCATGACCCGTGTGAACACCGGCAGCCGGGCCCCGTCGGCGGCCGGCACGCGCAGCCCCGCCTGGTGCATGAGCACGAGCAGGCCGAGCGTCTTCAGCGACACCGTCTTGCCGCCGGTATTCGGCCCGGTGACGACCATGGCCCGATAACCGAACCGCTCCCCGAGGCGCAGGTCGATGGGCACGGCACCGGGTCCGAGCAGCGGGTGGCGGGCGGAGAGGAGCTCGGTGGCGTCCTCCGCCAGCGCCGGACGCGTCCCGTCCATCTGCATGGCGAGCCGGGCCCGGGCCATCCACACGTCGGCGCGCGCCAGCGCCTCGAGCGAGTCGGACAGCGACTCCCCGCGCGCCTCGACCTCGCGCGACAGCTCGTCGAGGATGCGTTCCTCTTCGCGGGTCGCGTCGAGCGTGGCCTGCGTCCAGGTGTTGTTCAGCTCCACGACCGACAGCGGCTCGACGAAGAGGGTCGCGCCCGAGGCGCTCTGGTCGTGCACGATGCCCTTCAGCCGGCCCTTGGCCTCGGCGCGGATGGGGATCACGTAACGGCCGGCGCGCACCGTCACGATCGCCTCGCCGATGACGCCGGCCATGTCGGTCGAGCGCAGCATGGCGTTCAGTCGCTCGCGCACCCGGTCCTGCGCGGTGCGCAGCCGCTTGCGGATGGCGGCAAGCTCAGGCGAGGCGCTGTCGAGCAGCTCTCCGGTCTCGTCGACGCTGCGCTCGATCCGTTCACGGAGCGGTGGCGCGGGGTCGAGCTCGTCGCGCAGCTCGGCGAGGTGCCGGCCGCGCCACGCGGCGAGCCGGTCGGCGAAGAGGCCGGTGGCGCGGCACGTCTCGGCGATGTCGAGCAGGTCTGCGGCTGCCAGGCGGCCGCCACGTCGTGCGCGGCCGATGGCGGCACGGATGTCCCGTGCTCCCCCGATGCTGGCCTGCGCCTGCTCGTCGAGGAGGCGGACGGCCTCATCGGTCTGGTCCTGCCAGAGACCGACGACGACAGGGTCCGCGGACGGGAGGGTTGCCACAGCCGCCTCGCGCGAGGGCGCGAACGCGGTCAGCGCGGCGAGTTGCTCGACGACCGCCGCGAACTCGAGCGCCCGCAGCGTGCCGGCGTCCGCGGCGATGCCGGCGGCATCGGCTTCAGCGGCGGGAGACGTGCGGGTCATCGGGATCGAGGAGGCGGAGCGGACGGGCGGCCCAGGTGCCGGCGTAGTCGACGCCGATGCGCGGGCGTGTCGCGACCCGGCGTGGTGGCGTACCGCGCGAGATCGTGACCGGGCCAGCGGTGAGATCGGCGCCGTTCAGCGACCGGTCCAGTCCGAAGGCAGCGCCGAGGTTCCCCGGGCCGGAGGCGAGCCGCTCTCGCGGCACCCCGCCGCGTCGCGCGGTCGCCAGCGGCAGGCCGTCGGTAATCTCAGCGGCGCGCAGGAGCACGGCCTCCGGCTTGCCTGCCGGGCCGCAGACGACGTTCGCGCAGTGGTGCAG
This sequence comes from Candidatus Limnocylindria bacterium, assembly GCA_036556985.1. Classification (GTDB taxonomy): domain Bacteria; phylum Chloroflexota; class Limnocylindria; order QHBO01; family QHBO01; genus JAPSGM01. The sequence continues at coordinate 358 of DATBIK010000108.1, read as the reverse complement.
GCCGTAGATGAGGTAGACGTAGAGATGCCCCGGCGGACCGAACATCACCGTGTTGCGCGGCGTTCGCCCCCGGGCCGAGTGGGCAGCGAGGTCCTCAGGCCCCTGGTAGGCCTCGACCTCGACCAGCCGTCCGACGACCCGTCCATCGGGCGCGTCGTGGACGAGCAGGCAGCCGAGCAGGTCGCGTGCGACCTCCATCGCCGGCCGATCGAACCAGTTCCGGTCGGCGATGCGTGCGTCCGCCGCCCGGGCGGCCGGTGCCGGAACGCCGGCCGCGCTCATCGTCAGCGCGGCGCCAGGTGCTCGGCGATCTCGCTCGGCACGAACGGTCGCGCCAGGTACCCGAAGGCCGGGATCA
>DATBIK010000107.1:0-40024 GCA_036556985.1 Candidatus Limnocylindria bacterium | reverse complement strand
CGCGCGCTGCTCGCCGGTGCCGAGCCCGGCGCGAGCCTCGTCCTCGAGGAGCGGCTCGTCGGCCGGGAGGTCTCGGCCTTCGCCTTCGTGAGCGGCGAGGCGGTCATCCCGCTCGGCGCGGCGCGCGACTACAAGCGGCTGGGGGACGGCGACACTGGGCCGAACACCGGCGGCATGGGCGCCTATGCGCCGGTCCCGTGGTTCGGGCCGCGGGATGTGGAGGCCACGGTGGGCACCGTCTTCGAGCCGATCGCCTGGCGCATGGCCCGCGACGGCACGCCGTACCGCGGCGTGCTGTACGCCGGCCTGATGATCACTGGTGCCGGACCGATGGTGCTCGAGTTCAACGCTCGCTTCGGCGACCCCGAGGCGCAGGTGCTCATGCCGCTCCTCGCGGGCGACCTGGCGGCCGCGCTGCGGGGCACCGCCGCCGGCGACCGTGCGGCCATGGAGTCGGCGGCGATCGCAACCGACCGTGCCGCGGTCGGCATCGTGCTCGCGTCGGAGGGCTACCCGGACGCGCCGATCACCGAGCGAGACCTGCGCGGCGCCGACCCCGCCGCGCCCGGCGACGACGGGCCGCAGCTCTGCTTCCACGCCGGCACGCGGCGCGTCGGCGACGGCCACGCCTCGACCGGCGGCCGGGTGGCGACCTTCGTGGGCATCGGGCCCGACCATGCCGCCGCGCGCGAGCACGCGATGGCCGCCGTGTCCGCCGCCGAGCTCGAGGGCGGGCAGCACCGGACCGACATCGGCGAGCCGGTCTGACCCGGGCCCGGCGCGGGCTGCTGCACGCGACGTCCGGGGCAGGGCGACGTCTTGCCGTTGGGCAGGATCTGTAGTTTCATGCGCTCGGTTCGTGGAGATGCCCGCCGCGCTGCCGGAGTCCGCACCTTGACCAGCGTACGGCGCGATTCGTCCGCGCGCCGATAGGCGAGCAGGCTCACGGAGGAGCCGCGGGATGTGTGGGATTGCCGGGGTGCTTCTGCCCCCGGACCAGCACGTGGACCCAGGCGTCATCGAGCGGATGGGGTGCTCACTGCAGCACCGCGGTCCGGACAGCGCTGGATCCGTGTGTGACCGCAACTACGGGGTCGCCCACACGCGGCTGAGCATCCTCGATCTGAGCCCGGCCGGGAACCAGCCGTTCGTCGACGGCCAGTACAGCCTCGTCTACAACGGCGAGATCTACAACTACCTCGACCTGCGCCAGGAGTTGCTCGACCGCGGCGTGGAGCTGACCGGCACATCCGACACCGAGGTCCTGTTCCGCCTGCTCATTCTCGACGGCGTGGAACCGACCCTCGTGCGCCTGCGGGGTATGTTCGCCTTCAGCTTCTTTGACGCGCGCGAGCAGACGGTCTACCTCTGCCGTGACCGCTTCGGCGTGAAGCCGCTGGTGTACCGCTCTCGCGGCGGCGAGCTGGTCTGGGCCTCCGAGGCCAAGGCGATCGCCGATCTCGGTTCGCTCGAGATCGACCCCGTGCGGCTGCTGCACTCGATGAGCGCCATGTTCGACGGTCGAGGCGAGAGCACCGTGTTCCGGCATGTCCGCAACGTGCCTGCCGGCACGTATCTGATCGCCCGGGCGGGCGAAGCGCCGGTGGCCCATCGCTTCCATCACTGGGCTGACGAGATCAGCGAAGTCACCTATCGCGCGCTGGACGCACAGTCGATGCCCGCGATCGTGGAACGCCTCAAGGAGCTGCTGCGAGCGAGCGTCAAGCGAATGCTCCTCAGCGATGCGCCGATGGGCGTCTTCGTCAGCGGCGGAATCGACTCCAGCCTGATCGCGCTGACTGCGATCGAGGAGGATCCCGATCTCGCCCTGTTCACCGCAAACGTGGTGGGAACGTACTCGGAGATCGAGGACGCGCGCCTGCTCGCGCGATCCCTGGGGGCACGCCTTCACGAAGCGACCTATCGGCCCGACGACATGCTCCGCGAGTGGCCGCGCGGCACGTGGCATTACGAAGCGCCACTGATCGTTCACATGAATTCCCTTCCGCTTGCCGTCACCGCCGAGCTGGCTCAGCGCACGGGTGTGAAGGCTGTCCTGACCGGCGAGGGGTCTGACGAGCTGTTCCTCGGCTATGCCGAGTACGTCGCGCGCCGCTACCGGAAGCTGGCGGCACCGGTCGACTTGATGATCAAGGCGTACGGACTCATCCCGAGCGTGCGCCGCTACCTCTTTCCGCGAGGGGAATCCCGCCTCCCGCAGTTCTACCCCAAGCTGATGTCGAACTTCGAGGATGACACCGCGGGGGCCGCGTTCGACGAAGCCTATGGCTTCCTGCCGCCCGAGCGCCGCCGCGATCACCTGTCCTCGACGAAGCTGCTGACCTCCCATCTCGCGTCGCTCCTCCACCGCAACGATCGGATGGGAATGCTGGCCGGGATCGAGTCGCGGTTCCCATTCCTGGACGAGGATCTCGTGCGGTTCGCGCTGAACCTGCCGGCGAGATTCAAGCTGCGGATGGTGCCCAGGTTCTACAACCGCCGACACCCATTCCTGATGGACAAGGCGGTCGTTCGGCACGCCGCCAACGACCTCCTCCCTCGCGCCCTGACCTCGAAGGTCAAGTTCGGGTTCAAGACCTATGGGCACCACTCTCTCGTCATCGACAGGAAGTTCTTCGAGGGCGGGTACGTGGAGGATGCATTCGGCCTGTCGAAGATGGCGGAGGAGCAGCTCGTCTCCGACCGCTTCCGGTACTTCGGCGCGCTGCTCGCCTCGGTCGAGGTGTTCGGCCGCCTGTTCGAGCAGCGAGCCACCCCGGACGAGGTGGCGGACCACCTGCAGCGGCACGTCCGCGTCGACGAAGCCCTGAACTCGAAGGCGGCGATGGAATAGGCAGTGACGGCGGCGTCCGGGCGCCCCTGGCCGAGGATCGGCACAATCGACCGGTGCCGACGCGTTTCCAGTTCCTGGCCGATGCCCGTGCGCCGATGTCCGCCCGCGACCTCGGGGCCCTGGCGCGTCGCGCCGAGGAGGCCGGCTTCCACGGATTCGTGGTGCCGGACCACCTCATGGACCAGCTCAGCCCGGTGCCGGCCATGGCGGCCGTCGCGGCGGCCACCGAGCGCCTGCGGATCGGTGGCTTCGTCCTGAACAACGACCTCCGCCACCCGGCCGTGCTGGCACAGGATCTCGCCTCGCTGGACGTCCTGTCGGAGGGGCGGCTGGACGTGGCGATCGGCGCTGGGTGGAACCGCCCGGAGTACGAGGCCATCGGTCTCGCATTCGACGAGGGCCCGACGCGGGTCGGCAGGCTGGAGGAGGCGGTAGCCGTGCTGAAGGGCTGCTTCGCCGACGGGCCGTTCTCATTCGCCGGCAGGCACTACCGGATCAGCGACTTCGACGCCGGGCCGCGAACGGTCCAGCGCCCGCACCCGCCGTTCATGATCGGCGGCGGCGGGAAGCGGATCCTGTCGCTCGCCGCGCGCGAGGCGCAGGTCGTGGGCCTCGCCCCCACCGCGCCAAGCGGCACGCTGCGCCGCTTCGTCCGTGAGACGACGCGCGAGCAGGTGGCCTGGGTCCGCGAGGCGGCCGGGGACCGCTTCGACGGGCTCGTCCTCAACGTCTACCCGTCGTTCCACCCCCTGACGATCACCGACGACGCGCGCGGCGAGGCGCGACGCGTGGCCGATGCGCTGCGCCGGCACGCCGGCGTCGACCTGACCGACGACGAGGTGCTCGACTCGGCGCACCTCTACATCGGCTCGCTGGATTCGCTCGTCGAGAAGATCGCGGGCATCCGCCAGGAACTCGGCATCAGCTCGTTCATGCTCGGCGAGCCCGACGAGATGTGGCCCCTCGTCGAGCGGCTTGCCGGCCACTGAGCCCGAGCCGCTATCCTTCCCGACCGATGCCCGACTCGCCAGCTGTCGCCGTCATCAGCGGCTCTCGTTCCGACCTGCCGACCCTGAAGGGCTGCTTCGACGTGCTCGACAGCTACGGGATCGGATGGGAGGCGTCGGTCATCAGCGCGCACCGGCAGCCCGACGCCCTGCACGCGTACGTGCGCGAAGCGGAGGAGCGCGGCGTCCAGGTCTTCATCGGCGCGGCCGGGCTGGCCGCCCACCTGCCGGGCGTGCTCGCCAGCATCACGGCGCGGCCGGTCATCGGCGTGCCCCTCGACGGCGGGTCGCTGGGCGGCGCCGACGCGCTGTACGCGATCGTGCAGATGCCACCCGGCGTGCCGGTTGCGTCGGTGGCGATCGGCTCGCCCGGGGCGAAGAACGCCGCGCACCTGGCGGCGCGCATCCTGGCCATCGGCGACCCGGCGGTGGCGGAGCGGGTCGAGGCGTTCCGCACGGAGCAGGCGGCGGGAGCCGACATCGGCGTCGACCCCCGCGCCTGAGCGGTCAGCCCGCGACGAGGTCGCGCAGCCGCAGCAGCGCCGACCGCCAGTAGGCCTTCATCCGATCCGTCTCCTCCTTGCCGGCGAGGAGCTCGTGCTCCATCGCCAGGCGGCTCTTCCCCTCGCCGAGGGCCTCGAACCAGAACACGACCCGGCTGGCGCCGTCGTCCCAGTCGAAGCGCGCGGTGCGCTCGGCAGTCGATCTCCGTGGAGTCAGCGGTGCGTCGGGCAGCCACTCGCCGCGGCGGTGCTCGTCGAGCACGGCGTCCATGACCTCCTCGACCGGCGCGGCCATCGTGCGGGTCGCAGTCGCCGAGAAGCGGCCGTCGCTGCGCTGGCCGACCACGCGCCGGCCGATGGCGATCTCGTAACCGACGGTGATCTGCTGCGACCACCAGCCTTCGACGCCCCGCTCGCGGTTCAGCCATCGCGCGATGTCGCGATGCGGCTTCGCCTCCGCGCCCCAGGCGTCGAGCATCGCGATCCACTCGGCCCAGGTCCGGCCGGTGGTGCCCTTCAGGCTGGCGTCGGAGGTCATCCCCGGCGGCGGGACGATGCGCGCCGGATCGGCCCCGGCATCGGTCGACAGGAGGTGCAGGCGGGCGGTGGTGTAGCGCTCGCCGGTCTTGCCCATGCGCGCGCGGACGCGACGCTTCAGGGTCTTCTGCTCGGTCACGTGTGCGTTCCCTTTCATCGGCGCTCGACGGCACCCACGCTGCGCGACGATCGCCGGAAAAGGCCCGGTGACCTGCACACCCGAGGCGGACGTCCCCTTTGCCCTCGTCGAGCCGGCGGCGTGGGCGCCGGACGAGGGTTGCGCGCGGGTGGGCGCGGTCCGTGAGCATACGCCGGCTCAGCCGGCCGGGGCAATCCCCGCTCAGCGCTCTCCGGGGGCCGATATCCGGGCCGTGAAGAACCCGAGCGCGACGAGCGCCAGGCCGGCAAGCGCGACCGCCTGCGAGGTAACGACCGCGGGTCCTACCAGCCCCTGCCAGGCGGCGTCGCCGAGCACCGTCGAGACGGCCGACATGGCGGCGGAACCGATCGCAGCGGCGAACGATCCCACGGCGACGAGGGCCTCGGGCAGGACGTAGCGGCGCGGGACGGCGCGCACCGCGGCCAGGCCGAGGACGGCGAGCGCCATCGGCGTGAAGAGCACGAGCACCGTCAGGGCCAGCAGGACCGGTTGGTCGGCCAGGAACGTCGTGAACGACCGTGGACTGCCGAACGACCCGATGAGGGGAACCACGGCAAACACGAGGACGAGCGCCCCCAGGGCGACGGCGAGCCAGCGCGCCGCGGGCGGGGCGGCGCCGACCGATGGATTGCCCTCGCGCCACAGGCCGGTCGCCGCCAGCAGCGGCGCGGCGAAGCTGGCAGCGAGCCACAGGGCGCCGCGCACCGTGGCGAAGGTCTGGTACGGCTCGCCGGGAACGGCCGGCGAGATGGTGGCCAGCGTCAGCCACAGCACGATGTCGAGCGCGGCGGCGACGACGTACGCGACCGCGCCGGCGGCGAGCCAGCCCCGCCCCGAGGGCCAGCGGTCGCGCCCCGCAAGGATGGCGGCGGCGAGGACGAGCGGCATGGCCCCGAGCGCGTAGCTCACCATCGCCGCCGGCGAGAGGTCGGCGATGACCTGCACCGCCGCCCGCGCCACGACGGAGACGACGACGTGCACGACGGCGCCCGCCAGCAGCAGGATGGTGACGCGCGGCAGACGGGTGGATCCCGCCGCGGCGTCGGCACGGAGCGTCACGCGCGCATCCTCTGCCAGGGGCGCGCCGGCGTCAACGGGCGATCGTCCTAGACTGGGAGCGTGATCGACCGCTACGCCCTTCCCGAGCTGCGCGACCTGTTCGGCGAGCGGCGCAAGCTGGACCTGTGGCTGCGGATCGAGCTCCTCGCGGTGGAGGCGCTGCACGCCGCCGGGGTCGTCCCCACCGGGGACTGGGAGCGGATCCGGGCGGCGGCGACCGAGGTGGACGCGGAGCGGGCCCGCCAGATCGAGCGCGAGTCGCAGCACGACGTCATCGCCTTCCTGCGTTCGGTGACCGAACGGCTCGGACCGGAGGGACGGTGGCTGCACTTCGGCCTCACGAGCTCCGACGTGCTCGACACGGCGACGGCGGTGACGCTGCGCGACGCGGCGATGGTCGTCGAGGCGGAGCTCGCACGGCTGGTCGAGGTGGCGCGCCACCTCGCGCTCCGGCATCGGTCCACCCCGATGGTCGGGCGCAGCCACGGGATCCATGCCGAGCCGATCACCTTCGGCTTCAAGGCGGCGGGATGGTATGCCGAGCTCGGCCGCGACGCCGAGCGGCTGGCGCGGGCGCGCGACGGGATCGCGGTCGGCAAGATCTCCGGCGCGGTCGGCACGCACGCCAACGTGAGCGCGGCGGTCGAGCGGCACGTGTGCGAGGCGCTCGGGCTGCGTCCCGACCCCGCGGCCACCCAGGTGGTGAGCCGGGACCGGCACGCGGAGCTCATCGGTGCCCTGGCGATCCTGGGCGGCACCCTGGAGCGGATCACGACCGAGGTGCGGCATCTCCAGCGCACCGAGGTGGCCGAGGCGTTCGAGCCATTCGGCGCCGGGCAGCAGGGGAGCAGCGCGATGCCACACAAGCGCAACCCGGTGCTCGCCGAGCGGGTGGCGGGCCTCGCCCGCCTCCTGCGGGCAGACGCGCTCGTGGCGCTCGAGAACATGGCGCTCTGGCACGAGCGCGACATCAGCCACTCGTCGGCGGAGCGCTTCGTCTTCGAGCGCGCGTTCGGGGTCGCTGCCTACGCGACGCGCACGACGGCCACCATCCTCGACGGGCTCGAGCTCGATCCCGATCGCATGGCCGCGAACCTGGAGGCGAGCGGCGGCATGGTGTACTCCGAGGCGCTCCTGCTGGCCATGGTGGCCAAGGGCGCCGATCGCCAGGAGGCGTACCGGCTCGTGCAGGGCGCTGCGAAACGCTCATGGAGCGGCGCCTCCTCGTTCCGCGACGAGCTGAATGCCGACCCGGAGGTGGGACGCTGGCTGTCGGCTGCGGAGATCGAGCGGGCGATGGACCTCGAGCACCACCTGGCCGGGATCGACGAGACGTACCGGGCCCTCGGCCTCGAGGGGGCGCTCGAGTGACGGCCTGGCTGCGGCGTGGTGCCGCGGCCGCCGCCATCGCCAGCGAGCGGTCGGACCTGTGGCCGGCGGGCGCGCTCGCGTGGCTCGCGTATGCCGGCTGGCTGCCGCTCCTCCTCGCCGTGGCGCCGCCCGACGTGGGCGACGTCGCCGACCTGGCGGTATCCCTCTACAGCTCCGGCAGCTACCCGGCGAACGTCGTTGCGTTGGCGGCCGCGGCAGTCGGCGGCTTCCTGCTGCTCGCCTACCTGGCCGTTGCCGGCGAGACCGCCATGGCGCGCGGCCTCCGGCCCGTTCGCGACGGCCCCGGGGCGGGCGAGGCGTCGCTCGCCGGGCTGTCCGTGATGCTCCTCGCGACCGTCCCCGTGGCCCTGGCGGCGGCCTGGCTCCTCCTCGGCGCGGCCGTGAGCGCCCCGGCCGTCTACACCGCGCCCGGCCCCGATGCCACGGTCATCCCACGCCTGGCGGCGGCCCTCCTCCCGCAGCTCGTGGCGGTGGGCGGCGCGCTCCTGCTGGCGCAGGCCATCGGCGGGCGGCTGCTGCGGGAGACGCTCGCGGCATCCGCCGACCGGCTCGGCCCCGGACTGCGCGCCGCTGCGGGCGACCTCGCCCGCGCGCCGGCACGCTGGCTCGGCGTGGCGGCAGTGGGCTGGACGAAGGACGCGCTCCTCGTCGTCGGATCGTGGTCCCTGCTGCGCAGCCTGTGGGACGCGGTCGCGGACTCCTTCGGGCCCGGGCTGCTCGCCCGCCCGCAGGGCCTCGTCCTGCTGGTAGGCTTCGTGGCGATCTGGCTGATCCTGCTCCTGGTCGGTGGGGCGCTCCACGCGTTCATCTCCGCCTGGTGGCTGCTGGAGGAGGAGGCAGGCGAGCGACGTTGAACCCAGAACTCAGCATCGGGCTCCAGTTCGAGCTCGCCGTCCGCCTGACGGCCGGCCTCATCCTCGGCGCGATCATCGGGTTCGAGCGCGAGCTCCATCGCCAGCCGGCCGGCTTCCGGACCCACAGCCTGGTCGCGCTCGGCGCGGCGCTGTTCACGATCGTCTCGGCCTACGGATTCAGCGGGCCGATGGTGGATCCCACCCGCATCGCGGCGCAGATCGTGTCGGGCATCGGCTTCATCGGGGCGGGGACGATCCTCCAGCACCGCGGCAACATCCGCGGGCTGACGACCGCTGCCTCGTTGTGGTCGGTGGCGGCGATTGGCACGGCTGCAGGGGCGGGGCTCATCGTCATGGCGGTGGTCGGGACGATCCTCATCCTCGTCGTGCTGGCCGTGCTCGACCGCATCGAGGCCTTCGCCACCCGCCGCCTCAACCTCCCGCCGGAGGGCAAGACCCAGCCACCCACCAAGCACCCGGACGTCGACGACGGCCGCTCGGAGGACCTGCTCCCGTGACCCTGACCCGCAGCTCGATCGAAGGCCTGCCGCTCGTGCACCGCGGCAAGGTGCGCGAGACCTACGCCGTTGGCGAGGACCGACTCCTCCTCGTCGCCACCGACCGCCTGTCGGCGTTCGACGTGGTCTTCGACGAGCCGATCCCCGACAAGGGGCGGCTGCTCACCCAGCTCTCCGCCTGGTGGTTCCGCCGCCTCGCGCCGCTCGGCCCCACGCACTTCCTCTCGACCGATGCGGCCGACTTGCCGGAGTCGGCGCGCGCGTCTGAGCTCGACGGGCGCGTGACGCTCGCGCGACGCGCGGAGCGCATCGACGCCGAGTGCATCGTGCGCGGCTACATCGCCGGCTCGGGCTGGGCCGAGTACCGCCGCGACGGCATGGTCGGCGGCCACCGGCTGCCCGACGGCCTGCGCGAGGCCGATCGCCTGCCGGAGCCGATCTTCACGCCGTCCACCAAGGCGGAGTCCGGCCACGACGAGAACATCACCCGCGAGCAGCTCGCCGAGATGGTCGGTGCCGAGCTCGCCCGCGAGCTCGAGGAGCGCTCCCTGGCGCTGTACCGGGCCGGGGCCGAGCGGGCCGAGGAGGTGGGGCTCATCCTGGCCGACACGAAGTTCGAGTTCGGCTGGATCGACGGCCGGGTGGCGGTCATCGACGAAGTCCTCACCCCGGACTCGAGCCGGTTCTGGGACGCGGAACTGTACGAGCCGGGCGCCTCGCCGCCATCGTTCGACAAGCAGTACGTGCGGGACTTCGTGGCCGGCACCGGCTGGAACAAGGAGCCGCCGGCGCCGGAGCTGCCGGCAGAGGTGATCGCCGGGACGCGGGACCGCTACGTCCGCGCATACGAGCTGCTCACCGGGGAGCGGTGGGGCGGCGCGGAGACATCGGTCTAGTGCGCTGGCTGGCGGACGTCCACGTCCGTCTGCGCCCGGGGATCGCCGACCCGGAGGGCCAGACCATCGCCGGCGGGCTGCGGGCGCTCGGTTTCGACACGGTCGACGACGTGCGTGCCGGGAAGCTGCTGCGCATCGCGTTCGCGGCGGCCGACCGTGACGCGGCCGAGGCCGCGGTGGCCGACATGTGCCGCCGGCTGCTCGCCAACCCGGTGATGGAGACCGCCGACTGGGAGCTGCGCGCCGAGGTCGACTCCGCTCCCGCAGAGGTGGCGCGGTGAGCCGAGGGCCGCGCGTGGCGATCGTCGTCTTCCCCGGGACGTGGAGCGAACGCGACTTCCTCGACGCGGCGCCCGCGCTCGGCTGGGAGGCGCGCCTCGTCTGGCACGCGGAGGCGGAGCTGGGTGACGCGGACGCCGTCGTCCTGCCGGGCGGCTTCGCCCACGGCGACCACCTGCGCACCGGCGCCATCGCGCGCTTCGCGCCGGTCATGCGCGCGGTGGAGGCCTTCGCCGCGGCCGGCGGTCCGGTGCTCGGGTCGTGCAACGGCTTCCAGATCCTGTGCGAGGCGGGGATGCTGCCCGGCGTCCTGCTGCGCAACGACCACCTCCAGTTCCGCTGCGACTGGCAGGGGCTCCGCGTCGAGCGCGCCGCGGGGCCCTGGCTCGCCGCGGAGGAGGTGGCCGCCGGCGACGTCATCCGCCTCCCGATCAGCCATGGTGAGGGTCGCTACCACGCCGACGACGAGGTGCTCGATGCGCTCGAGGCCGGTGGGCGTGTCGTCCTGCGCTACGCCGATGCCGACGGGCGGGTCGTGCCCGACGCGAACCCGAACGGGTCGGCACGGGCGATCGCCGGGATCCTGAACGAGGCGGGCAACGTGCTCGGGCTCATGCCGCACCCGGAGCGCGCGGCCGATGCCGAGGTGGGCGGCACCGATGGCCTGCGCCTCCTCCGCTCCCTCGACCGATGGCTCGCGGCCCAGCCTGCCGCCGCGGAGCGTGGGCTATGATCAACCCCGTCGCACCCGGCCCGGATGGAGGCTGAACGCCCGATGCAGAACGACGAGCGCGAGCCCCGCGACACCACGAACGACCCGCAGGAGGCCGAGGACGCGGCCGAGGCCGACGAGTTCGAGACTGCGAGCTGGCCGTCACGCGACACGGCTGCGGAACCACCCCCCGAGGCCGAGGCGTACGACGCCGCCGCGGAGCCCGTGGATGAGGAGCGGCCACACGAGCCGCCACCGCCCGATGTCGAGGCCCACACCCCGCCGGAAGCCGCCGAACCGGCCGAGGCCGCCGCGGCCGTCCCGGCGCACAGTGTGCCGGCCACCGAGCCGGGCGAGTCGACGAAGTGCCCGCGCTGCGGGACGGAGAACCGCCCCGGGATCGCCTTCTGCCGCAACTGCGGCCAGCGGCTGGTCGCGGCCGGCGCCACCACCACCGTCGCCCGACCGGCGCCGCCGGAGGGCACCCAGGCCTGCCCGCGCTGCGGCACGCACAATCGTGCCGGGACCGCGTTCTGCCAGAACTGCGGCGCCAACCTGCGCGGCGCGCCGGAGGGCTACGTCCCACCGGCCGTGGCGGAAGAGGTGCCGGCAGCCGCAGCGGCCGAGGAGCCGGGGCGCGCGTTCCTCGGCCCCATCGTGCTGCTCATCGGCGCGATCTTCCTGGGCGTTGCGTGGGCCCTCCCCTTCGCCGGCGACGCGTCGCTGTACGCGCGGGCCTTCGGCAGCGACGGCTACGGGATCGCCTTCTGGAACGGCTACGACGGCCTGGCCGGCCTGGCCGAGCAGGCGTACTACGGATTCGCCGCACCGGCGCCGCTGCTCATCGTGCTGCTCGCCGTCCTGGCGGGGGCCGGCATGGTGCGACGCGTCCCGGGCGTGGGCCAGCTCATCGGCCTCGTGGTCGCCCTGCTGTGGGCGATCGGCCTGGTCGTCCTGTTCGTGGTGGTCGAAGTGCTCGGCGCGGGGGGCGGCGACCTGCTCGACATCCTCCGCGCACTCACGCCGGGCGGGATCATCTTCATGCTCGCCTCGCTCATCGTGGTGATCGGCGTGCTCACCCGGCTCGGGCGTGGCTGAGCGACCGGTGGCCGATCCCTTCTGCCCGAACTGCGGTACCGAGGTCGACGACGACGCGCGCTTCTGCCCGACCTGCGGCCGCACGCTGCTCGTGGCGGAGCCCGAGGACGCGGGGCCAGCGATGTCCTGGGACGAGCCCACCGTCGCGGTCCCGCGCCAGGAGGCGGAACCGGAGGCGGCCTCCGAGCCCATTCCGCCGGCTCCATCCTGGCCACCTCCGGATACTGAGCCCGAGGAGCCGGAGCGGGTGGAGCCGGAGTGGGCGGAGCAGGCGTTCGAACGACAATCGGAACCGGCCGCCCAGGCCCCGCCACCGCCGAGCGCGTCGGGCCTGCCACCACCGCCGCCGGCGCAACCGGCCGCGGCGCCACCGCCCACCAGGAGCGAGCCGGACCTGCCGTTCACCTGGCCCGTCATGCTCAGCGGCTGGCTGATCGGTGCCGGCAGCGGGCTCGCCGCGCTGACCCTGCTCCCCGTGCTCGGCAACCCGCTGAACCTGCTCCTCTTCGTGGCGCTGCTCGCCATCGCCGCCAGCATCTTCCTCGCCGACCGCGTGCCGACGATCCCGCACCAGCGGCTGGCGACGTTCTCCGTGGTCCTCGTGGCGCTCGGCATCGCGCTCGAGCGCGCTGCCTTCCGCGTGAGCGGCATCGACACGATCTTCCTGGTCACGGTCGTCGCCGCGGCGGCCGGCGCGCTGCTGCTCGAGCTCGGCCGCGATCGTCCGGTGCCGCCCCCGGGCGGCGCGAGCTGACCGGAGCGCGGCCCGCGTCGTGAGCATCGCGCCCCCCGTGGAACGCCACGGGCTGACCGACGAGGAGTACGAGGCGGTCGTGCGGGCGCTCGGCCGCGAGCCGAACGAGGTCGAGCTCGGCATGTTCGGCGCGATGTGGTCCGAGCACTGCGCCTACAAGCACTCGCGACCGCTCCTCGGCCGCCTCCCCAGCGTCGGCGAGCGGGTCCTGGTGGGGCCGGGCGAGAACGCGGGCGCGCTGGACATCGGCGACGGCCTGGCCGTCGTCTTCAAGGTCGAGTCGCACAACCATCCCTCGGCGGTCGAGCCCTACCAGGGGGCGGCAACCGGGGTGGGCGGCATCATCCGCGACATCTTCACCATGGGAGCCCGCCCGATCGCGCTCCTGAACTCGCTGCGCTTCGGTCCCCTGGCCGTCGAGGACGACCCCTCCGGGCGGACCGATGCCGCGGCCGCCACCCGGAACCGCTACCTGTTCGACGGCGTCGTGGCCGGCATCGCTGGCTACGGCAACTGCATGGGCATCCCCGATGTCGGCGGCGAGGTCGCATTCGACCCGAGCTATTCCGGCAACCCGCTGGTGAACGCGATGTGCGTCGGCGTCGCGCGCCACGCGGAGATCACGCTGGCCCGCGCCGCGGGCCCCGGCAACGCCCTGCTCCTCGTGGGCGCGACGACGGGCCGCGACGGCATCCAGGGGGCGAGTTTCGCGTCGGCAAGCCTGGGGGAGGATCGCGACGAGCGGCGGCCGGCGGTGCAGGTCGGGAACCCGTTCCTCGAGAAGCTGCTCATGGAGGCGTGCCTGGAGCTGTCCGGCTCGGACGCGGTGGTCGCCATGCAGGACCTCGGCGCCGCGGGGCTGACCTGCGCGCTGGCCGAGCTCTCCGCGCGGGGCGGCTGCGGCGCCGAGGTCGATCTCGACCTCGTCCCCACCCGCGAGGGCGGGATGAGCGGCTACGAGCTCCTCCTCTCCGAGTCGCAGGAGCGGATGCTCATCGTCGTCCGCACCGGGCGCGAGGAGGAGGTCCGCGCCGTCTTCGCGCGCTACGAGCTCCACGCGGTGACGATCGGGCGCGTGATTGTTGAGCCCGAGGTGCGCGCCACGTTCCGCGGCGAGATGATCTGCCGCGTGCCCGGGCGGGCCCTCGCCGACGACGCGCCGCGCTACGTGCGCCCCGCCGCGCCGCCGGACGACCTCGACGCGCGACGCGCCGAGCGGCTCGACGATCTTGCCGCCGCGCCGCCGAGCGCCGCCGACCTGCTTGCCCTGCTCGCCAGCCCGAACGTCCGCAGCCGGCGATCGATCTGGCGCCGCTACGACCACATGAACGGCACGCGCACGATGGTCGGCCCCGGCGCGGGCGACGCGGCGCTGCTGCGGGTGAAGGGCACCCGGCGGGCGCTCGCGCTCAGCCTCGACGGCCCCGGGCGCCTCGGCGACCTCGACCCGCGCCTGGCGGGGGCGGCGGCTGTGGTGGAGGGGGCGCTGAACGTGGCCTGCAGCGGCGCGACACCGATCGGCGTCACCGACTGCCTGAACTTCGGCTCGCCGGAGAATCCCGCCGGCTACTGGCAGCTGTCGGAGGCGATCGCGGGCATGGCCGATGCCTGCCGCGTCCTCGGCCTGCCGGTGGTGTCCGGCAACGTCAGCCTCTACAACGAGACGCCGGATGGGCCGATCCTGCCCACCCCCGTGGTCGGCACGGTCGGCCTCATCGAGGACCGTCTGCGCGCGGTGCCGATGCGCTGGCACGACGGCGACGAGATCTGGCTGCTCGGCGAGCCGGGCTTCGACGCCCCCGCGCTCGCCGCCTCCGAGCACGCCCGCCTTCGCGGTCGGCGCGGCGGAACCCCGGCCCTCGACCTCGACGCGTCCGCCCGCCTCGTGTCGCTCCTGCCGCGGCTCGCCGCGGACGGGCTGGTCGCCGGCCTCCACGACCTCAGCGCCGGGGGCCTCGGCGTGGCGGCGGCGCGCCTGGCGATCGCTTCTGGCGTCGGCGCGCGGATCGCGGTCCCGGAGGCGCCGCCGACCGCGGTCCTCTTCGGGGAGTGTGGCGGCCGGGTGCTGGCCGCCGTGGCGCCCGAGCGCGCCGGCGCGGTCGCAACCGCAGCCCGCGCCGCCGGTGTCGGTGCGCTGCGCCTGGGAAGCGCCGGGGAGGATCGCCTCGCGCTTGCCGTGGGCGAGCACCGGCTCGAGGCCGGCGTCGCCGACCTTGCCGCGGCCTGGGAGCGCTCGCTCTAGTCGTCGGGGTCGACGGGCGACGCTTCGTCGTCGAGGCCCATGGCGGCCAGCACCGGATCGCGCCCTGTTGCCCGCGCCCGCTGGCGCGCTCGCATGGCCGGCGTCGCGTCCGCCTCCGCCGGCTCGCTCTCGTCGTCCCGGATCCGCGCAGCGAGCAGCCAGCCGGTCATGAGCAGGACGACCGCCGCCACGCCGACGACGATCCCGAGCACGAGGAGGAGGTCGTCGACCTCGCGTGTCCCCGACCCCGCGTCGAGCGGGCCGACGCCGCCGGGGCTCGTCCCGCGGGGCGCGCCGGCCCACGTGCCGTGGAGGGCGGTGCCGGACACGAGGGCCACCTCCGCGCTGCTGGGACCGGCATGGGCCATGACCCGGTGCGCCGGGTTGCCGCCCGGGGACACGTCGCGGACGGATCCTGCCCGGGGCGACGCCGCGGAGCTCAGCTGGTTCGGCGGCGCGGCGAGCAGCAGCGGCGGCGCCCCGTGGAGCGCCGCCAGCAGAACCAGGACGAGGGCCGCGCGACGCGTCACCCTGCCGCCTCGTGAACGCCCCCCGTGCGCGTGGCACGCCGCCGTCGCGTCGTCGCCGGGGTCGGCGCGTCGTCCGGCGATGGCCCCTTCCCGTTCCGCTTCGCCCGCGGCGTCCCGTTGACCTGCGCGTCGAGCGTGCGGGTCAACGCCGTCTTCGGCGTGCGCTGCAACGGGGTTGAGGCCAGGACCTTCGCCGCCGCCGCGACGTCGATCCGCTCGAGGCCACCGCGCGCCCGCTCGTGGAGGCGGTACACCTCCTCGAGGCCGTCGGGGGGCACGCCCTCGGAGTAGATCATGCAGAACAGGTCGACAACCTCAGGGTCGAACTGGGTGCCGGCGTGCCGGCGCAGCTCGGCGAGCGCCTCCTCGTGGGTCTGCGCCGACTTGTACGGGCGGTCATGGACCATGGCGTGGTAAGCGTCGGCCACCGCCACGATCCGTGCCCCGAGCGGAATCTCGTTCCCGCGCAGGCCGTGCGGGTAGCCGCCCCCGTTGAACCGCTCGTGGTGGTGCAGCACGACCGGGATCGCCTCTCGGAGCGCCGACGCCCGCTCGAGAATGACCTGGCCGATGCGCGGGTGCTCGCCGATCGCCTGCCACTCGCCGTCGGAGAGGGCGGCCGGCTTGTCGAGGATCTCGGTCGGCACGGCAAGCTTGCCGAGGTCGTGGAGCAGGCTCGCGATGCGGATGCGCTCGATCTCGTCGCGCGGCAGCCCGAGCTCGAGCGCCATGCCGGTCGCCAGGGCGGCGATCATGTCCGACGGCCGCCCGCGATGGTGCGGCTGTGGGGCGAGGACGGAGGCGAGTGCCTCGGTCGCGGTGTCGCTGGCCCAGCGGCCGATGGCGGTGGCCGCCTCGCGGTGCTCGTGGGTGATCGGAGCTCGGCGCACGAGCGCGTTCTCGTCGACATGGCGGTAGACGTAGACGCGGTTGCGGCCGAGCGACTTGGCCGCGTACATCGCCGCATCGGCCTGGTCGACGAGCGCGTCGACCTGGAGCTGCGAGCCGACCTCGCCGGCGATGCCGACGCTGATCGTGGCCTGGATCGTCTGCTTGCCGGCGATGACCATCGGCGCGGCCATGACGACCGTGCGCAGCTTCTCGGCGAGGACGGCGGCTTCCTCCGGTGCGGTCTCGGGCAGGATGAGCATGAACTCCTCGCCGCCGTAGCGACCGAACAGGTCCGAGGCGCGGACGTTGTCGGCGACGAGGCCGGCGAGCTGGCGCAGGACCGCGTCGCCGGAGTTGTGGCCGTACGTGTCGTTGATCGGCTTGAATCGGTCGATGTCGATGAACGCCACCGACAGCCACTTGTGGTGGCGTGTCGCGCGCTCGACCTCGGCAACGAGGGTCGTGAGCAGCGTCTCGCGATTCGCCACGCCGGTGAGACGGTCGTGGGTGGCGCGCGCCTCGACCTGCAGGAAGGTTCCGGCCGCCTGGTTGAAGGCCCGGGCCAGGCGGCGCTCGGCGGGGATGCCGGCCTCGCGCAGGCGAACCGGGCGGTTGGCGTCGATCGTCTCCTCGAGTGCCCGCGCCAGCCGATTCAGGCGCCAGCCCATGTAGCTCCAGGCGAGGAGCGCCATGGAGCTCATGCCGGCCAGCAGGGCCAGGGCGGTGAGCACGAGCTGGACGGTCCGCTCGCCCTCGCTGGCGCCGCTGTCGGCGGCGGTCACCACGCTGAGGAGCAGCGCCACGGCCAGGGGCGCGAGGAAACCGACGGCGCGGGCGAGACGGAGCATGCACCCTCCTGCTGCAGGACCTGTCCGATGAATTCAGCTGAGCCGCAGCATCGCGGCCGAGAAGGCGTGCCGCCATGGGTCGATCGTCACGCGGTGCGGCGCGGCACCCCTCGCGGCTTGGCCGCTCGGCGCCGAGTGCGGTCCGGTGCAGTACCGCCCGGGTACTTTCGCGCCGCGCCGCACGAGGGCGCGGTCCGGTCCGGGGCGGCGCGGGTATCATCGGTGGGTGCCCGAGCTGCCGGCCTACGAACCACACGGCCCGCGCGAGGAATGCGGCGTGGTCGGCATCCACGCACCCGGGGCGCCGGTGGCCCACCTCGCCTACGTCGGGCTCCACGCACTGCAGCACCGCGGGCAGGAGTCGGCCGGGATCGCCGCCAGCGACGGGGCGCGGCTGACCCTCCACAAGCGGATGGGCCTGGTCAGCCAGGTCTTCGACGAGGAGACGCTCGGCCGTCTCGAGGGGGACGGCAGCGGCGAGCCGGCGAGCGCCGCCATCGGCCACACCCGCTACTCGACGACCGGCAGCAACTCGCTGCCGAACGTCCAGCCCGTCTTCGCCTCGTCGGACCTCGGCGAGCTCATGCTCGGCCACAACGGCAACCTGACGAACGCCCGGTGGCTGCGGGACGGGCTGTCGGAGCAGGGCGTCGACTTCGTCACCGCCAGCGACACCGAGGTGCTCGCCAAGCTCATCGCCCACGCGCCCGGGCGCAGCTGGGCGCAGCGCGTCGAGCACGCCTTCCACCGCGCGACCGGCGCGTACACGTTCACGATGATCACCGAGCGGGCGCTCGTCGCCGCCCGCGACCCGATCGGCTTCCGGCCCCTGGCCCTCGGGCGGCTGCCGGCCGGCGACGGCCACGGGCCGGGCTGGGCGGTCGCCTCCGAGAGCGCCGCGCTGGATGCCATGGGCGCGGCGTTCGTCCGCGACGTGGAGCCCGGGGAGGTGCTCACCATCGACGACGAGGGCGTCCACTCGTACCGGCCGCCCGCCCCGGCGCGCACCGAGCGGCTCTGCATCTTCGAGTTCGTCTACCTCGCCCGCCCCGACAGCGTGATCGGCGGGCGGCTGCTCTACGAGGCGCGCATGGCGATGGGCCGCCAGCTGGCGATCGAGCAGCCGGCCGAGGCCGACCTCGTCATCCCCGTGCCGGACAGCGCCATCCCGGCCGCCATCGGCTACGCCGAGCAGTCCGGGCTGCCCTACCGGGAGGGCCTCATCAAGAACCGATACGTGGGCCGCACCTTCATCCAGCCCCAGCAGCGCTCGCGCGACGAGGCGGTGCAGATGAAGTTCAACCCGCTGCCCGAGGTGCTGGCCGGCAAGCGGGTCGTGGTCGTGGACGACTCGATCGTGCGCGGCACCACGACCGGGCCGATCGTGGCCATGCTCCGTCGGGCGGGGGCGCGGGAGGTCCACGTCCGGATCCACTCGCCGCAGATGCGGTTCCCGTGCTACTTCGGCGTCGACACCGGGCGGCGGGCGGAACTCGTGGCGGCCAGCCACACGCTCGACGAGATCCGGCTCCGCATCGGCGCCGATTCGCTCGGCTACCTCTCCGATGAGGGCCTGCAGGCCGCCGTCGCGCGCGAGGCGGACGGGGAGCGGCGCCACTGCACCGCCTGCTTCGACGGCCGCTACCCGGTGGACGTGCCGCTCGACGTCGACAAGTTCGCGCTGGAGCGCGGGTAGCGTGGCCGACGCCTACCGTCGCGCCGGGGTCGACGTCGACGAGGCGCGGCGCGCCGTCGAGCTCATCGGCCGCGCGGCAGCATCGACCGCCACACCATCGGTCCTGGGTGGGGTCGGCGGCTTCGGCAGCCTCTTCCGCTTCGACCCGGGGCCGTACCCCGAGCCGGTGCTCGTGGCCTCGACCGACGGGGTCGGCACGAAGCTGAAGGTGGCGGTCGCCCTCGAGCGCCACGACACGATCGGCGTCGACCTCGTGAACCACTGCGTGAACGACATCGCGGTGCAGGGGGCGGACCCGCTCTTCTTCCTCGACTACCTGGCCACCGGCAGCCTGCGCGCCGAGGTGGCCGAGGAGATCGTGGGCGGCATCGCGGCCGCCTGCCTGGCCGCCGGCGTCGCGCTCGTCGGCGGCGAGACGGCCGAGATGCCGGACCTCTACCACGGCGACGACTTCGACCTGGCCGGCTTCATCGTGGGCGTTGTGGCGCGGCGCGACATCATCGACGGCGGTGCGGTGCGGGCCGGCGACGCGCTGCTCGGCCTGCCGTCGTCGGGGCTGCACACGAACGGGTACTCGCTCGTGCGCCGCGTCCTGCGGCCCGACGAGTGGACCCGCCAGGCGCCCGGGCTGGAGCGCACCCTCGGCGAGGAGCTGCTCGAGCCCCATCGCTCCTACCTCGACGACATCCGGGCCCTGCGCCGTGCGCTGCGCGCGGCCGGCGGCGACGTCCTGGCCCTGGCGCACATCACCGGCGGCGGCTGGACGGAGAACATCCCGCGCACGCTGCCGGCAGGCCTCGGCGTCGAGGTCGAGACCGGCAGCTGGACCGTGCCGCGCATCTTCAGCCTGCTCCAGGAGGCCGGCGACATCCCGGACGCCGAGATGGTGCGCACCTTCAACCTCGGCATCGGCCTCACCGCGGTCATCCGGCCGGAGCACCTGGGGGCGGCGCTCGCCGCCGTGCCCGAGGCGGCACGGGTAGGCACCGTGGTGCCGGTGGCCGACGACGCGCCGCGGGTCGCCTTCCTCTGACGCCGACCGCATGAAGCTCGGCGTCCTCGTCTCCGGCCGCGGCTCGAACCTCGAGGCGGTGCTCGGCGCCGTCGCCAACGGCCGGCTGCCGGGTGTCGAGCCGGTGCTCGTGGTGTCGAACCGGCCCGGCGTGCCGGCGCTCGTGGTCGCGACCGCGCACGGCGTGCCGACGCGTGTCCTGCGTCGCGCGGACCACGCCTCCGCCGAGGAGCGGGACGCGGCGATCGGCCGGGCGCTCACCGAATCCGGCGCGGATCTTGCCCTGCTGGCCGGGTATGACCAGCTCCTGCATCGGTCCTTCTTCGACACGTTCGCGGGACGGACGGTGAACATCCACCCCAGCCTGCTGCCGCGGCACGGGGGGCGGGGGATGATGGGGCTCGCCGTGCATGCCGCCGTACTCGAGGCGGGTGACGCGGAGACCGGGGTGACGCTCCACGAGGTGACCCCGGAGCTCGACGCCGGGCCGATCCTGCGCCAGGGGCGGGTCGCGGTGCGACCGGGGGAGGCGCCGGAAGCCCTCGCGGCGCGTGTGCTCGAGCTCGAGCACCGGGAGCTCGTCGCGCTCCTCGCCGACCTGTCCGCCGGCGGGGGTCCGGACGGAGCATCTGCTAGCATGGCCGCCGCCCCCGGAGCGCCTGCCTTCGATCGGGGCCCTAGCTAGGGACACGCATGGAAGAGATCCTCAACCCCCTCGGCGAAGCGTGGGAAAGCTTCATCAACAACCCCATCGTGGGGCTCGCCTTCCAGCTCATCGTCATCTACGTGGTGATGCTCTGGCTGGGAACGGCGTACTGGGCCTTCCGTGACATGCAGGCGCGCACCGAGAACCCGATCCTGCCGTACTTCAGCGCGGCGCTCATCATCTTCTTCACGCCGCTCCTCTTCGTCTTCGCCGTGGTGCTGTACCTCATCGTCCGGCCGCGCGAGACGCTGGCCGAGGTGTACGAGCGCTCGCTGGCCGAGGAGTCGCTCCTCGCCGAGGTCGAGAAGAACCAGCTCTGTCCGGTATGCCGCGACCGGGTCCAGCCCGATTGGCTGGTCTGCCCGAACTGCCGCACCCGCCTCCACCGCGTCTGCCCGTCCTGCAACCGGCTGGCGCAGCCGGAGTGGCCGCTGTGCGCCTATTGCGGGCACGAGTTCCAGCGGGCGCCGGCACCCCGGCCGGCCGAGCCGGCCGCCGAGTGGTCCTCGCCACCCACCGCCTCCTCGCCGGTGACGCCGGCGCGATCGCCTGAGCCCGCGACCGACCCGCCCGGGCTGCGCAACCCCGCCAACTCCTGAACCGCGCGGACGTGGACGGAGGGGCGGAGCGCGAACCCGCCCGCTACCGACCGCTGCTCGTCGGGTCGCTGGCGCTCATCGTCGCCGGCGTGGCCGTCATCGGCAGCGTCCTCGTCTTTGCCCGGGGCACGCTCACCGACGTCCTGGCCGATGGCGCCGCGGACCGCGCCGTCGTCGTCCTGGCCGGGCTGTTCGTCGGCGGGATGGCGCTGCTCGTGGGCCTGCTCGCGCACGCTGCCCGATCGATCGTGGTCCGTGCGGTGTTGCCCCCTCACCGGTACCGAGGTCCCTCGATCCTGGTCATGCTCGTCATCGCCGTCATCGCCGCGAACCTGGCGATCGTGCCGGCAGCGGGCCAGGTCGCCGCCCTGCTGGGTGGTGACGAGCTGTCGCCCCTGGGTACCCTCGCGATCCTCACCGTGACCCAGGTGTCGCTGCTCGGGGTGGCCGCGCTCTACGTGGTCGCGCCCCGCGCGCTCGTCGGCCTCCGGCTCCGGCCGGAGCGCGGGCTGTGGCGCTCCGTCGGCCTCGGCCTGGCCCTGGCCCTCCCGGCCTGGATCGGCGCCCAGCTCATCGGCCTCATCGTCATCCGCCTCCTGGACCTCGTCGGCCTCGAGCCCGATGTGGGCGTCGCCGAGCAGGCGCTCGCCAACGCCGATCCGGTCATCCTCGTCTTCGCCATCGTCGTCGTGGCGCCGATCGCCGAGGAGCTGTTCTTCCGGGGCGTGGTGCTCAATGCCTGGCTGCGCGAGTACGGCCCACGGGTGGCGATCCTCGGCTCCGGCCTGCTCTTCGCGATGATCCACGCCTCGCTGTTCCTCTTCCTGCCGATCGCCGCGCTGGGAATCGCGCTCGCCCTCCTGTACCGGGCCACCGGCTCGCTTCCGGCGACCATCGCGCTGCACGCGGGCTTCAACGGGATCACCGTCCTCATCGGGCTGCTCGCCCGCTACGGCGTGCTCGACCTGCCCGTCACCTGACGGCACCGGTAAGCGACGGGTAAGCCGGCGGTACGCGGACGACGGCTAGCCTCCGGACGTGGCCGTCCGTGCGCTCCAGCCCCGCCCCGACCCGGCAGACCGCGTCGAGGGGGGTGACGAGGCGCGCCTGCTCGGGATCTTGGCCGGCATCGCGCCGGAGGACGGTCGGGAGCTCCTGGCCCGCGCCGGCGGGCTCGCCGGCCTCGCCGACCATGGCCCGGCGGAGCTGACCCGGCACTGCGGCCTGAGCCCGCGGCGCGCCCGGGCCGTGGCCGCCGCGTTCGAGCTGGGGCGCCGGGTCGCGGAGGCGCGCGCCGCCCCGGGGTGGTGCGTCCGCAGCCCGGCGGACGTCGGCGAGCGGCTCGCCGCGGCGATGGCCGGCCTGCCGCGCGAGGAGCTCAGGGTCCTGCTGCTGAACACGAAGAACGTCGTCACCGCGGCGATCACCGTCTACGCCGGCAACCTGGCGGGCTCGTCAGTGCGCGTGGGCGAGGTCTACCGCGACGCCGTCCGGCGCCAGGCGGCCGCGATCGTCGTCGTCCACAACCACCCCTCGGGCGACCCGTCCCCCTCTGGCGATGACCTGCGCATCACCGCCGAGCTGGCCGAGGCCGGCCGGCTGCTCGACATCGAGCTCCTCGACCACGTCGTCGTCGGTGGCAGCCGCTGGGTGAGCCTCCGCGCGCTGGGGGCCACGGGCCCCGTCGCCTCGGCCGCGTCGTCCCGCCTGCGGCCGTGATCAGTCCGCGACCACTACCCGCCCGATGGAGCCACCGATGTCCGCCAGGTAGATCTCCCCGTCCTCGCCGACACCGAAGCTGGTGATCGACAGGCCGCTGTCCAGCACGACCTTCGGGGTCACCGTGCCCTCGTCGACGTGGAGCGTGAAGACGAGGCCGCTGCAGTAGTCACCGAAGACGTAGATGCCCTGGAGCTCCGGCTGCCGCGCGCCGCGGTACACGTACCCGCCGGTGATCGAGCAGCCCTCCCTGTGCGAGTACTCGGCGATCGGCTTCACGTACGCCGCCTGCTCGCAGTTGTCGACGTAGCAGTGGCGCCCCTCCATCACCGCCCAGCCGTAGTTCTCGCCTCCGCGCGAGTCGCCCGGCTGGCGGTTCACCTCCTCCCATCGACCCTGTCCGACGTCGCCGATGTAGAGGTCGCCGCCCTCGGTGTCGAAGCTGAACTGCCAGGGGTTGCGGAGGCCATAGGCCCAGATCTCCGGCGCGCCGCCGTCGGGCCGGATCCCTTGGGGCGCGAACGGGTTGTCGCGCGGGATCGCGTACGCGCGCCCGCCGGACGGTTGCCGGTCCACGTCGATACGGAGCAGCTTGCCGAGCAGCACGTTCGTGTTCTGGGCGTTGGCGTAGGGGTCGCCGCCGGAGCCTCCGTCGCCGAGCCCGATGTACAGGTAACCGTCCGGCCCGAAGGCGATCCGGCCGCCATTGTGGTTCGGGAACGGCTGGGTCACGCCGAGCAGGATGCGCTCGCTGGAAGGGTCGGCGGTCCGCCCGTCGGCCGATGCCCGCAGCTCCGACACGACCGTCGCCCCGTCGCCGGCGCGGCTGTAGTGCACGAAGAGGCGCCGGTTGCGCGGGTAGTCGGGATGGAAGGCGATGCCGAGCAGGCCGCGCTCCCCGCCGGACAGGACGCGGCCGGACAGGTCGATGAAGGGCTCAGCACGCACGGTCCCGTCGCGCTCGACGACGCGCACGCGGCCGACCTGCTCGAGGACGTAGAGCCGGCCGGATCCGTCGCCGGCGTGCGCCAGGCCGATGGGCGTGTCGAGCCCCGCGGCGAACGGCTCGAGGGCGAGGGCGTCCGGGCCGGTGGGCAGCGGCGGGTTCGTGGAGCCTCGGCCCGACGCGGACGGCCCGGGGGCGTCACTCGGCGTGTCGCTCGCCGGCAGCGACGAGCCAGAGGGGATGGCGGTCGTGGCCGAGGGTGCGCCGGACGGCGAGGGGCCGGCGCATGCGCCGACGACGATCCCCAGGCAGACGACGATCGCCGCCACGAAGGCGGCGACGCGGCGCGTGACGGGACGCGGGAGCGGCATCGGCGGGAGCGTACCGGGAATCGGCGTTGCCTGCCGCCACGGCGGGTGGGCCCGCGACGCGATCGGATCGGGTAGGGTTGCTCGTGGAGACATGACGACGAGCCGACCGAAGGCGCGGCGCGCCACTGCCACCCTTGCCGCACGTTCCCGACCGTCAGCCGCTTTCCAGCCGCCACCCGTCGCCGAGCCGGGCCCGGATGCGCTGGGCACGCGGCGGACGATCGTCATCGAGCGCATCGCGCCGGAGCTGGACGGCGGCCGCTTCCCGGTGAAGCGGGTGGTCGGCGACGAGCTGCTCGTCACGGCCGACGTGTTCGCCGACGGCCACGACCTCCTCGACGCGGCGCTCCTCCTCCGGGCCGAGGACGGCGCCGCCTGGGACGAGACGCCGATGCGCCCGGTGGACAATGACCGCTGGTCGGGGCGCATCCCGCTCCGGCGCAACGCCCGCCACCGCTACGCGGTGGAGGCCTGGCGTGACCGCTTCGGATCGCTCCACGAGGCGCTGCGCAAGAAGGTCGCGGCGGGCGTCCCGATCGCCACCGAGATCGCCGAGGGGCGCGAGCTGCTCGCGGCCGCCCACGGCCGGGCCGCCGCCCGCCGGGGAAAGGCCGCTGCCTCCGACGCGTCCCTGTTCGCGGCCGCCCTCGCCACGCTGCGTCGTGCGCGGAGCGACGCCGCGCGCGCCGCGCTCCTCCTCGACGAGGCGCTGGTGGCCGCCGCGCGCCGGCACCCGGACCGCGGCGCGGCGACCCGCTCGCAGGAGCTGCCGCTCGTCGTCGACCGCGAGCGCGGGCGATTCGGCGCCTGGTACGAGCTCTTCCCACGCTCCCAGGGGCGGGACCCCAGGCGTCCCACGGCAACCACCCTCCCCGAGGCGACATGGCGCCTGCCCGAGATCGCGAAGCTCGGCTTCGACGTGGTCTACCTGCCGCCGATCCACCCCATCGGGCGCACGAACCGGAAGGGGCCGAACAACTCGCTCGAGGCCGGTCCGGACGACCCGGGCAGCCCATACGCCATCGGCGGCGAGGCCGGCGGCCACGACGCGGTGGCGCCCGAGCTGGGAGGGCTCGAGGGATTCCTCCGGTTCCGCGAGGCGGTGGAGCGCCACGGCATGGAGGTGGCCATGGACATCGCCATCCAGGCCTCGCCCGACCACCCCTGGGTGCGGGAGCACCCGGAGTGGTTCCGCCACGCGCCGGACGGAACGATCAAGTTCGCCGAGAACCCGCCGAAGAAGTACCAGGACATCTACCCGATCGAGTTCGGCAACGACGACCCCGAGGCCCGGGCCGCGCTGTGGCGCGCCTGGCGCGACGTGTTCCTGGCCTGGGTCGAGCGTGGCGTGAAGGTCTTCCGGGTCGACAACCCGCACACCAAGGCGATCGCCTTCTGGGAGTGGCTCATCGCCGAGGTGCAGCGCGACCACCCGGAGGTCGTCTTCCTGTCCGAGGCCTTCACACGCCCGAAGATGATGCGCCGCCTGGCGAAGGCGGGGTTCACGCAGAGCTACACGTACTTCACCTGGCGCGAGACGCGCGACGAGCTGCGCGACTACCTGGGCGAGCTGACCCAGACGGAGATGCGCGAGTACTTCCGTGGGAACCTGTTCACGAACACGCCGGACATCAATCCTCACCACACCGACCACGGCCGGCCCGCGTTCGTGATCCGCACCGTGCTGGCCGCCACGCTATCGTCGAGCTACGGGATCTACTCCGGCTGGGAGCTGTGCGAGAACGCCCGCCTCGGCGACCGCGAGGAGTACCTCGACAGCGAGAAGTACGAGGTCCGCGCCCGGGACTGGGACGCGCCGGGGAACATCAAGGACCTCATCGGGACCCTGAACCGGCTGCGGCGCGAGCACCGCGCGCTGCAGCTCTACGACAACCTCCGCTTCGAGCCGGTCACCGGCGCGCGCACGCTCTTCTACCGCAAGGCCCTGCCCGACGGCCCCACCGACCCGCTCAGCGGCTTCCCCCATCGCTGGCGCGACGCGGTGTATGTGGCGGTCAACTGCGACCCGCGCACCCCGGAGCGGGCCTTCCTGCACCCCGACCTGCCGGCCATCGGCATCGGCTGGGACGAGCCGTACCGCGTGCGAGACCTCGTCAGCGGCCGGGCCCGCGTCGAGCGCGGCGCCGACATGCCGGTGGACCTCGACCCGGCCGGGACCCCGTTCGCGATCTTCAGCATCGAGCCGGCCGACCGATGAGGACGGACCGATGAGGAGGGATCGATGACGCGCAGGCGCCCGGCCCGTGAGGCGGCACCGGGTACGCTCCCGCGCGTGACCGAGATGGATCGCCGGCGGCTGGCCGCCGAGGCGGCGGAGGCCGCCGCGGTCGACGCGCAGCGCATGGCCGAGGAGGAAGGCCGGAGGACGCGCCGCGCCACGGCGAAGCGCCGGGCCCTTGACGACGACCCGCACTGGTACAAGGACGCGATCATCTACCAGCTCCACGTGAAGGCCTACGCCGACTCCTCCGGAGACGGGATCGGCGACCTCGCGGGGCTGACCCGGCGGCTCGACTACATCGCCGGCCTGGGCGTGACCGCCATCTGGCTGCTGCCCTTCTATCCGTCGCCGCTGCGAGACGACGGCTACGACATCGCCGACTACACGAACATCCACCCCGATTACGGCACGCGTCGCGATTTCCGCGCCTTCGTGCGCGAGGCGCACCGACGCGGGCTGCGGGTTATCACCGAGCTCGTCGTGAACCACACCAGCGACCAGCATCCGTGGTTCACCGAGTCGCGCGCCTCGCGGTCGAATCCGAAGCGGAACTGGTACGTGTGGTCGGACGACGACCATCGGTACGCGGATGCCCGGATCATCTTCACCGACACCGAGACCTCGAACTGGGCCTGGGACCAGGGGTCGCAGCAGTACTACTGGCATCGGTTCTTCAGCCACCAGCCGGACCTGAACTACGACAACCCGCAGGTGGTGCGGGCGGTGATCCGGGTCATGCGCTTCTGGCTGGACCTCGGCGTCGACGGCCTGCGGCTGGACGCGGTGCCGTACCTCGTCGAACGCGAGGGGACGATCTGCGAGAACCTGGACGAGACCCACCAGGTCCTGAAGCGGCTGCGCAGCGCTCTCGACGAGAAGCACAGCGGCCGGATGCTGCTGGCCGAGGCGAACCAGTGGCCGGCGGACGTGCGCCCCTACTTCGGCGACGGCGACGAGTGCCACATGGCTTTCCACTTCCCGCTCATGCCGCGGATCTGGATCGCCCTGCGCAAGGAGGATCGCACCCCGATCGTCGAGATCATGGAGAGCACCCCCTCGATCCCCGAGGACAGCCAGTGGGCGCTCTTCCTGCGGAACCACGACGAGCTGACGCTCGAAATGGTGACCGACGAGGAGCGCGACTACATGTGGGCCGAGTACGCCGCCGACCGGCGGGCGCGCATCAACCTCGGCATCCGCCGCCGCCTGGCGCCGCTCGTCGACAACAGCCGGCGCCGGATCGAGCTGCTGAACTCGCTCCTCCTGTCCATGCCCGGCACGCCGGTGATCTACTACGGCGACGAGATCGGGATGGGCGACAACGTCTACCTCGGCGACCGCAACGGGGTGCGCACCCCGATGCAGTGGACCGGCGACCGCAACGCCGGCTTCTCGAGTGCCGATGCCGCCGCGCTGTACTCGCCGGTCATCGTCGACCCGGTGTACGGCTACCAGTCGGTGAACGTCGAGGCCCAGGAGCGGATCCCCGGCTCGCTCCTGCACTGGATGCGGCGCATCATCCGCGTCCGGCGCCAGTACCCGGTCTTCGGTCGCGGCTCGCTCGAGTTCCTCCACCCCGAGAACCGCCACGTGCTCGCCTACCTCCGCGAGCACGACGGCGTCACGATCCTGTGCGTCGTGAACCTGTCGCGCTTCGCGCAGTACGTGGAGCTCGACCTGTCCCGGTTCACCGACCGCGTGCCGGTCGAGATGGTGGGCCGGGTGCGCTTCCCGAGCATCGGCGAGCTGCCCTACCTGCTCACCTTCGGACCTCACGGCTGGTACTGGTTCGAGCTCACCGACGGGACCGATGCGGCCGGCTGAGCCGATGGCGCCGCGGGCCGCCGCCGCGTTCGATGCCTCCTGGCTGGCCGCGCGGCGCTGGTTCCGGGCGAAGGCGCGGCCGCTCGCCGAGGTGCGGCTCGCCGACGCGGCGCGCCTCGGCGGGGATCACTGGCTGCTCGTGCTGGAGGCGCGTTACCGCGACGGCGGCGCGGACCGCTACCTCGTGCCGGCCGTGGCCGGCCCGGACGGCGGCCTGCGCGAGCCGGCCGATGGCGACGGCACCTGGCGGGCGGCGGTCGAGGCCATCGCCGGCGAGCTGGTCGTCGACGGGGACGCGACCCGCTTCCGCTTCCGGAGCACGCCGGCCCTCGCGTCCGCGCTCGACGGAGAGGATCCGGGCCAGGAGCGACGGCTGGGGGTGGAGCAGTCGAACACGTCGGTGCGGCTGGGTGACCGGCTCATCCTGAAGGTGTATCGGCTCCTCGAGCGGGGGCTGAACCCGGAGGTCGAGGTGAGCGCCTTCCTCACCGCCGCCGGGTTCGGCCACGCCCCATCCCTGCTCGGCTGGGCCGAGGCCGACCTCGGCGACGAGGTTGCCACCGCGTTCATGCTCCAGGAGCTGGTCCCGTCGCGCGGCGACGGCTGGGCGTGGCTGCTCGCCGCCCTCTCCGCCCCGCCGCAGGGGCCGCTCGAGGCGCTGGCCGGCGTGGCGCACATCGGCGGGATCACCGCCGAGCTCCACGCCGCGCTCGCCGCGCGGCCGGACGACCCGGCTTTCCCGGCGCGCCCCGCGGAGGACGCCGAGCGGATCGCGTGGCGGGCTTCCGCGGAGCGGGAGCTCGACGCCGCGCTGGCGGCGCTCGCGGGCGAGCAGCGCGCGCGGCTCACCGCGGTGCACGAGCGCGTCCGGGGCCGCTTCGCCGCGATCGAGGCGGACGCGGGCGGCACCGTGCAGCGCATCCACGGCGACTACCACCTCGGCCAGCTGCTGCGCACCGAGGACGGCTTCGCGGTGATCGACTTCGAGGGCGAGCCGGCTCGGCCCCTCGCCGAGCGACGGCGTCCCGCCTCACCGCTGCGCGATGTGGCCGGCATGCTCCGCTCGCTCGACTACGCGGCGCGCACCGCCGAGCGCGACGGCCCCGACGGGTTCGCTCCGGAGGCGTGGCTGGCGGACGCCCGCGCCACCTTCCTGGCGGCCTACGGCGGCGAGGCGATCGGCCACCCGGACCTGCTCGCCGCGCTCGAGGCAGAGAAGGCCTGCTACGAGGTGCGCTACGAGGCGAACAACCGCCCGGACTGGACCTGGCTGCCGCTCGCGGCGCTCGAGCGGCTGGCGGCATGACGATCCGGGTCTGGCGCGGCGCTCCCTATCCGCTGGGCGCGACGTGGGACGGCGCCGGCGTGAATTTCGCGATCTTCAGCGAGAACGCGCAGGCGGTCGACCTCTGCCTGTTCGACGCCGACGGTAACGAGGAGCGCGTCCGGCTCCACGACCAGACCGACCTGGTGTGGCATTGCTATCTGCCCGACGTGCGGCCCGGCCAGCGCTACGGCTATCGCGTCCACGGCCCCTACGAGCCGGAGCACGGGCACCGCTTCAACCCGCACAAGCTGCTCATTGACCCGTACGCCAAGCGGATCGAGGGCGGGATCGACTGGAGCGACCGGCTGTTCGGCTACCGCATCGGCGACGACGAGGACACGAAGCCCGACGAGCACGACTCGGCCGAGCACGTGCCGAAGTCGGTCGTCGTCAACCCGGCCTTCGTGTGGGGCGGGGATCGCCCGCTGCGCGTCCCGTGGGAGCAGACGCTCATCTACGAGGTCCACGTCAAGGGCTTTACCCAGCAGCACCCCGACGTGCCGCCTGATCTGCGCGGGACGTACGCCGGCCTCGGCTCGTTCGCGGCGATCGACTACCTGCAGGAGCTCGGCGTGAGCGCGGTGGAGCTCCTCCCCGTGCATCACCACCTGAACGATCGACGGCTGGTGGAAATGGGGCTGACCAACTACTGGGGCTACAACACCATCGGCTTCTTTGCGCCGGACAGCCGCTACTCGGCCACCGGTGAGCCGGTGAGCGAGTTCAAGACGATGGTGAAGCGGCTCCACGACGCGGGCATGGAGGTCATCCTCGACGTCGTCTACAACCACACCGGCGAGGGCAACCACCTGGGCCCGACGCTCAGCTTCCGCGGCATCGACAATGCCGCCTACTACCGCCTCAGCCCGGAGGATCCGCGCTACTACGTCGACTACACCGGCACTGGCAACACGCTGAACGCGGTGCATCCACGCGCGCTGCAGCTGATCATGGACAGCCTGCGTTACTGGATCACCGAGATGCACGTCGACGGCTTCCGCTTCGACCTCGCATCGGCCCTGGCGCGGGAGCTCCACGACGTCGACAAGCTGGGCAGCTTCTTCGACATCGTCCACCAGGACCCGGTCATCAGCCAGGCCAAGCTCATCGCCGAGCCATGGGACGTCGGCCCGGGCGGCTACCAGGTCGGCAACTTCCCGGTGGGCTGGGCCGAGTGGAACGGGAAGTACCGCGACACGGTGCGGCGCTTCTGGCGCGGGATCGGCGGCCAGGCCGGCGAGCTTGCCTATCGGCTCACGGGCTCGTCGGACCTGTACGCCATGAGCGGACGCCAGCCGCACGCGTCGATCAACTTCGTGACCGCCCACGACGGCTTCACGCTCCGCGACCTGGTCAGCTACGAGGAGAAGCACAACGAGGCGAACGGCGAGGACAACCGGGACGGCGAGTCGCACAACGAGTCGATGAACTTCGGCGTGGAGGGCCCCACCGACGACCCGGCCGTGAACGCCGCCCGCGAGCAGCAGCAGCGCAATTTCCTCGCCACCCTCATCCTGAGCCAGGGGGTGCCGATGCTGCTCGGCGGCGACGAGATCGGCCGCACCCAGGGCGGCAACAACAACGCGTACGCGCAGGACAACCCGATCAGCTGGTACGACTGGGAGCAGACCGATGCCTCCCGGCGGCTGCTGCAGTTCACCCGCGGCCTCATCGCCTTCTTCCGCGCCCACCCGGTGCTCCGGCGCGGGCGCTTCTTCCAGGGCCGCCGCATTCGTGGCTCGAGCGTGAAGGACCTCACCTGGTACGGGGCCACCGGCCAGGAGATGACCGACGAGCAGTGGGGCGCGGCCGATACGCTCACCATCGGGCTGCGCATGGCCGGCGACGCGATCGACGAACGCGGTCCCCGCGGCGAGCGGATCGTCGACGACACGTTGCTCCTCATCCTCAACGCCGCGGAGGAGGGCGTCGAGTTCCGCTTGCCGAACGGCGGGCGCAGCGGGTGGGAGCTCGTGCTCGACACGCGCAGCGCCGATCCCCCGGCGGAGCGCTTCGGCGAGCCGCACGAGGGCGGGTCGATCTACGAGGTCGGGGCGCGATCGGTCGTCGTCCTCCGCCAGCCGCAGCGGTGACGCCGGCCGTGCGGGCCGCTCGACCACCGGCATGACCACCGTCCCACGGGCAACGTACCGCCTCCAGCTGCACCCCGGCTTCGGGTTCGTCGCCGCGGCCGAGGTCGTCCCCTACCTGGCCCGCCTCGGCGTCAGCCACGTGTACACCTCGCCGATCCTCCAGGCAGAGGCCGGGAGCACGCACGGGTACGACGTGGTCGACCATTCGCGGCTCAACGCGGAGCTCGGCGGCGAGGCCGGCTTCGACGCGCTGGTGGCCGCCACGCGGCGGCACGGAATGGGCCTGGTCATCGACATCGTCCCGAACCACATGGCCATCGGTCCCGCCAACCGCTGGTGGTGGGACGTGCTCGAGCACGGGCTCGCCTCCCCGCACGCGTCGTACTTCGACGTCGACTGGGACCCGCCGGAGGCGCGGCTGCGCAACGTCATCCTCCTCCCCGTGCTGGCCGACCACTACGGCCGCGTCCTCGAGTCCGGCGCGCTGGCGCTGCGCCGCGACGGTGCGGTCGTGACGGTGGCCCACGGCGAGCAGCGCTTTCCCGTCGACCCGAGCACGCTCGGGCCGGTGCTCGCCGACGCCGCGACGAGGTCGGGATCCGACGAGCTGGCGTTCGTGGCGCGCGCCCTCGGAGAGCTGCCGCCGTCGACGAGCGCCGCGCGGGCCGACACCGATCGGCGCGGCCGGGACGCCGCCGTCCTCCGCGAGCGCCTCGCCGACCTGCTGCGGGATCCCGGCGTGGGGGCCGCGGTGGACGCGGCACTGGCGGGCACGAACGCCGATCACGACCGCCTCGACGCGCTGCTCGAGGACCAGAACTACCGCCTCGCCTTCTGGCGCGCGGCGAGCCGTGACCTGGGCTACCGACGCTTCTTCGATATCGACACGCTCGTCGGGCTGCGCGTGGAGAGCGACGAGGTCTTCGGGGCCACCCACCGGCTCGTCCTCGAGCGCGTCGCGGCGGGGGACGTGTCCGGGCTGCGCATCGACCATCCCGACGGGCTCCGCGACCCGGCCGAGTACTTCGGCCGGCTGCGCGATGCCGCGCCGGACGCCTGGATCGTGGCGGAGAAGATCCTCGCTCCCGGGGAGGAGTTGCCGCCGTGGCCCGTCGACGGGACGACCGGCTACGGGTTCGCGAACCTCGTGGCGCGCGTCCAGGTCGACCCGGCTGCTGAAGGGCCGCTGACCGAGGTCTACGCGCGGCGCGCCGGGGTGCGCCGAAGCTGGGAGGCGATCGAGACCGATGCGCGCCTGGCGGCTCTCGACGGCTCGCTGGGCAGCGACCTGAACCGGCTCGGTGACCTGTGGCTCGGCATCTGTGAGGCGAACCGGCGGTACCGGGACTTCACGCGCCACGATCTCCACGAGGCGCTGCGCGAGGTGGCCGCCGCCTTCCGGGTGTACCGGACCTACGTGCGCGACGAGCCGCGCCACGTGTCGGACACCGACCGGCGGGTGGTGGGGGACGCGACCCGGCTCGCCGCCGAGCGGCGGCCGGACCTGGATCCCGACCTGTTCACCTTCCTCGCCGCGATCCTCCTGCTCGAGGTGCCCGGCCGGCTGCCGGCGGAGCTCGCCATGCGGTTCCAGCAGCTCACCCCGGCCGCGATGGCCAAGGGCGTCGAGGACACGGCCTTCTACCGATACGGGCGGCTCGTGGCGCTCAACGAGGTCGGCGGCGACCCGGGGCAGTTCAGCGTCGATCCCGCGGCGTTCCACGTGGCTCTCGCGGAGGAGGGCCGTCGCCTGCCGCACGCCATGCTCGCCTCGTCGACCCACGACACGAAGCGCAGCGAGGACGTCCGCGCCCGGCTGGTGGCCATCTCCGAGGACCCGGCCGGCTGGGACGAGGCGGTTGAGCGCCTGGCCAACCTCGCGGAGCGGCATCGGGCCGGCGACGACCCCGATCCGCACGACGCCTACCTGCTCTTCCAGGCCCTCGTCGGTGCCTGGCCGATCGACGCCGATCGCGCAGCTGGGTACCTGCGTAAGGCGGCGCGCGAGGCAAAGGAGCGGACGAGCTGGACCGCCCCGGACGAGGCCTACGAGTCCGCGCTGGACGCCTTCGTCAATGGCTGCCTGGCGGACGAGCGGTTCGTGGCCCGGCTGGAGCGGACGGTGGAGGACCTCGTCGCCGCGGGCCGCGCGAACTCGCTGGCGGGGCTGCTCTGGAAGCTCACCGCTCCCGGCGTGCCCGACATCTACCAGGGGACTGAGCTCTGGGACCTCTCGCTCGTCGATCCGGACAACCGGCGCCCGATCGACTTCGCGCGCCGCGCCGACCTGCTGTCCGAGGGCCGCGCCCCTGCGGCCGCGATCGCCACCGACGCGGCCGGTGCCACCAAGCAGTGGGTCGTGCAGCAGGCGCTGGCGCTCCGCGCGCGTCGGCCTGCGGACCTTGCCGGTGACGCGGCGTATGTGCCGCTCGAGGCCCGCGGGCCCGCCGCCGATCACGTCATCGGCTTCCGGCGCGGCGATGGTGTCGTGGCGGTCGCCCCGCGGCTCGTGCGCCGCCTCGCCGCCACCGGTGGCTGGCGCGGCACCACCCTGGCGCTGCCGGCCGGGCGCTGGTCCGACGTCCTCGACGGCCGCGAGCATGCCGGCGCCGTCACGTTGGCGTCGCTGCTCGACGGGCCGCGCGTCGCGCTGCTGGAGCGCGTCGGGTGAGCGAGCTGCGGGTCTGGGCTCCCGTCGCCGAACGCGTCGAGGCCGTCGTCGGCACCCGGCGGCTGGAGATGCGGTCCGACGACGGCGGCTGGTGGACGCTGGGCCGATCACTCCCCGCCGGGACGGACTACGCCTTCAGCCTCGACGGAGGCGACCCGCTGCCCGATCCGCGCTCGCCATGGCAGCCGGAGGGCATCCATGGCCCGTCGCGGACCGTCGACCACGCCGCCTTTGCGTGGACCGACGGCGGCTGGCGGGCGCCGCCGCTCGGCTCCGGTGCCCTGTACGAGGCGCACGTCGGTACGTTCACGCCGGGCGGGACGTTCGCCTCGGCGATCGAGCGGCTGCCCGAGATCGCCGGGCTGGGGATCACCCACCTCGAGCTGCTGCCGGTCGCGGAGTTCGGCGGCGACCGCGGCTGGGGCTACGACGGGGTCGACCTCTACGCGCCGCACCACGGTTACGGCGGGCCGGAGGGGCTGAAGCGCCTCGTCGACGCCGCCCACGGGATCGGCCTGGCGGTCATCCTCGACGTCGTCTACAACCACCTCGGCCCGGTTGGCAACCACCTGGCGCGGTTCGGGCCGTACTTCACCGACCGTTACGCGACGCCGTGGGGCGACGCGGTCAACTTCGACGACCGCGGATCGCACGAGGTGCGCGGCTTCGTCGTCGACAACGCCCTCATGTGGCTGCGCGACTACCACGTCGACGGCCTCCGCCTTGACGCGACGCACGCCATCTTCGACACCTCGGCCCTGAACATCCTCGAGGAGATCGGCCGCGAGGTGGACCGGCTGGAGCTGGCGGTCGGCCGCCCGCTCGTCGTCATCGCCGAGTCCGACCGCAACGACCCGCGCCTCGTGCGCTCCACCGATGCCGGCGGCTACGGCCTGGACGCCGCCTGGAACGACGACTTCCACCATGCGCTCCATGCCCTGCTCAGCGGCGAGCGGGCCGGCTACTACGCCGACTTCGGCGCCATGGACCAGCTCGCCGACGCGCTCGAGAACGGCTGGGTCTTCCGCGGCGACTACCAGCCCGGCCGCGAGGCGCGCCAGGGACGCGAGCTTGTCGGGGTGACGGGCGACCGCTTCATCGGGTTCATTCAGAACCACGATCAGGTCGGCAACCGGGCCATCGGCGATCGATTCGCCCATCTCGCCGGCCTCGGGCGCGCGAAGATCGCCGCCGCGGTGGTCCTCACCGCCCCATTCGTGCCCCTCGTCTTCCAGGGCGAGGAGTGGGCGGCGTCGACGCCGTTCCAGTACTTCACCGACCACCGAGACTCGGAGCTCGGCGAGGCCGTGCGACGCGGCCGGCGGGCCGAGTTCGCCGCCTTCGGCTGGGACCCGGCCCACGTGCCGGATCCACAGGACCCGGCGACCCACGCTCGCTCGGTGCTCCGCTGGGAGGAGCGCGCGACGGCCCCGCACGCCGACATGCTCGAGTGGTACCGCGCCCTGCTCGCCCTGCGCCAGGCGACGCCCGACCTGCTCGACCCCGACCTCGCGACCGTCCGCTGCCGCCACGACGCCGATGCCGGCTGGTTCGTCCTCGAGCGCGGCGAGATCCTGCTCGGCTTCAGCCTGGCCGATGTGCCGGTCGCGGTCGACGCCGCCGGCGAGGTCCTCCTCGCCTCGGAGCCGGGCGTCGGGGTGGACGGCGATCGGCTCCGGCTCGTGCCCGACTCGGCGGCGATCGTGCGCGTCGCGCGATGAACCCCAGCGGCTGGCTGCAGCCGTCCTATCTCGACGCCTTCGGCCGCGAGCGCCGCATCGCGCCGGACGTCCTCCGTCGCCTGGAGCAGCTCGTCGGCGATGAGCCGCCAGCTGGCGATCTCGACGCGGTCGCCGTGCTGCGGCCGGGCGAGCCGCTTCCCACGCCCGGAGACCTCGTGCTCGAGGACGGGACGCAGCTCGGCCCATCCTCCGCGCTGCCTTCGGACGTGCCGTTCGGCTACCACCGGCTGCGCGCCGGGAACGCCGAGCAGCGGCTTCTCGTCGGGCCCGGCCGCTGCCACCCGCCGGGAGCGCGCTCGTGGGGCTGGGCCGTGCAGCTCTACGCGGCCCGCTCGGCCGAAAGCTGGGGCATCGGCGACCTTGCCGATCTCCGCCGGCTGGCAGCCTGGTCGCA
This sequence comes from Candidatus Limnocylindria bacterium, assembly GCA_036556985.1. Lineage (GTDB taxonomy): Bacteria > Chloroflexota > Limnocylindria > QHBO01 > QHBO01 > JAPSGM01. The sequence goes on along the minus strand of DATBIK010000107.1, from coordinate 3,548 downwards.
CGGGCTCGGCGCCGGGCTGCTCGTCGTCAACCCGCTGAACGCCGCGACGCCGGTCGTCCCGGTCCAGCCCAGCCCGTACTTCCCGAGCACGCGGCGCTTTCGCGACCCGCTCTACCTGCGAGTCGAGGAGGTGCCCGGCGCCGACGCGGTCGCCGATCTGCCGCGGCTGGCCGCCGCGGGCCGGGCCCTGAACGGTGGCGCCCGCATCGACCGCGACGCGATCCTGACCCTGAAGCTCGACGCCCTCCGTGCGATCTGGGACGCCGCCCCGCCGGCCGAGGGTCTCGACTCCTACCGCGCGGAGATGGGTCCGGCCCTGCGCGAGTGGGCGGTGTTCGCGGCGCTGGCCGAGCGCCACGGGGCGGGATGGAGCCACTGGCCTGAGGAGCTGCGGCGCCCGGCGTCCGCCGCCGTCGCGCGCTTCGCGGCCGATCACGCGCGGCGGATTGCCTTCCACGAGTGGGTGCAGTGGCTCCTCGACGAGCAGCTGCGGGGCGCCGCCGTCGAACTGTCCCTCGTCGCCGACGTGCCCGTGGGCGTGGATCGTGACGGTGCCGATGCATGGGCCTGGCAGGAGGTGCTGGCGCTGGGTGCCAGCTTCGGCGCACCCCCGGACCGCTTCAACGCCGCGGGCCAGGACTGGGGTCTGCCGCCGTTCGCGCCTGGCCGACTGCGCGCCGCCGGCTACGAACCGTTCATCCAGACCCTGCGCGCCGCGGCGCGGCATGCCGGTGGGCTGCGCATCGACCACGCCATGGGCCTCTTTCGGCTGTGGTGGATGGCCCTCGGGGACCACCCCAGGGACGGCGCCTACGTCCGTTACCCGTCGGACGAGCTGTTCGCCATCCTCGCCATCGAGAGCGCACGGGCCGGCGCGGTCGTCATCGGTGAGGACCTCGGCACGGTGGCGCCGGGAGTACGGGGGGAGTTGCGGCGCCGCGGCCTCCTCTCGTACCGGCTCGCCTACTTCGAGCGGCGCAGGCCGGCGCGCTACCCACGGGCATCGCTCGCCGCGGTTGGCACCCACGACCTGCCGACGGTCGCCGGCACCTGGCTCGGGAGCGACCTCGACCTCCAGCGCCGTGCCGGCCTCGAGCCCGATGCCGCCGGGCTGGCCCTCCTCCGTTCCCGCCTCGCGCGCGCCGCGGGCGTGTCGCCCTCGGCCGACGTTGGTGAGGTCATCCTGGCCGGCCATCGCGCGCTTGCGGCCTCGCCGGCGGCGATCGTGGTCGCCACCCTCGACGACGCCCTGCGCGTCGAGGAGCGGCCGAACCTGCCGGGTACGGTCGACGAGCACCCGAACTGGCGGATCCCTCTGCCCGTCTCGATCGAGCGCATGGCGGACGACCCGTTCGTCGCCCGCCTGGCGGCGGCCCTGGACCGCGAGCCGCTCAGCGCGCCGGGCGCAGGATCAGCGCGGAGAGCGGAGGGAGGCTGAGCTCCGCCGACGCCGGCTGACCGTGCCAGCCCGGCTCGCCGGCGGTCACGCCGCCGTAGTTGCCCAGGTTCGAGCCGCCGTAGTGCTCCGAGTCGGTGTTCAGCGCCTCCTCCCAGCGGCCGGCGGCCGGCAGCCCGAGGCGGTACCCCTGGCGCGGCACCGGGGTCATGTTCAGCACCACCACCGCGATCGCGTCGCCGGCGCGACGGATGTACGAATAGACCGATGCCTCCACGTCGGAGGCGTCGATCCAGGCGAAGCCATCGGGGTCGGCATCGGCGGCCCACAGCGCGGGGGCGGAGGCGTAGAGCGCGCCGAGATCGGCGAGGAAGCGCCCGAACCCGGCACGCAGGCCGGCATCGGCCTCCTCCCAGGGGAGCGACCGGTCGTGGTTCCACTCCTGCCATGGCGCGAGCTCGGAGCCCATGAACAGCAGCTTCTTGCCGGGCTGGGTGTACATCTCGGTCAGCAGCGTGCGCAGGTTCGCGAAGCGCTGCCACTCGTCGCCGGGCATCTTGCGGAGCAGAGAGCCCTTGCCGTGCACGACCTCGTCGTGGCTGAGCGGCAGCACGAAATGCTCGGTGTCCTTGTAGAGGCCACGGAACGTCAGCTTGTCATGATGGAAGCGCCGGTGGACCGGGTCCTCGCTGAAGTAGGCGAGCGTGTCGTGCATCCAGCCCATGTCCCACTTGAAGCCGAAGCCCAGGCCGCCCAGGTAGGTCGGCCGTGAGACGCCCGGGAAGGCGGTCGACTCCTCGGCGATCGTGACCGCGCCGGGATGGGCGGCATACACCTTCTCGTTCATCTCGCGCAGGAACGCGATCGCCTCCAGGTTCTCGTTGCCGCCGTACTGGTTCGGCGTCCACTCACCGGCCTTGCGCGAGTAGTCGAGATAGAGCATCGAGGCCACGGCATCGACCCGCAGCCCGTCGACGTGGTAGCGGTCAAGCCAGAAGAGGGCGTTGGCGACGAGGAAATTGCGGACCTCCGGTCGCCCGAAGTCGAAGATGAGCGTGCCCCAGTCGGGGTGCTCGCCGCGGTGCGGGTCGGGGTGCTCGTACAGCGGCGTCCCGTCGAAGCGGCGCAGGGCGAAGTCATCGGTCGGGAAGTGAGCCGGCACCCAGTCGACGATGACGCCGATCCCCGCGTTGTGGAGGGTGTTCACCATGTCGCGGAAGTCGTCCGGCGACCCGAAGCGCGCGGTGGGCGCGTAATAGCCTGTCACCTGGTAGCCCCACGAGCCGTCGAAGGGATGCTCGGCCACCGGCAGCAGCTCCACGTGGGTGAAGCCGTAGCGGCGGCAGTGCTCCGCCAGCCGCTCGCCGGCCTGGCGGTAGCCGAGCCACGAGCCGTCCGGGTTGCGCATCCACGAGCCGAGGTGAACCTCGTACGTCGCCATGGGAGACCGATACGGGTCGCGCCGCGCGCGCTCCGCCATCCACGCGTCGTCGGTCCAGTGTTGGGCGTCCGCCTCCAGGTCCCAGACCCGCGAGGCGGTCTCGGGGCGCACCTGCATCGCGAAGGAGAGGGGGTCGGCCTTGAGGCGCAGCGTGCCGTCGCGCCCGACGATCTCGAACTTGTACAGCTCCCCGTGGCCGATGCCGGGCACGAACAGCTCCCACACGCCGGACGCCCCGAGGCTGCGCATCGGGAAGAGGCGGCCGTCCCAGCGGTCGAAGTCGCCCACCACCCGCACGCTGCGCGCGTTCGGCGCCCAGACCGCAAAGGCCACCCCCGTGGTGCCGTCCACCGTTCGCGGGTGCGCGCCGAGCACCTCCCACAGCCGCTCGTGGCTGCCCTCGGCGATGAGGTGCAGGTCGAGCTCGCCGAGCGTCGGCAGGAAGCGGTACGGGTCGTCGCGCTCCCAGTCGTTGCCGTCGGCGAACCCGAAGCGCAGCCGATAGGCGAGGGGCGGCTCGGCGTCCGGCGCGAAGGCCGCCCACACGCCGCTGCCGATCGCCTGCATGGCGATGGGGGGCTCGCCGTCGGGCAGGAGATCGACGCCGGTGGCATCGGGGTGGAAGGTGCGCACCACGCTGCCGCCGGGGACGGCGTGCGCGCCGAGGATGGCGTGCGGGTCGTGGTGCTCGCCGCGGGCGAGGCGCTCGGC
>DATBIK010000106.1:0-28689 GCA_036556985.1 Candidatus Limnocylindria bacterium | reverse complement strand
CGCCTCTCGATCCCCGTCGACCGGCCCTGGCTCGAGCTCGTCCCGGCGCCGGACGGCGGCCAGTACTCGCCCTTTCCTCCGGTGCCCGCGGTCGTCCTCATGCCGGTGATGGCGCTCGCCAACCTGGTCGGGGCAGCAGAGCCGGCATCGAACGCGTACACCGCTGTCGCCGGCGCGCTGAACGTGGCGCTCGTCTTCTGGCTGCTGGGACGCATCGGCGTCGCCTTCGTCCCGCGTCAGCTCCTCACCGTGGGTTTCGCCTTCACAACACATTGGTGGGTGGCCGGCATGGCCGGCACGCACCTCTGGGCGCAGACCCTGGGCGTGACCTTCACCCTCGTTGCGCTGCACATCGCCCTCGGCCGGCGCTGGCCGCTGCTGGCCGGCCTGGCGCTGGGCCTGGCTGCCGGCTCGCGCCTGCCGATGGGCCTGGCCCTGCCCCTCCTGCTGGCGATGGTCTCGCCCGGACTATCCCGGCTGGACCGATGGCGCCCGACGCACGCCCACCTGGCGCTCCTCGCCGGGGTGGCCGCCGTGGCGCTGCCGATCGCCGCGTACAACCTGGCGCGCTTCGGGTCGCCGATCGATTTCGGCTACGCGCGCATCCCATCGGGCGAGTTCGGCCTCGTCACTGACGAGCCGTGGTTCCGCCACGGGCTGCTCTCGCCGCTGTACATCCCGCGCCACCTGTACGCGATGCTGCTGCAGAGCTTCGAGTGGGTCGACGTCGCGCCCTTCCTGCGGCCGAGCATCACCGGCCTGTCGCTCACGCTGTCGGCGCCGTTCCTCTTCTTCGCCGCCCGCGCGTGGAGCGTGCGCGAACGGCATCCGCTCGTGCCGGTGGCCCTCCTGTGCGTGCCGCTCATCCTGCTGCCCGACGTCCTGCACGGCTCGTGGGGCTTCGCGCAGTTCGGCTACCGCTTCGTGCTCGACGCGGTGCCGGTGCTCATGCTCCTCCTCGGTTGGGCCTACCGCGACCGCGTCACGCCCTGGCTGGTCGCGGCGGTGGCGATCGGCGTGGTGGTACACGCCTACGGGAATTACGCGATCAACGTGCTCGAGTTCGTGAGCTGAACGCCTGGCCGGGGGGCGGGGCGGTCGCGGCCCCGCTCCCCGCGTGGGTCAGCGGTGACGCAGGGCGAGACGCAGGCGCTCGTGCCGCTGATGTCGACGATGGCCTGCAGAACGGTCGCGCGCGAGCTGGTGAGGTGGATTCGAGGCCGGTTACGGCCGGGAGGTCGGTATGCCGTGCTGGTCCGGGAGGTGGTACGGGACGTCGGCGACGATCGTGTTCCGTCGCGCGAAGAGTCGAAGTTTCAGGCGGAAGCTGGTCTGGTTGTGCAGAAGGTTCTCCCACCAATGCCGCGGCACGACCTCGGAGAGGACCACGACGATCGGCCGATCCGGATCCTGTGCCTGCAGCGCGTCCATGTACCGCAGCAATGGCCCGACGAGAGCCCGGTATGGCGACTCGACCACCACGAGCTCCGTCGAGCCGGCCCATTCGGGCCACCGCGTCCTGAGTTCAGCGGCGGTGTCGGGCTCGTTGGTGATGTGCACCGCGGTTGCGCTCCGGCTGATGGAGTTCGCGAAGGCGATCGCCTGCCGCGCCGGACGGTCGAGCCGCGCGACCGGCACGATGACGATCGGCTCGATGGAGCGCTCGCGCCCTTCGGGAATGCGGTCCAGCGCAATCTGTCGGTCGACGGCCCGATAGTGGCGCTGAATGGCCAGCATCATCAAGATCAGGATCGGCGCCATGACGATCACCATCCACGCACCGGACACGAACTTCGTGCTCGCCACGATGATCGCGATGGCCCCCGTCGTGAGCGCCCCGAAGCCGTTGACCGTCAGGCCGAAGTGCCATCCGGGCTCCCGCCGCCGCCACCACCGGGCCACCATGCCGGACTGCGACAGGGTGAACGCGACGAAGACGCCCAGGGTGTATAGCGGGATCAGCGCTGTCACGCTGGCCTGGAAGGCGATCAGCAGCACCGCGGCCAGGAGCGAGAGGGCGATGATGCCCGTCGTGAATGCCAGGCGCTCCCCGCGGAATGCGAACTGTCGAGGCATGAACGCGTCGCGTGCCAGGAAGCTCGACAGGCGGGGGAAGTCGGCGTAGGAGGTGTTCGCGGCGAGCGCCAGGATGAGCGCCGTCGCCGCCTGTACCACGATCAGATAGGGCCCATCACCGGTGACGTGACGTGCGATCAGGGAGAGGACGGTCTGCTCTTCGCTCGGATCGGGGACGACGTGAATGCTGCTTGCCAGCCAGCTGATCCCGATGAAGAGCGTCGCGAAGATGGCTGCCGCCCATACCAGCGTGGTGCGCGCGTTGCGCCATTCGGGCGGCTTGAACGCGGGCACGCCGTCGGAGATGGCCTCGACCCCGGTCAGCGCTGCCGCGCCTGAGCTGAACGCCCGCAGGATGAGGAACAGCGTGAGCGGCGCGGTGCCGGCCTCCGCCTCGATCCACTCCGGCGGAGCGTCGAAGCGTCCGAGATCGCCGCTCAGTTGTCGAGCGATGCCGATGGCGATCACGCCCCCGACCGCGAGGATGTACAGGTAGGTCGGCGTCATGAAGATCGTGCCGGATTCCCGGATCCCCCGCAGGTTTCCAAGCATCAGCACCCCGACGATGCCGACCGCGATGAGCACCCGTTCCGGAAACAGTTCCGGGATGATGGACGTGATCGCCGCGACGCCGGCCGACACCGACACCGCGACGGTGAGGACGTAATCGATGAGAAGTGCCGCGCCCGCGGTCAGGCCGGGAAGCCGGCCGAGGTTGTCGCTGGCGACGATGTAGCTGCTCGCGCCGTTCGGGTAGGCCTTGATCGTCTGCCGGTAGCTCGTCGCCACGATTGCCAGCACCAGCACGATCAGCAGCGTGATCGGCATCACCAGGCTGAACGAGCCGATCCCAGCCAGCACGAGAATGCGCATCATCTCTTCGGTGGCATACGCCGATGAGCTGATGTTGTCGCTGCTGAACACGGCAAGCGCCTTCACTTTCGTGAGGCGTTCGTGCTCCTCGCGCTCGCTGGAGATCGGTCGGCCGATGAGGGTGGTGCGGAGCCGTCGCAGGCCTGCGGTCCAGCCCTTCCGGGCGAGCACGGTGCGCTCGCTGGCGATGAGCGTCCCTTCCTCGGAACGCTCGAACTCCTCCTCGAAGGGACGAACGATCCGGACGTAGGCGTCTCCCGGCCGCTGGCCACGTCGGCGCTCGCGGACCTCGAGGAGGGGATCCACGCGACGCGGCTCGTCGCGTCGCGGACCCGGTGGGGGATCGTTCGCCATTGCGGCGGCTATTCAACCACTCATCGGGCGGCGACGCGCCGGGAAGCGGCGCTCGGCAACGTGCGGAGAATGCCGCAACCGATCAGTCCGGGCATCCGGGCGGCCCGGGGGAGCCAACGACACGTGGGAGGACGGACTCGGGGTCTGCGCCCGCGCGGCTCAGTGCTGGCCGAGCGTGCCCCGCACCCGCATGCGTCGCTCGGTCCGGCGGAACGCGGCACGCCCCAGCCAGATCGTGAGGCCCGCAAGCAGGAACAGGGCAGCCCACTCGACCGCCGGGTCGAGCAGCGGCCGCGTGCCGAGCGCATACACGCGGAGGAGGTCGACCGCGTAGGTGGTCGGCAGGATGTACGCGATCGGCTGGATGAACACGGGCAGGACGAGGACGGGGAAGGCGACGCCGGAGATGACCGCGAAGAGGAAGTTCGTGGCGTCCACGAAGAAGTTCGGCTCGCGGATGAGGAGCACCACCGAGGCGACGAGGTAGCCGATGCCGATCATGCTCGCCGCCGCGACCGCGAGGGCCGGGAGCGCGAGGAGCAGGCCGCCCCCGACCGAGGCGCCGAAGAACGCGAGCCCGATGCCGATGAGCGCGGCGCTCGCCGCGCCGGCGATGAGAAGAGCGGCGATCGCCCGCCCGAAGACGAATGTCTCCGGACGCGTCGGCGTCAGCCAGGCCGGCTCCAGCGTGCCGGCGTCCATCTCCCGCTTCAGGCCGAACGCCATCTCCCAGAACGCGGCGCCCACCAGCCCGCCCACGATGGTGCCGAGGAAAAGGTACCCCGCCAGGTCAGCCGTCCCGGTCACGGCCTCGAGACCGATGGCGCGGCCGCCGACGAGGAAGGTGGCGCCCAGCAGCAGGCTGGGCAGCAGGAACTGGTACAGCGGCTGGAGCACCTCGTTCACGAGCTGAAGCGGGTAGCGGCGGGCGACCTGCAGCTCCTTGCGGGCGATGGCGAACGCGGCGCGCAGCTCGGCGGCGTCCATGGGAGGCATCGGCTCAGTACTGCGCCAGGCTGCCGCCGCGCCGGGCATAGCGCTCGGTCCGGCGGAAGGCGACGACCGCCAGTCCGCACAGGAGCACCCCGAGGGCGAGCAGCACGGCCAGCGAGGGAAGCAGCTCCGCGAGGCCGGCACCGGCGAGCAGCACCCGCCGCAGGTCACCGATGAGGTAGGTGGGCGGCAGGGCCATCGCCACGGCGCGTCCCCATTCGGGTAGGACCACGATCGGGAAGCTCATGCCGCAGAAGACGGTGAGCAGGCCGCGCACGCCCTGGACCAGGGCGCTCACCTCGCCGTAGCGGAGCACGACTGACGCGAACAGCGCGCCGAGCCCGTACAGCGCCGGGACGGCGACGCCGATGACGACGAGCGCGCGCAGGGCCGACGCGAGGGCGATGTCGACCCCGAACACGAGCGCCAGCGTCGCCGCCACGATGCCGAACATCCACACCGCCCACACCACCTGGCTGAGCAGCGGCCCGAACAGGATGACGAGGCGCGAGACCGGCGTCATGAACAGCGCCTCGAGCGAGCCGCGCACCTGCTCGGTCCGCAGCGCGGTGCCGGGTCCCCACAGGATCATGCTGATCCACATGTACGCCGCCCAGCCGAGGAACAGGAAGCCGGCCACCTCGGTCGTGCCGGCCCGCGCGGCAAAGGCATCGAGCGCGGCCTGGCTGTCGCCGGCGTAGCCGCGCGCCTGGAACACGTAGGCCAACGGCAGCGCGATCGGCCAGAACAGGAAGCCAACGAACAGGGTGGGGTAGCGGCGCAGGAGCCGCCATTCCTTGAGGGCGGCGGCGCCGAAGGCGTGCACGTCGGCGAGGAGCGAGGTTGCGCTCATTCGCGCAGTGCCCGCCCGGTGAGGGAGATGAAGACGTCTTCGAGCGTGACCGGCACGACCTCGACGTGGCGGATCGCGGCGCCCTCGGCGCGGGCGGCGTCGAACGCGGCGGGCACGAATTCGCGCGCGCTCTCGGCGTGGACGGTGACTGCCAGCGTGCCCTCGCGCTGCTCGCGATGTGCGACCTGGCCAGCCCGCTCCAGGCGGCCGAGGAAGCCGCCGTTCGGCGGCGCGCCGTCCTCCGCCGCGATCTCGAGGTGGACGACCTCGGTCGCGCCGATCGTGCGCTTCAGCGCGGCCGGCGTATCGAGCGCCACCACCTTCCCGTGGTCGACGATCGCGATCCGGTCGCAGAGCTGGTCCGCCTCCTCCATGTAGTGCGTCGTGAGCAGGACGGTGCGTCCCTGCTCCTGGAGCTCCCGCACGCGGTCGCGCAGGTCGCGCGCCGACTGCGGGTCGAGCCCGACCGTCGGCTCGTCGAGGAGCAGCAGCTCCGGATCGGGGAGCAGGGCCCGGGCCAGGACGAGGCGCTGCCGCATCCCGGTCGAGTAGCGCTCGACGTAGTCGTCGGCGCGGTCGTCGAGCTTCACCGCGGCCAGGACGCGCGCGATCCGATCGCGCTGCTCGGCCGCCGGTACGTGGTACAGCGCGGCGAAGTACTCGAGGTTCTCCCGCGCGGTGAGCTTCCAGTACAGGCTCCGCCCGTCGGAGAGGACCGCGCCCATACGGCGCCGCACCTCGCGCGCGTCGCGCACGATGTCCAGGCCCAGGACGCGGGCGCTGCCCGCGGTCGGCTCCAGGAGCGTGGCCAGCATCTTCATCGTGGTCGTCTTGCCGGCGCCGTTCGGGCCGAGCACGCCGAAGATCTCCCCTCGCCCCACGGCGAGGTCGATGCCGTCCACCGCCCGGAAGCGCTCGCGGCGGTCCGGCTCGCGGCGCAGGCGCTGGAGGAGCGTGCGACGCCCCTTCTCGAATTCCTTCAGCAGGCCGGCGGCCTCGACCGCCAGCCCGTCCCCCCGCGCGGTCACGCTGCTGCCTCGTCGGTCATCTGCTGCGGGACGCCGCTGCCCAGCCCCACGAGAGCGGCGGCCACGATGAGCGCGCCCCCCACCACGAAGGCCAGGGTCACCGCGCCGAGGTCGATGATCGCCCCCGCGATCGCCAGGCTGAAGGGGGCCATGCCGACGCCGCTGAGCATGATCAGGCTCATCACCCGGCCGCGCATCTCGGCCGGGGTGCGCGCCTGCAGCCAGGCGATGACGCGCACGTTCAGGAAGCCGATGCCGATGCCGATGCCGGCACCGATGGCCATGGCCACCCAGACGGTCGGCGCGATGCCCACCAGGGCCTCGCCGATGCCCAGCACCATCGCCAGCAGCAGGATCACGAGGCCGAGCCGCGGGACGTGGCGCAGTGACCCGGCCAGCAGTGCGCCGGCGACCGCGCCGGCACCGAAGGCCGAGAACATGAGCCCCAGTGCGACCGGGCCGCCCGCGAAGCGCGTGTCGGCGAGGTAGGGGAGGCCCACCGACACCGGGCCGGTGAAGGCGAAGTTCAGCGCCGCCGTCAGGATGAGCAGCGCGCGCACCGGCGGGTCGCCCCACGCGTACGCCAGCCCCGAGCGGATCGTCCGCAGCAGGCTCTCCGCTCCCTCCGCGGAGGCCTCCGCCGCGCGACGACCGCCGCGCACGAGCAGGATGGCGCCGGTCGCGACGGCGAACGATGCCGCGTCGATGGCGAAGGCCGGCCCGGTCTGGACCGCCGCAACCACCACGCCGGCGAGCGCCGGACCGATGAGCCCGGAGAGCTGCATCATGACCTGCACCAGCGCGTTCGCCGGCGGCAGGAGTCGCTCGCTGACGAGCATCGGCACGATCGTGTTCAGCGCCGGATGGAAGATGGCGTCGACCACGCCGAAGATGCCGGCCAGGACGTAGAGCTGCCACAGCTGCGCGTTGCCCGTGAGGACCAGCGCGGCCACGATCCCGACCACGACCGCCCGGAGCGCGTTCGAGACGAGCATGAGCGTGCGTGGCGAGAGCCGGTCGGAGAGCGCCCCGCCAACGAGCATGAAGATGGCCCGCGGGATGGCAGCCACCATGAGCACCGTGCCGAGGGCCAGGCCCGAGCCGGTGAGCTGCAGCGTCAGCCAGGCGAGCGCGACGAAGTGGAACTGGTCGCCGATGAGCGAGATGCTCTCGCCGGCAAAGAGCAGCCGGAAGTCGCGGAGCCGGAGCGGTTGGAGGAGGGCCGGCCCGCGGGCCGCGACCTCATCGGCGCCGTCGTCGGCGGGTGCCAGCGCGGTGGCCGGGGTGGTGGTGGTGGTTTCCATCGGTCACTCCAGGGTGATGAGCACGCCGTCGCCGTTCTCGTCCTCGGTATCGACGATCGAGCCAAGCGTCTCGGAGGCCACCGCCTGCTCGATGAGCGAGGCGTACTTGTCGGGGATGCCGGGCACCGCACGTGCGGCCACGGCAGCGAAGGCGAGCGGCACGCGCAGGTCGACGACCCGACGCCCGCGCTCGTTCACCTGGATCCGGATCCGGCGACGGGCCGCACTCTCGCCGTGCTTCCCGTGGCGCGCGGCGTGGGCGTCGTGCACCTCGCCGGTCGCGCGCGGCGGCAGGCTGAGTGCCTCGATGATCGGCGCCGCCTCATCGGCGGTGAGCTTGCCCTCCGCCACGAGGCGCAGAATCGTCGCCAACTCGTCACGCATCGCTCGGCCCTCCCGCCAGGCGGCGGGTCGCCTCGTCGACGTCGATCTCGCCGCGCTCGAGCGCCTCGAGGACGGCCAGCTGTGCATCGGCGGCAACCGTCGGCGTCGGGGACGTGACTGGCGCCTCCGTCCCCGCCGGCGCGAACCTGCGCTGGCGCCGGATCGAGAGGTCGCCGGACATCGAGCTGAAGATGACCGTAGGCTCGCCCGAGCCGATGACCACGCGCCGGCGGTCGAGCCGGCCCTCGATGCGATGGTCGATGTCGCTGCTGATGTCGGTGGAGATGCCGCGCACGTCGAATGCGGCGCTTCCCGCGAGGCCGATACCGAAGTCGCCGCTCACCGTCTCGACCCGGAACTCGCCGGCGGATGCCAGCTCACCGTCCACGTCGACGTCCCCGGAGACCGTCTGAGCGCGGAGCGCGTCGATGCGCGGGGCGGACACCACGACGTCGCCGGAAACCGTTTCGAGCCGGCCGCTGATGGGTCGCTCGGCCCGCACGACGACGTCGCCGGACACCGTGTTCAGGCGCAGCGAGCCCCCGCCGTCGTTGAGGTAGATATCCCCCGAGGTGGTCGCGTACCGCTGCTCGCCTTCGAGCGCCTCGGCGGTGATCTCACCGGAAACGGTCTCGAGCACCAGCCGCGCGCCGCGCGGGATCTCGAGCTCGAGCTCCGCGTTGACGCTGCCGCGACCGGTGAGGAGGCGTCCGATGACCCCGCCCAGCGACGAGTCGTTCGACTCCTCGATCGCCAGCGATCCGGTGCCCGCGGCCACCCGCATCCGGCTCCGCTCGAAGATGGCATCCGCCTCTGACTCCGATGCGGCGGAAATCTCGAAGGTGGCGCGCATGACGGCGTTCGGCGCATCGGTCCCGCGCAGGCGGACGTCCGTGGCGGCGAGGCTCATCACGACCCGCCCGTCGGTGCCGATCGGATGCTCGATCGACTGGGTGCGTACGTAGCGAGCCATCGTTACGACCCGGCCAGCTCACGGAGCTCGACGGCTGCCGCAGCTGCGTCGATCTCGCCCCGAGCCAGGCGCTCGAGGATCGCCCGACGATCCGCGGCGACGTCCTCGGACGGCTCGGCCATCGGCGGTGGCGTCTCGGAGGCTGCCTCCTCGTCGTCCTCGTCGAGCGGGGGACCGTCTCCCAAGCCCAGCGCGCGGACGAGCGCGTCCACCCGACCACGGACGGTGGGGTAGGAGATGCCGAGCTCGCGCTCCATCTCCTTCAGGTTGCCGCGCGCCCGCAGGAAGCTCTCGAGGAGGCCGAGCTGCTCGCGAGACAGCCGCCCGAAGCGGCCGACGCCGAACTCGCCCTCCAGGGCAGTGCCGCAGCTCCGGCAGTGAAGGCGGCTGACGAGCAGCTCACCCTCGCAGACGGGACAGGTGCTGATGACGTCGTGCGGCATGTCAGCGCAGTCCCGCCTGCCGGCCGCCGGCGCGCCCGCCGAGGCGGAAGACGCGCCGAATGCCACGGCTCGGCGTCAGCTCGGGCTGCCGGGTCGGCCGTAGCCGATCCTCGGCCTGCATGACCGCGTAGTGGATCCGGTAGTCCAACATGACAATCGCTCCTTACGATCTAGTAATTGGCAGTGGCAAACATGAATGTCTTGTTGCACAGTATGGCACCGCGATGGGGTTGTCAACCCCCGTTTCTAAAATAGAAGGCACGATTGCTAAAATGACCAATCAGGTTTACTCTCGGGGGCGTGGCAGCCCGTCGCGAGGTGGGCTACCATCGCCTCCGATCCGATGCATCCCAGCCTCTTCCCGTACCACCCGGAGCGCGACGTCTATCGGCTCCTGCAGGTGGACTCCACCGCCGACAACCGCGAGATCAATGCTGCCTGCCGCCGCCTGGCGCGCACCTTCCACCCCGATCGGAACCAGTCGGTGCATGCCGAGGAGGAGATGCGGGTCGTGAACGCGGTGCGCGAGATGCTCACCGATCCGCGTGAGCGCGCCGCCTACGACCGGGCGCGGGAGCGCTACCTGACCGGCTGGACACCGGGCCCCACGGTCGCTGCCGAGCGTGTGGCTGCCCCGGCGGTGATCGTGGGGCCGGGCTGGCTCGCCCGCAGCCGGTTGCCGGAGGTCGTGGAGCGGACGCTGCGGGCACTCGTCGCTGCGTTCCGCGCCGCGCTCGGCGACCTGTGGGTGACGCGCTGCCCGGCCTGCAGCCAGGTCGTGGAGCCGGAGTTCATGTTCTGCGCCCATTGCGGGACGCAGGTGCGCCGCGCCCGGCGCCTCATGCCTCCCCGGGAGTAGGCGGCACGCCCCTCAGGCGTGGAGGGGGTCGACCCGCTCGGGATCGATCCCGAGCTCGCCGATCGCGCGGCCCAGCTCCTCGCGGCTGCCCTGGTCGACCAGGCATAGCCCGTGGAGGGCGCCGTAGGCGATCTGCTCGGGGCTCACCTCGAAATGGGTGCGCAGGGCCTCGCGCGTGTCGCTGCGTCCGAAGCCATCGGTCCCGAGCACGGTGTACTGCCGGTCGGCGAGCCAGGGGGCGACCATGTGGGGCACGGCCTTCATGTAGTCGGTTGCCGCCACGACCGGTCCCTCCGTGCCGGCGAGCTGTTCCACGACGTACGGCACGCGCCGCTCGGCGTCGGGGTGGAGCCGGTTCCAGCGCTCCGTCTCGAGCGCGTCGCGGCGCAGCTGCTGGAAGGACGGCACGCTCCACACGTCGGCCGCCACGTCGTAGCGTTCGGCGAGCACCTCCTGGGCGCGGAGCGCCTGGTGCAGGATCGGTCCGGCGCCCAGGAGCTGGACGCGGCGCGAGCCGCGTTCCGCCGGGCGGTATCGGTACAGGCCGCGCAGGATGCCGTCCTCCACGCCGTCGGGCAGGGGCGGCATCGCCCAGTTCTCGTTGTAGAGCGTGACGTAGTAGAAGACGTCCTCGCCCGGCTCGCCGTACATGCGGCGGATGCCGTCGCGGACCACCACCGCCAGCTCATAGGCGAAGGCGGGGTCGTAGGCCACGATGTTCGGGATTGTCGAGGCCAGGACGTGCGAGTGCCCATCGTCGTGCTGCAGCCCCTCGCCCGTGAGCGTGGTGCGGCCGGCGGTGGCGCCCATCATGAAGCCGCGACCGCGAGCGTCGCCGAAGGCCCAGGCGAAGTCGCCGGTCCGCTGGAAGCCGAACATCGAGTAGAAGATGTAGAACGGGATCATCGGCTCGCCGTGGGTGGCGTACGAGGTCCCGGCGGCGGTGAAGTCGGCCATGGCGCCGGCCTCGGTGATGCCCTCCTCGAGCACCTGGCCGTCGGTCGTCTCGACGTAGGAGAGCAGCAGCTCCTTGTCGACCGCCGTGTAGCGCTGGCCGAGGGGGTTGTAGATGCCGACCTCCTTGAACAGGGGGTCCATGCCGAAGGTGCGCGCCTCGTCGGGGATGATGGGCACGATGCGCCGGCCGATCTCCGGGTCTCGCGTGAGGTTGCGGACGAGCCGGCTGAAGGCCATCGTCGTGGAGGCCGGCCGCTCCGACCCGGCGAGCAGCTCGGCGTAGGCTGCGTCCGCGGCGTTCGGCAGCGGCATGGGGCGGACGCGGCGCTGCGGGACGAAGCCGGCGAGCTCGCGACGGCGCTCGAGCATGTACTGGATCTCCGGCGAGTCCGGCCCAGGGTGGTAGTAGGGCGCCTCCTTGAGCTCCTCGTCGGGGATCGGCAGCTCGAGGCGGTCACGGAAGATCTTCAGCTCGTCCTGCGTCAGCTTCTTGGCCTGGTGGGTGACGTTGCGCCCCTCGATGCCCGGGCCCAGCGTCCAGCCCTTCACCGTCTTGGCCAGGATCACGACCGGCGCACCGCGGTGCTCGACCGCCGCCGCGTACGCGGCGTACACCTTGCGGTAGTCGTGACCGCCGCGCCGCAGCTTGGTGAGGTCGTCGTCCGAGAGGTGCTCGACGAGCGCCCGCAGCCGTGGGTCGGGTCCGAAGAAGTTGTCGCGGATGTACGCGCCATCGGCCACCGAGAGGCGCTGGTAGTCGCCGTCGAGCGTCTCGTTCATCTTGCTGAGCAGGACGCCATCCTTGTCACGGGCCAGCAGGTCGTCCCACTCCCGCGCCCAGATGACCTTGATGACGTGCCAGCCGGCGCCGCGGAACAGCGCCTCCAGCTCCTGGATGATTTTCCCGTTGCCGCGCACCGGTCCGTCGAGGCGCTGAAGGTTGCAGTTCACCACGAAGATGAGGTTGTCCAGGCCCTCCCGGGCGGCGAGCGACAGCGCGCCGACCGACTCCGGCTCGTCCATCTCGCCGTCGCCGAGGAAGCCCCACACCCGGCTCGCGCCGGTGTCCGCGATGCCGCGCGCGGCGAGGTAGCGGTTGAATCGGGCCTGGTAGATGGCGTTCATCGGTCCGAGGCCCATGCTCACCGTGGGGAACTGCCAGAACTCGGGCATGAGCCGCGGGTGCGGGTAGCTGGACAGGCCGAGCTCCGGGGTGAGCGCCTCGCGCCGGAAGTGGTCGAGGTTGTCCTCGGAGAGGCGCCCCTCGAGGTAGGCGCGGGCGTAGATGCCGGGCGCGGCGTGGCCCTGGAAGAAGACCTGGTCACCCACCCCGTCACCGTCAGGACCGCGGAAGAAGTGGTTGAAGCCGACCTCGTACAGGCTCGCGGCACTGGCGTAGGTGGAGAGATGGCCGCCGATGCCCTCGAAGCGCGAGTTCGCGCGCAGGACCATCGCCAGCGCGTTCCAGCGGATCATGCGCCGCACGCGCAGCTCGATCGCCTCGTCGCCGGGGAAGTACGGCTCCTGCTCGGGCGAGATCGTGTTGATGTATCGCGTCTGGACCAGCGGCGGCAGGCCCACCTGCAGCTGGCGGGCACGCTTCAGCAGCTTGAAGATGAGGAAGCGGGCGCGGTCCGGGCCCGCCTGGTCGACCACCGCGTCGAGCGAGTCGAGCCACTCCTGGGTCTCGACCGGGTCGATGTCCGGCAGCTGCTGCTTGAACTGGTCGAAGATCTCGTGCATCGGTCGGTCCATTGGCCGCCTATGGTACAGACCGATGCCGAGGCACGCCCCCGGCGCGCTTGCGCGCCTGACTAGACTGCCACCGATGGAGCGGGTCAACGTACTCGTGGTGGGGGCCGGCCAGGCGGGCCTGGCACTGAGCGCCGAGCTCGGCCGACGCGGGGTGGAGCACGTCGTCCTCGAGCGCGGCAGGGTCGGCGAGTCGTGGCGCGGCCGCTGGGACAGCTTCTGCCTGGTGACGCCGAACTGGACGATCCAGCTCCCCGACGGCCGGTACGACGGCGGCGACCCGGATGGCTACCTGCTCCGCGACGAGATCGTGGATCACCTGGAGCGCTACGCGGCGCGCATCGGCGCGCCGGTCCGCGAGGGCGTCACCGTGGAGGCCGTGGACCGCGCCGACGACGGCGGGTTCGTCGTCACCACCAGCGACGGCCCGATCCATGCCCGCCGTCTGGCGGTCGCCTCGGGCGCCTATCAGTCGCCGCACCGCCCGCACGCCGAGTCGTTGCCCGCATCCGTGTACCAGCTCGACGTGGCCGGCTACCGCAACCCGGCCTCGCTGCCGGAGGGAGGGGTCCTGGTCATCGGCTTCGGCCAGTCCGGCGGGCAGCTGGCCGAGGAGCTCCATGCCGCCGGCCGCGACGTGGTGGTCGCCTGCGGCCGCGCCCCGTGGGTCCCGCGCCGGATCGGCGATCGCGACACGGTGTGGTGGGCGGTCGAGATCGGCTTCCTGGACCAGCCGGTCGAGGCCCTGCCGCATCCGTCGGCGCGGCTGGTGGCGAACCTCCAGAACTCCGGCCGCGACGGCGGGCATGACCTGAACTACCGCACGCTGCGGGCGCAGGGCATCCAGCTCGTGGGCCGCTTCATCGGCGCCGAGGACGGACGGCTTCGCTTCGCCGACGACCTGGGGGCCAGCGTGGCGTTCGGCGACGCCCTGTACCGCGAGTTTGCCGGTGCGGTGCGCAGCCACGCGACGCAACGCGGGCTGCCCGTGCCGGACCTGGCCGATCCATCGCCCTTCGACCCTGCCGCCCCCACCGAGCTGCCGGCCGGCCGCTTCGGCAGCGTGATCTGGGCTGGCGGCTATCGGCCGGCGTACCGCGGCTGGCTGCCGTGGCCGGACGCGTTCGACGCGGACGGCTTCCCGATCCACCGCAACGGGCAGAGCACCGCCGTGCCGGGCCTGCACTTCGTGGGCGTCCATTTCCTCCGCAAGCGCAAGTCCTCGCTGTTCCTGGGCGTCGGGGAGGACGCGGCCATCATCGCCGAGGAGATCGCGGCCGCCTGACGCGCGCGCGGGGCCGTGGCCTATGGTACGGATCGATGCGCCGCGGCGGCGAGGGTCCGCCATGGCGCCCGCAGAGGTGGCTCACGATGCTCGGCGACCATCCCATCTACCCCGTGTTCCTCTCGACCGATCTCGCGGCGGCGCGCGAGTTCTACCACGATCGCCTTGGGCTCGAGATCATCAGCGAGTCGCCGGCGTCGATCGATTTCCGCTCCGGTTCGACACGCTTCAACGTGAACCTCAGCGAGACGGGAACCGCCGATACGCAGACGAAGGCAGGCTGGGAGGTCGAGGACCTGCGCGCCGAGGTCGCCGAGCTGCGTGAACGAGGTGTGGAGCTCCAGGAGTACGACATGCCGGGCCTGAAGACCGTGGACGGCATCTTCGACGCGGGCTTCGCGCTCATCGCCTGGGTCATCGACCCCGGCGGGAACGCCCTCGCCATCCTCCAGCGGAAGACCTGAGTCGTGAGGCAGCACGCGCCGCACCGAGTCCTGGTCCTGGGCGGCGGCTTCGCCGGGGTCGAGACGGTGAAAGCGCTCGAGCGCCGCCTCGGCCGGCGCGACGACGTCGAGATCTGGCTCGTGAACCGCGACAACTTCATGCTGTTCACGCCGCTCCTGCCGGAGGTCTGCTCCGGCGTCCTCGAGCCGCGCCACGTCGTGGCCCCGCTGCGCGGCATGGTCCATCGGCCGAGCACGTGGTGCATCACCGCCGACGTCGAGCAGATCGACCTCGACGAGCGCCGGGTCACGGTCCTCGGCGGTGACGGCGACCTGCATCGGCTCACCTACGACACGCTCGTGCTGGCCCTGGGCGGCGTGACGCACACGTTCGGGATCCCGGGCATCGCAGAGCACGCGGTGGGCATGAAGACGCTGGCCGATGCCTTCAGCCTGCGGAACCGGATCGTGGAGATGCTCGAGCGCGCCGACCTCGAGGAGAACGACGACGAGCGCGCGGCGCAGCTGACGTTCGTCATCGGCGGCGGCGGGTTCAGCGGGGTCGAGACCGCCGGCGAGGTCGAGGACTTCGTGCGCCGCCTGCGGAAGCGCTACTACCCGAAGATCGATGTCGGCGCGGTGCGGACCTACCTCGTCGAGCTGGGCGACCGGCTGCTCGGCGAGCAGACGCCGGACATGGGCGAGTACGCGCGCCGCCACCTGGAGGAACGCGGCTTCCGGGTCATGCTGAAGACCGCGATCCGCGAGGTCCGCGAGAACGAGGTCGTGGTCGAAACGGCGGATGGCGAGAAGGAGACGATTCGCACCCGCACGGTGATCTGGACCGGCGGCGTGCGCCCGGCGCCGATCATCGCCGAATGCGGCATCGAGACCGACAAGGCCGGTCGCGCGCTGACCGCCGCGACGATGCAGACCAGCCGTGACGGGGTCTTCGCCATAGGCGACTGCGCGGTCATCCCGAACGTCGAGGATCCGGACGGCCGCCCCCACGCGCCCACCGCGCAAAACGCGGTCCGCGAGGCGAAGACGCTGGCCGACAACATCGTCGCCCGCGTCGAGGGCCGCGAGCAGCGCCCGTTCCGCTACACGCCGCTCGGCCAGCTGGCCTCGATCGGGCACCACACCGGTGTGGGCACCGTCTTCGGCATCAAGGTCCGCGGCCTGCTGGCGTGGTTCATGTGGCGCGGCTACTACTGGAGCCGGACGCCCGGGGTGAACCGCAAGGTCCGGGTCGCCATCGACTGGCTGCTGACCGCGATCTTCGGCACCGATCCGGTGCAGCTCAAGGTGGAGGACCGCGCGAGCCCGATGGGGTCGTCCGGCGTCCGCCGTCCGCCCGATCGCGAGGCGAACTGACGGCGGGGTACACTCGGACCGATGTCACGCGCCGAGCGACGCGCCTACAAGCGCCTCACGAAGAACCAGGACCCGTACCAGCTGCCCGCCGCCGCGCAGCGCGGTCGGCCAGCGCGCCAGCGCCGCCGCGCGGCCCGCTCCGACGGGGCCTTCCAGATGATCACCGGGCGCTTCCTGGCCTGGTCGCTCGGCGGCGCGGCCGTGGCCGGCCTGCTCGGGCTGTCGATGGCGTGGCCGAACGGGATGCCGCTCGCAGGCTACATCGGGCTCGGGGTGGCCGCCGGCTGGCTGGCGCTGGCCTGGGTGGTGCGCCTCGCCCAACGGCGCATGGCGGGGAACCGCACCCAGCCGCCGTCCCGCTGAGCCCGATGACCGGCGCCCCGGGCGCGCTCGCGGCGATCGCGGCGGGGTACCTGCTCGGCGCCATCCCCTTCGGCCTCCTCGTCGGGCGCCTCGCGGGCAACGTCGACCTCCGCGACCTCGGCTCGCGACGCACCGGCGCCACGAACGCGACCCGCACGCTCGGCATGCGCTGGGGCGCGGTCGTGCTCCTGCTCGACATCGCCAAGGGAGTCGGCGCGGTGCTCCTCGCCCGGATCCTCTTCCGCGACGGCTCGGCCGGGGAGTGGGTCGCCGCCGCCGCCGGGTCCGCGGCGGTGGTGGGGCACAACTGGTCCGTCTTCATCGGCTTCCGCGGCGGCCGGGGCGTGGCGACGACCGGCGGCGGCCTCCTGGCCCTGGCGCCGCTGGCCGTGGTCGCGGTGGTGCCGGTCATGCTCGCCATCGTGTGGCGCACGCGATACGTGTCGGCCGCCTCGCTGGCCGGCGCGGCCGGCGCCATGATCGCGACCGCGGTCCTCGCGGCGGCGAGCCTCGGAACGTGGCCGGCCTTCGGGTACGCGGTCGCCGCCGGGTCGCTCGTCATCGCCAGCCACGGCGACAACATCGCGCGGCTGCGAGCGGGCACGGAGCGACGCATCGGGGAGCGGGAGGCGGTGCGCGGCGATGGCTGATCAGCGCGCGCAGGCGGCTCGGCTCACCACCCTCCCGAACCTGCTGGGCCTGCTCCGGATCGCGGCCACGCCGGTGGTCATCGTGCTGCTGCTTCAGCCGTTCGCCGGCGCCGGCCTGCTCGCCGCGATCGTCTTCGGCGTGGCGGCGGCGACAGACTTCGTCGACGGCCGCATCGCCCGATCGCGTGGCCAGGTCACGCCGCTCGGCGTGTTCATGGACCTCACTGCCGACAAGGTGCTCGTCGCCGGCGTGCTCATCGGCCTGGTGGAGGTCGACCTGCTGCCGACCTGGATGGTCGCCATCCTCGTCCTGCGCGAGCTCGTGGTGCAGGGCGTGCGACAGGTGGCCGCCGGAGCCGCGGTGGTCATGCCCGCCGGATCGCTGGGCAAGGGTAAGACGCTCGCCACCCTGGTCGGGATCGAGCTCGTCCTGCTGTCCTTCGACGCCGCCAGCGGCGGCCCGCTGTCCTCACTCGGCGCGGGGGCCGAGGCTGCCCTCTACAACGTCGGCTACTGGGTCCTCATCGCGGCGACCGCCCTGTCGGTCGTCTCCGGCTGGGAGTACATCCGCGCCGCGCTCCCGGTCCTCACCGGGCACGAGACAGGGGAGCGACCTCCGGCTACTTGACCAGCCGGCGCTCCATCTGGGCCATCGCGATCCACAGCCCGACGGCGGTGAAGACGAGGAGATAGGCCACGTCGAAGAGCATGGTGGCGTCGAACGTGCCCGTGGACAGCCCGCGGAAGAGGTGGACGCCGCGGTACAGCGGGAGCGCCTCGATGACCCAGCGTAGGGCCTCGGGATAGATGCTGATCGGGAAGAAGACGCCGCCGAAGAGAAACATCGGCATCACCACCAGCCCCATCGGCAGGTCGAAGTCCTGGACCGTGCGCATGAACGAGGTGGCCGCCAGGCCCGCCGCGCTGAACGCGGCGCCGAGCAGGATCGCGCCGGGCACCACGAGGACCACCCACGGCGAGTAGACCAGGCCCATGAACGCCATGACGGCGACGAAGGCGGCGGCGTACAGCGTGCCGCGGAACAGCGACCAGATCAGCTCGCCGATGGCGATGTCGCGGATGCCGAGCGGGGTGGCCATCATGGCCTCGTAGATCCGCTCGTAGTTGAGACGGAAGAAGACGTTGAAGATCGTCTCGGCGATCGCGCCGTTCATGCTCGACATGGCGAGCAGCCCCGGCGCCACGAAGGCGGCATACGGGATCTCGAAGCCCGGCCGGATGGTGACGGTCTCGACGAAGAACCCGAGCCCGTAGCCGATGCCGAGCAGGTAGAAGAGCGGCTCGAAGAAGCCGGAGACGATGACGATCCAGCTGTGCCGGTAGACCGCCATGTTGCGCCGCACCACGTGGAGCGAGCGGCGCAGCGTCCCGATCAGCGGGGCGACCGGTCCGGGGGCGGGCAGGCGGCGGGTGACCGCGGTCATCGGTCCATCCTCATCCCTGCAGCCGTCGCTTCAGGAGCCGATGCGCCAGAAAGGCCCCGATGGCCAGCATCCCGACCAGGTAGGCAATGTGGAGCGGCCAGGCGCCGAGGAAGCCGGCGTCCGCCAGGACCGCGCCGCGCACGAGCGACACGCCGTGGTAGAGGGGTGTCAGGGCCGCGGCCCACTGCACCGCCTCGGGCAGCTGGGTCAGCGGGAAGAACGTGCCGCTGAACAGGAACAGCGGGTTGATGATGAAGCGGAACATCCAGCTGAAGCCCTCGCCGGTGCGCTGCGTGGCGGAGAAGGCGATGACCACCGAGCTGAAGGCCAGGCCGGTGAGGATCGCCGCCGGGACGGCGAGGATGGCGCTCGGCCAGCGGGCGATGCCGAACAGGGTCAGCACGAAGAGGAAGACGCTCGACATGGTCAGCACCCGGAAGCCGACCCACAGCAGCTCGCCGGCGACGAGGTGCCGCACGTCGAGCGGGGTGGCCAGCATGGCCTCGTAGTTGCGGCGCCAGCTGATCTTGCCGAGCACCGGGAAGGTGGACTCGAAGACCGCGGTCTGCATGCAGGTGGCGGCCAGGATCCCGGGGCCCAGGAAGGACACGTAGTCCACCCCGGCCACCTCGCGGGTGATGAGCGCGCCGAGGCCGATGCCCATGGCGGTGAGGTAGAGGAGCGGGGTCAGGAAGGAGCCGAGGATGCTGCCGCGCCACGTGCGCCGGTAGACCCACAGGTTGCGCTGCAGGACGCGGGCGGCCGGGGCCAGGGTGGCGACGGTCATCGGCTACTCGATCAGGCTGCGGCCGGTGAGGCGCAGGAAGACGTCTTCGAGGCTGCTGCGCCGCACGAGCGCCGACTCGAGCGGGACCTGGCGCTCGTGGACCGCCTCGAGGGCGGTCTCGCCATCGGCGACGTAGAGGAGCAGGCGATCGGGGAGCTCCTCGATGCGGTCGGCGATGCCGTCGAGCCGGCCGTTCAGCGTGGAGCGGACGGCATCGGTCAGGCGGATCTCGAGGACTTCGCGGGTCGAGTACTCGTCGATGAGCCCCCGCGGCGAGCCCTCGGCCACGATCTTGGCCTTGTCCATGACCACGAGGCGGTCGCAGAGCTGCTCGGCCTCGTCCATGTAGTGCGTGGTGATGATGAGCGTCGCCCCGCGCTGCTTCAGCCGGTAGAGGCGCTCCCAGACGAGGTGCCGTGCCTGCGGGTCGAGGCCGGTGGTCGGCTCGTCCAGGATGATCAGCTCCGGCTCGTTGATGAGCGAGCGGGCAATCGTCAGGCGCCGCTTCATCCCGCCCGACAGCGGCTCCACCTGATCCTTCGCCCGCTCGGTGAGCTGGACGAACTCGAGCAACTCGTCCGCGCGGCGCGCGGCGACGTCGCTGCCGATGTCGAAGTAGCGGGCGTACATGAGCAGGTTCTCGCGCACGGTCAGCTCGGCATCGAGGTTGTCGATCTGCGGCACCACGCCGAGGCGCGACTTGATCTCCGCCGCCTGGCTGCGCGGGTCCATGCCGATGACCGACAGGTCGCCGTCGGTGATCGGCGAGGAGCAGGCGATCATGCGCATCGTGCTCGTCTTGCCGGCGCCGTTCGGGCCCAGGAAGCCGAAGGCCTCGCCGGTGCGCACGTCGAAGTCGACGCCGTCGACGGCGGTGAAGTCGCCGAAACGCTTCGTCAACGCGCGGGCATGGACGAGCACCTGGTCACTGGGGGGCATGCCGCGATTCTAGACCGATGCCGGGGCCGGTTCTCATCGGTCATGTGACGTATCCGGACAGGCCTTGCCCCGCTACCCGGCCCGATTTCACCAGCCCGTGGTGACAACGATCAAGAAGTGGCGCCCGACTGGGCCGTTCGCCGGCCAACCGGCCCGACTTCACCAGCCAGTGGTGACAATGATCAAGAAGTGGCCCTCGGACGACCGCTCCGACCCATATCTACCCCGACCTTGACCACCCATTGGTGAAATCGTGACGAAACGGCCGTTTCTTGATCGATATCGCCACCTGCTGATGAATCCGTCTGATCCGATGCCAGGTCCCAACCGTATAACGTGCAACTTGACAGTAGCACGTTTCAGTAGGAGGATGGCCGGCATGCAGGTCGCGGTCGTGGGAGCCACCGGGTTCGTGGGGCGGCACGTCGTGCCGCACCTCGTGACGCAGGGTCATCGGGTGCGAGCCCTCTCCCGTGACGGTGAGCGCCGGCCCGACTGGGGGAGCGAGGTGGAGGCGCTGGACGCGGACGTGACCACGGGCGCGGGCCTGGACGACGGCCTGCGCGGCGCCGAGGCGGTGGTACACCTCGTCGCCATCCCGCGCGAGCAGGGCGGCCGCACCTTCGAGGAGGTGAACGTGCGGGGCGTGGAGCGCGTGCTCGCCGCTGCCCGGGCGGCGGGGGTCCGGCGCATCGTCCATCTCTCCGTCCTCGGCGTCAGCGACGACCCGCGGCTGGCGTACCTGCACAGCAAGTGGCGCGGCGAGCAGCTCGTCCGCGAGTCGGAGCTCGAGTGGGTCGTCCTGCGCCCGTCACTCCTGTTCGGGGAGGGTGACGGCTTCTTCAACCTCGTGAAGGTGACGCTCACCTGGTGGTCGCCCGGGATCGTGGCCATTCCTGGCGATGGCAGCACCCGCTTCCAGCCGCTCTCTGTCGACGACCTCGCCATCGCCGTCGAGCGCAGTCTCGTCGAGCCGGAGCGCGCGGGATCGGTCTACGAGATCGGTGGGCCGGCGTACGTCACCTATCGGGAGATCGTGGACCGGGTCATGGCCGTCACCGGCAAGCGGCGCCTGAAGCTGGGCATGCCGGTGCCGCTGCTCAGCGCGATCACCGCGGTGACCGACCGCATCCTGCCCATCTTCCCGGTGAGCCACGACCAGATCGCCTCTCTGTCACGGCCGAACTCGACCGACCTCGACGCCTTCGAGCGCGCCTTCGGCGTCCCTCCTCGCCCGTTCGACATCGGCTACCTGGCCTGACGCGATCACTGGGCGCAATGGCTGGACGTGGCGGGCGCCGCTGCGTCAGGATGCGCCAATGGTCGAACGCGCCGATGCCGTGATCGTGGGGGCCGGGGTGCACGGCGCCTCGCTCGCCTTCCACCTCGCCGAGGCCGGCGTGCGGCCGCTCGTCGTCGAGCGCGGCACCGCCGCCGGGGGCGCGACCGGCCGCTCGAGCGGCCTGGTGCGGATGCACTACGACGTCCCGGAGGACGCGAAGCTGGCCTGGCTGTCGCACGCCTACTTTGCCAACTGGGCCGATCGGGTGGGCGGTGATGCAGGGTTCGTGCGCACCGGCTTCGTGCAGATGGTCCCGCACGAGGAGGTGGCCGCCCTTCGGGCGAACGTCGCCATGCAGCAGGCGCTCGGCATCGACACGCAGCTCATCGGCCCGGAGGAGGTGGCGGCGCAGCTGCCCGGCGCGATCGTGGATGACGTGGAGGTGGCCGCCTGGGAGCCGCAGTCCGGCTACGCGGACCCGACCATGACGACCACGAGCCTGCTGGCGGCCGCCCAGGCGTTCGGCGCCCGCCTCATGACCCGCACGTCGGTGTCGGCGGTCCGGACCGAGAACAGCCGGGTCACCGGCGTGGAGACCAGCCGCGGCGTGATCGAGGCGCCGATCGTGGTGCTCGCCGCCGGGGCGTGGACCGTGCCGCTTGCGGCCGGTGTCGGCCTGGAGCTGCCGGTCCAGGTCTGGCGCCACGACGTCGCCTACCTGCGGCGGCCGGAGGGGATCGGGAAGCACCCGGTGGTCATCGACTTCGCGCGGTCGATGTACGCGCGCCCCGAGGGAGAGCACCTGACCCTGGTGGCGCTCGAGGACGGCAACCCGCTGGGCGGCTCGCCGGACGCCCCGGTCGACGCCGCGGCGCACGGCTTCCTGGAGAAGGCCGCCGCGCGCATCGCCGAGCGCTGGCCGGCGATGGCCGACGCCGGGCTGCACAGCTCGCACAGCGGCCAGGACGGCATCACGCCGGACTTTCACCCGGTGATCGGGCCGGCGGGTCCGGACGGCCTGTTCCTGGACACCGGCTTCTCGGGGACCGGCTTCAAGATCGCCCCGGCCGTGGGAGCCGCGCTGGCCCAGCTCATCACGACCGGCAGCTCGCGGGACGTGGACCTCGGGATCTACCGCTTCGAGCGCTTCGCGGCGGGCGAGCTCATCGCGGGCGAGCACCCGTACGCGCCGATCTGGCGCTGACGCCCGCCTTTCCCTCAGCGGACGGTCCGGTCCTCCAGCTCCCAGGCGTGGTCGAGCGCGTGCCACGCCGATCGGCGCACGAAGTAGCGCGGCGACCAGCGCCGGCGCACGGCGCTGGGATCCTCCGGCTCCTCCCCGCGGCCGAGCGCCTCGAGCGTGGCCAGCGCGGCGTCGCGGACCTGGCGCATGCGGTCGGCCGGATCCGCGGCCGGCGGCTTCGGCCGGCGCCGGCCGAGCTGGGTGAGGTACGCCTCCTCTGCCTCCAGGACGTGGTTCGTCATCTTCTCCAGACTGCGCCCGCCCCCGCGCGGCCCGGTGCGCAGCTCCTTCCCGACCGCGCGCCGCGCGGCGTCGTCGAAGCAGGCCCAGGCGGCCTCCAGAAGGCGGCGCATCCGGACCAGGTCGGCGCCGTCGAGCGGCGCGTCCTCCTCGTCCAGGGTCGAGCTGGGGACGCCGAAGTCGGTGCCCGATCCGCCGTCCAGCCGCGCGACGACCTCGTACGGCCCGGCATCAGCCAGGTTCGGTTCGCTGACCGCGTCGGCGTAGCGCGGCGCGTACTCGGCGAGGGCGCTGAGCGCCGCCTCCTCGTCGCGGCCGGAGCGTGCCCACCCGGGCCACTCGACGGCGACCGCGAAGGTCCGCTTGGCGCCGGCCTCCAGCGCGACCCGCGTCATGCGGTTTCGGGTGGCGCGTCCTCGTCGCCGATGCCGCTCATTGCGTCCTCGGCCGCGGACCGGGCCTGGCGCGCGGTCTCCATGGCACGCTCCACGAGGGCGCCGTAGTCGACGCCGGCGCGGGAGAGCAGCCTGCGGTCGAGCCGCTCGGCACCTGCGGCCGACAGGACCGCCGCCAGCCAGAAGGCGCGGCGGGCGCCGAGGATGGCGCCGAGCAGGCCGCCGGCCAGGGCGGCGACGATCGACCCGTTCACGACGATGGGCCCGTCCGTGCCCGGCGCGGCGCCACGCTCGGCACCGTCGACGAGCATCCGCGCTCCCGCGCCGAACGCGCTGCCGGCCACGCCGGCGATGAGGGACAGGATCAGGTGCATGTCAGACCTCCCAGGTCTCGCCGGGCTCGAGCGCCACGACGTCGGCATCGGTATGGCTGATGAGCTCGTCGGGCGTGCCGGCCAGGATCGGGAACGTTCCGTAATGGACGGGGATGACGGTGCGCGCGCCGCACAGCGCCACCGCGCGTGCGGCATCGGCCGGGCCCATGGTGTAGTGGCCCCCGATGGGCAGCACCGCGATCGACGGGGCCCATCGGTCCTTCACGAGCGCCATGTCGCCGAACAGGTCGGTGTCGCCGGAGTGGTAGACGCGGGTGCCGTCCTCGAACTCGATGACCCAGCCCCAGCAGCCGAGGTCGCGGGTGACCGCCGGGTCGGCATCGGTGACGGTGGCGCCGCCGGAATGCTCGGCGTGCACCATCGTGAAGCCGATGCCGGCCGCTTCGACGCGGCCGCCCTTGTTCATGCCCACCGCGCCCTCGATGCCCTTGCCGATGAAGAAGACGCTCATCTCGTGGCTCCCGATGAGCTGGCCGCCGTGCTCGGCGAGCTCCAGGACGTCGGCCCCGTCGTCCCCGATGTGGTCGAAGTGGCCGTGGGTCGGGGCAATGACGTCGACCTGCTCGGGCGTGCGGAACTCCTCCGCGAAGTTCGGGGCGGCTCCCCAGCGGTCGACCCACACCCATTTGTCGGCGGGGGACCGATACAGGATGCCGCCGTGGCCGAGCCGGGTGATGCGCAGCTTCGCCATGCGGTGCTCCTCCTGTCGTGGCAGAGCATCATGGTAGTTGGGCCGGCGCAAACCGCCAGGTATCCCGCGCCGGAACACTCAGCCGGGGATGAGCAGCCGCCCCGCGGCCGCGATGCGCTCCAACCAGGGCCGCTCCTGCCCGATCGTCGTCTCCGGCCCGTGGCCCGGGAGGACGCGCACGCCATCGGGCAGGTCGCGGGCCAGACGCGCCAGGCTGGCGACCATGTCCGCGTCGGAGCCGCCGGGCAGATCGGTCCGGCCGTAGGAACCGGCGAACAGGACGTCGCCGGACAGCAGCAGCGCGTGGCGCTCTTCGTAGAGGCAGACGCTCCCTTCGGTGTGGCCGGGCGTGTGGAGGACGTCGAAGACGAGGTTGCCGACGCGCAGCTGCTCCCCTTCGCGCAGATCGCGATCCGGCGTGGAAGGCTCGACCGCGAAGCCGTAGGAATTGCGACCGTCGAGGCGGTAGGCGTCGTCGGGATGGATCGCGAGCGGCGCGCCGCTCGCGCGCTTCAGCGGCGCGTTGTCGTAAATGTGGTCGACATGGCCGTGCGAGTTCCCGATGACGTGCAGCCGCAGCCCGTTCTCCGCCACCCGCTCCATCAAGTGGCCGGCCGCGTCCATGCCCGGGTCCAGGACCAAGGCCTCAGGCGAGGTGCCATCCCAGACCAGGTAGGCGTTCGTCTGCCACGGGCCGAAGGCACCGACCTCGATCCGCGGGCCGCTCACTGCTCGCTGGCGCCGGCCGGACCGATCGGCCCCGTCGGCCCGTCCGCCGTGCGCACGCCGAAGTGCCTGGCGAGCGCGGGGGCGAGTGCGGCCTCGACCTCGCCCATCGGCACCGCCTGGCCGAGCTCCCGAGCCAGCGAGGTGACCTCCTTGTCGCGGATGCCGCACGGGATCATCTCGTCGAACCAGCGCAGCTCGGTGTTCACGTTCAGCGCCAGGCCGTGGGTGGTGACGGCGCGCCGGACGCGGACGCCGATGGCGGCCAGCTTCCGCTCGCCCTCGACCCACACGCCGGTGAGTCCCTCCACCCGGCCGGCGGCAACGCCAAAGGCCGCGGCGGTGTCGACGATCGCCGACTCCAGGGCGCGGACGTAGCGGCGCAGGTCGAGCGGGTCGCGCAGCTCGACGATCGGGTATGCGACGAGCTGGCCTGGGCCGTGGAAGGTGATGTCGCCGCCGCGGTCGATCCGCACGAACTCCGCGCCGATCTCGCGCAGCCGCGCCGGCGTGGCGAGCAGGTTGGCCTCGTCCCCGCCGCGCCCGATGGTGTACACCGGGAAGTGCTCGAGCAGCAGCAGCCGGTCGCCGATGCGCCGCTCGCGGCGCTGCGCGGCGAGCTCGTCCTGGAGCTCCCAGGCGGGGAGGTAGGGGACCGTGCCCAGCCGCTCGACGGTGAGAAGGCCGCCGTGCGCGGCGAGGAGCGGGTGCTCGTCGCTGGCCGGACGGTACGGAAGCTCGCGGCGCGGCCTGCGCAGCCGCGGGCGTGACTGGGGCCCGGCCGCAGGCCGGCTGATGTCACGGAATCGGGTGCCGGTCGTCATCGCGCGCTGCGGCAGGCGGGCTGGGTGGTGCCCATCAGCCGATATATCACTAACGTCATAATCGCTGACGCCATCCGGATCGGCTCCTGGCAGCTCGGTCCGCCACGGCTACGACGCCGCAGCGGTCGCCGGACCGGGCACCTGCTCCGCCGCGTGGTAGCTCGAGCGCACCAGCGGCCCGGACTGGACGTGCCGGAAGCCCATCTCCAGGCCGATGCGCCGCAGGCTCATGAATTCCGCGGGGGTGTAGTACTTCACCAGCGGCAGGTGCTGGCGGCTGGGGCGCAGGTACTGGCCGATGGTCAGCACGTCGACGTCCGCGTCGCGGAGCAGCCGCATCGCCTCGACGAGCTCGTCCCAGGTCTCCCCCAGGCCGACCATGAGCCCGGTCTTCGTCACCATCCCGTCGAAGCCGATGTCGCGGGCGAATGCCCGTCCCTGGGTCAGGACCGAGACGGACCGATCCCACCGCGCCCGGCGACGCACCGGGCGCTGGAGGCGCGGGACCGTCTCGACGTTATGGTTGAGGATCTCCGGCTGCGCCTCGACCACGGTGCGGATGTCGGCCGCGCGGCCGTTCAGGTCGGAGATCAGCACCTCGATGCTCGTCGCCGGTGAGGCGAGGCGAATCTGGCGGATCGTGTCGGCCACGATGCCGGCCCCGCCATCGGGCAGGTCGTCGCGGGCGACCATGGTCACCACCGCGTGCTTCAGGCCCATGATCCGGGCCGCGTCGGCGACGCGCCGCGGCTCGTCGAGGTCGGCGACCGGCGGGCGGCCGGTGTCGATGGCGCAGAAGCCGCAGTTCCGGGTGCAGACGCTGCCGAGGACCATGAAGGTGGCCGTGCCGAGCGCCCAGCACTCGCCCTGGTTCGGGCAGCGTGCCTCCTCGCACACGGTGTTCAGCGCCTCGGCCCGCATGAGACGGCTTACCGACGCGTACGTGGCGCCGGCGCCGACGCGCACCTTCAGCCACTCGGGCCGCCGTCCGCCGGGGCCGGCGTTCTCCGGGATCGGGTCGCCGGGGGCGAGCAGGCCGCCGTCGAGGGCCGGTCCGCCGGGGTACATGACGTCGCTGGGCGCTGCGTGGCCATTCCCGCCGCCGACGACGCCGAGCTCGCCGAGCGCCGAGAAGTCGCGCGCCGTGGGTGAGGCCATGCGCCGAGTCTAGCGAAGGTCCCCGCCCGACGCCGGATCGTGGTCTTCGTCGTGCGCGCCGTGCACCACCGCGTGGCCGCGTCCCCGCGCGATGAGCCAGCGGTTTGCCGGGAAGGCAACGACCCAGGCGATGCCGAGCGCGACCGCCAGGCTGCCCCAGAACAGCAGGTCGGCCAGGCCGGCGTCCATGGCGCCGGGGATGACGAGCAGGATCGCGTTGTCGGTGATCTCCATGACCGTGATGGACAACGTGTCGGCGGCGAGCGCCAGCTTCGTCGCCTCGGCGAAGGCCATACCGGAGCCGATGAGCGGGCGCATGGTGAGGGCGTACCCGAAGAAGAAGGCCAGCCCTATCGCGATCGCCAGGGTCGCCAGCGTGGCGAGCCCGAGCGCCGTCCCGATGACGAGTCCGAGCACCTCGCCGATCGCGCATCCGGTCAGGCAGTGGGTCGTAGCTCGCACCGCCAGGCGGTTCAGCGAGTTGGGCGTTCCGTGTTCCATCTCGGCCCAACACTAGACTGGGCGCCGTGGACGCGCGAGCCGCCGCCGACCAGCTCGAGGAGGAGCTTCGTGCGCAGGGCTCGCCGGAGCGCGCAGTCGGGGAGAAGCGCTACCTGAAGAGCGACCTCGCCTTCCACGGCGCGACGCTGCCCCAGATCGAGCGCGCGGTGCGCTCGTTCACGGTGGCCGAGCCCATCACCGACCATGACACCCTCGTCGCGCTGGCGGAGGCGCTGTGGGCGGCGCCGGTGCATGAGCGTCGGATGGCCAGTGTCGTCCTGCTCGAACGGCACCGGCAGCTGCTCGGGCCGGCCGACCTGCCGCTCCTCGAGCGCCTCATCCGCGAGTCGCGCACGTGGGCTTACGTCGACGCCCTGGCTGCGAACGTCGTGGGACCGATCTGCGCCGGCGCGCCTGGCGCGGGCGAGGTGCTCGATCGGTGGGCCACGGACGACGACTTGTGGGTCCGGCGCTCGGCGCTGCTGTCGCAGCTTCTCCCGATCCGTGACGGCGCGCCCCTGGATCGGTTCGCGGGCTACGCCGACACGATGCTCGACGAGAAGGAGTTCTTCATTCGCAAGGCCATCGGCTGGGTGCTGCGCGAGGCCGGGAAGCGCCGTCCCGCCGACGTGGCGGCGTGGCTCGCCGCGCGCACCGATCGCGCCGCGGGCCTCACCGTCCGCGAGGCGGTGAAGTACCTCCCCGAGGCCGATGCGCGGCGGCTCGTCGCCGCGCAGCGCGCCCGACGCAGGCTGGCCTGAGGGAACACGGTACCGGGGTACCCCCGGGTCCCACGTTTGTACGGTCTGCCCGACGCCGTTGCGGGCGGTGCGTGCGCGCACGCGTGACCCAGGCTCCGATCGTCCTATCGTCTGAACCGGAGTCCACGGTTACCTTCGCCACATGGTACGGGCAGGCAGGCACCGGCCGATGCTGCTGGTGCTCGTGTACGGGGTCTTCCTCGTGCTGGTCGGGATCACCGCCGGCGCCCTCGTCATGGTCAGCTCCGCCCACCTGTCGTCGGCCACGCTGGCGGCCACGGTGGCGCGGGACGGCGCCCTGGTCGAGCTTGCGCTGAACCGTGACCTGCTGCCCG
>DATBIK010000105.1:0-7913 GCA_036556985.1 Candidatus Limnocylindria bacterium | reverse complement strand
GCGTGACGGCCGCGGCGCGCATGACGCTGAAGATCGACAGCTCCGGTCCCGCGGCCAGGTCGGAACCGAGGCCCACCGGGACGCCGGCGGCGCGGTAGCGGGCGAGCGGCATCATGCCGCTCGACAGGAACAGGTTCGACGCCGGGCAGTGCGCCACCTTCGCCCCGGACGCCGCCAGCCGCTCCACCTCGGAGTCGGAGAGGTGGATGGCGTGGGCCAGGATCGCGCGCTCGGAGAGGCCGCCGGCCCGCTCGTAGACGTCGAGGTAGTCGCGCGACGACGGGAAGAGTCGCTGGACGGTGTCGCACTCGCCGGCGTCCTCGGCGAGGTGTGTCTGCCAGTACGCCCCGTAGTGCGCGGCGAGCCGTGCCGACTCGGCGAGCATCGCCTCGCTGCACGAGACCGCGAAGCGCGGCGTGAAGGCGTACCGCAGCCGCCCGCCGTCGGCCCCGTGCCAGCGCTCGCACAGCTCGGCCGACTGGCGCACCGACACGTCCAGGATGTCCGATCGGGCGATCCCGGCGTCGTAGGTGATGCGGTCCATCATCACCTTGCCGATCACCGCCCGGATGCCGTGCGACTCGGCGGCGGCGAAGCAGGCGTCGGTGCTGTCCGGCCAGAGCGCGGCGTACGCGGAGATGGTCGTCGTTCCGGCCGCCGCGAGGGCGCGGAACACCAGGGGCGCCTGCGTCTCCGCCACCTCGCGCGTATAGGCCTGCTCGAGCGGAAAGATGTAGCGGTCCAACCAGTCGAGGAGCTCCATCCCCGACCCCAGGCCGGCGTTCGGAACCTGCGGCAGGTGGACGTGGAGGTCGACCAGGCCGGGCATGACCACCATGGGGCGCAGGTCAAGGACCGATGCCGTGGCCGCGCCATCGGTCCAGGCCGCGACGGCCGCCAGGCGGCCGTCCGCGTCGACGTCGAGGCGCGCATCGGGCAGGTGGAGCGTGCCCCCGTCATCGAGCGGCGTCAGCAGCCGGGCGCGCAGCGTGAACGGCGGGCGCTGGGGCAGCGCGATCGGCTCGGGCGGCGCGTTCACGCCGCCATGCTAGCCGTCCCGGCGCAGCCGGAGCGCGACGAGGATCGTGGCCAGCCCCACGCCGAAGGCGACGCAGTTCGGCACGATGAGCGCCCAGTTGCCGAGCGCGAAGCCGTACGCGATCCACAGCCCGAAGCCGACCTCGAGCACGCCGAGGTACGCGAGCGAGACGTCGGACGAAGATCGCGTCGCGAACATGCGCCGGATCTGGAGCATGGGTGAGACGGCCATCAGGACGCCGTAACCCGCGGCGAGCGGGCCGAGCGCATCGGCCATGAGGGACCTCCACGAGATGACGCGGCGCTCGGACGTTCGGGACCGCGTTCGCTGGCGAGCGCGTGCGGGTGTCGTCGTGGCGGCCAGGAGGAGCGCAGACGCGGTCGCTGCCAAGCCTACGCCATCGGGGCGCGCGGCGCAGGGTGGCCGCGCTCGCGCCATTCGTCCTCGAGCATGGCGTAGATGAGCTCGTCGCCCCACGCGCCCTTGAAGATCTCGCTGTGCCGGAAGTGCGCCTCCTGCCGCATGCCGAGCCGCTCCATGACCCGCGCCGAGCCGACGTTGCGGGCGTCGCAGCTGCCGAAGATGCGGTGCAGCCCGAGCACCTCGAACCCCAGCCGCAGGAGGACGAGGCTGCCCTCGGTGGCGTAGCCGCGCCCCTGGTGCGCAGGGTGGGTGATGAAGCCGATCTCCCCCTGCCGGTGCTCCCGGCTCTCGAGCCGCAGGCTGTAGTCGCCCACCAGGGTGCCGCCGTCGCGCAGCACCGCGGCGAGGCGGAGCGAGTCCGACTCCTCGTCGATGCGGGTCATCGGCTTCAGGCGCTCCAGCTGCTGTCGCACCTCGTCGAGCGACCGCGCCTCCCAGTACAGGTAGCGCGACACCGCCGGATCGCTCTGCATGGAGTGCAGCGCCTCGAGGTCGCCGTCATCGAACGGCCGCAGCAGGAGCCGCGCCGTGTGCAGCGGGAACTCCGGTCGCAGGACGGCGGTCAGGCCCGGCTCGAGCATGAGCGTGATTATCGGGCTATCGGGCGGAGCGCAGGATCGCGAGCGCCGAGCCGATGCCGATGCCCATCCCCGCCGCGAAGATCGGCCAGGCGAAGTCGGTGGGCACTCCCGCGTCGAGCACGAGCGCCGCGTTGGTCAGGAAGCTGACGACCACCACCGCACCGCCAACCACGAGCCCGGCCAACGGCCCCACGCCGGCCGTGGGCGCCAGCCCCGCCCGGTAGCGGCCGGCCATCGCCAGCCCGAAGCCCACCAGCGCCAGGCTGACGGCCATCGGCGCCCAGACCGGACCGGCCCACGGCGCCGGGATGAGGAAGAGCAGGTCCCACGTCAGGAGGCTCTCCGGCCAGCCGGAGAAGACCCACAGCCAGAAGTAGTAGCCGATGTCCCAGACGCCGAACACGACCGCCGCCCAGGCCAGCCGCTCCAGCCCGGTGCGACCGGCGACCCAGCCGATGCCGCCGATCATGAGCAGCGTCGCGGCCTCGCGGCCGACCTCGATCCAGCCCAGGCGGCCGCTCAGCTCGCTCTCGAGGTCGATCGGGAAGACGTCGCCGGTGCCGACGCCGAGTGCCTCGCGCAGGTACACGACCACGGCCGACTCGAGGTACGCCATCGCGATGGCGAAGACGGCCACGGCGGCCACCAGGCCGGCGCGCGGCCAGGGGCCGCTGCGTTGCGGTGCTGCGCGAAGCATGGGCGCGAGGATACCCATTGGTGACCTCCGGCACTGGCAGGGGTCCTGCAGGCATCGGACCCTCGTCCCGAACAGCATTCGACCCCGAGGAGGCTTCCCACATGGCGACCACGACCCGACCCCGTGCCGCGACGCCGACGCGCACCGGGCGCAACGGCAGCGGCGACCCCGCGGCCCCGCACTACGCGCGGCTCGGCAAGGAAGTCCATCGTTTCGGCACCGTGCTCGATCTGCCGATCGAGCTCGACGCCCGCGCCCGCACGGAGAGCTGCGGCCTGCTGAACGAGATCCTGGCCGACAGCCTCGTCCTCTACGCGCTCTACAAGAAGCACCACTGGAACGTGGTCGGCCCGACCTTCTACCAGCTCCATCTCCTCTTCGACAAGCATGCCGAGGAGCAGCAGGAGCTTGTGGACGAGCTGGCCGAGCGGGTCCAGATGCTCGGCGGCATCGCGGTCGGCGATCCCCGCCACGCCGCGGAGCTGACGACCATCGAGCGCGCCCCGGACGGCGCCGAGGACGTGCCGGCCATGATCACGCGCCTGCTCGAGGCACATCGGCTCATCATCGGCAAGGTGCGGAAGGGCATCGAGGCCACCGAGGAGAACAAGGACTGGGGCACGAACGACCTGCTCATGGGCGATGTCCTGCGCCGCCACGAGATGCAGGTCTGGTTCCTGGCCGAGCACCTCGTGGACCTGCCGCTGGTCGAGGACTGACGCAACTGTGAGCGTGGGCGGGGACCACAGCGTCCTCGTGGGAGCCGTGGAAGCGGCGCTTCGCAGTGACCTTCCGGTCGCCGCCTCACAGCCAGCCGCGGCGACGAGGGGGCCCGCGCATCGTCCGTTGCCGCGCTGGTAACGCCAAAGTCCCTTCCCGCCCGCACGCGGGCGGCGTACAGTAGGCGTGAGCCGGCGGTTCAGCTACCTCTCCCCCAGGTAGTCGGTCCGCCGGCTCATGCATTGACGTAGGCTAGGGTGTACCGATGGATCAGCTCGCCCCCATCATCGTCGGCGCCGCGGTGCTCATCATCGTGGTGACCGGCCTCTACATCGGCATCCAGGCCCGCCGTCGTCGGGACTGACCCGCCGACCACTTTGCTGGTCGGCTTCTTGCTGCAAGGAGACCGACATGTGTCTCACCTGTGGGTGCATGCAGGCCCATCTCGACATGGGCCCTGCGCACATTCGATACGAGGATCTAAAGGCCGCCGCCGAGGAAGCCGGCAACACGGTGGAGGAAACGCTCGACATCTTCGAGCGCACGCTCGCCAAGGACCGCGCCGAGCACCGCGACGAGTACCGCTAGCGGGTCGCCACCCCGGGACGTGATACGCTGGTCGCCTGCCGGTGACCGGTAGGCCCCGCTCGGCCGATGCCTCTTCTCAGACCGGCCCGCGCCGCGACACATTCGAGAAGAGCACGGAGCCTGCATGAGCGACGCTCGACCATCACGCGGATCGGCAGCCCAGGCTTCTCCCCTTGCCCGCGGCACCGGCCTGCGCCACCCCCGCGTTCCGCGCGCGCGGAATCCGGCAGGGGGTCAGGAGCTGATGGTCATCCAGCAGGCGAGCGCCCTCATCGAGGAGCTGGGGAGCACCCTGGACGCCCAGCTCGGCGAGCAGTCACGCCAGTCCGAGCGGCTTCGACTGCTCCGTGAGGCGACGAATCGCATCACGCGCGCCGCGAACGACGCGATCCGGGCGTACGGCAAGGGACAGCGCCTCGTCGGATCCGAGATGCAGCGCGGCGACGCGCACGCGGCCGATGCCGCGGCCATGGGCAGGAAGCTCCGCGACGCCCGCCTCGAGCTCCTGCGCGTGCTGGAGACCGCCAACCAGCGCTACCCCTGGGCCAATGCCGCCCCCACGGAACCGCGAATCGGGCGCGGGAAGCATGACCGAGCCTGACACCAACGACGGACGGCGGCGGCGCACGCGCCGGCTGCGGGCCGACTGGCGCAAGGACACGAACGAGAGCCAGGCCGCGCAGTCCCGCCCGGATCAGGATGCGGACCGGCGCCGGAATAACGATGCGCTCGGCTCGAACGACCGCATCCGCGGTGAGGCGCCGGACGACCTCGAGACGCGCCGCCGCGCGGACGAGCTGGAGCGGGAGATCAAGCGCTCGCGCGATCCGAAGTCATAGGATGGTCGGGGCGAGAGGATTCGAACCTCCGACCCCTTGGCCCCCAGCCAAGTGCGCTACCAGACTGCGCCACGCCCCGACGTCGGAGCCACAGTGTAGCGACTTCCGCGGCGAGGGCCACGAGGCGCCCGGCCTCACCAATTGATGGGCCGGGTGCAAGGTACCCCAGGAGATCCTCATCACGACAGCTCGCAGACGGGTGATCCGCTCCGCGGCGCAGTGACGTATTCCCGCCACCAACCGAAGAGATCGACGATCGATCTCATGGCGAGGAGACACCGGAGCACATACCGATGAAGAAGATCATCCCCATCCTGTTGTCCCTGTCCCTGCTCCTGGCGATCGCGCCAGCGGCCAGCGCCGGCGGCGGCGAGGGCCGGGGCACCATCACCGACATCGTGGCGGCCAGCGGCGGCGAGTTCGACGGCAACCGCGCCGACTACGACATCCTCCTCAACGCGGTTCTGACCGCTGGCCTGGAGGGCGCGCTGGCCGATCCGGACGCGACCTTCACCGTCTTCGCCCCGAACGACCGCGCCTTCATCCGCACTGCCCGCGACCTCGGGTACGAAGGGCGGAGCGAGGCCGGCGCCTGGAACTTCCTCGTGGCGGCCCTCACCAACCTCGGCGGCGGCGACCCGTTGCCGGTGCTGACCAGCATCCTGCTCTACCACGTGTCGCCGGACTACTACGGTCCGATCCGGGTGCTGCTCAGCCGCCGCATCCCGACCCTGCTCGAGGGCGCGGTGATCCGGCCACGCCTGATCACGCTGCGCGACTACGACCCGGACCTGCGCAATCCGCGGCTCGTCCCGTGGCAGATCAACATCAAGGCCGACAACGGCGTGATCCACACCATCGATCGGGTGCTCATCCCGGCCGATATCTGACCCACGCCTCATCTCCGACTACGAGGGGCCCGCGTCACGCGACGCGGGCCCCTCAGCGTGCGCGTCCGAGCGCTGCCTGCGCCTGCGCGGTCACCTCCGGTCGCCGGTCCGAGGCCGCACGCTCGAGGAGCGGCAGGGCGTCGGGAGGCATCGGTCCGGCGTTGGCCACGGCCGCGATGGCATTGCGCAGCAGCCGGTGCCGCCCCGCGCGGGTGAGCGCGGTCTCCCCCACCGCCCTCGCGAAGGCGCGCGTTCCGAGCGGCAGCAGCCAGGCGATGAGCGGCAGCAGCGGTACGCGCAGCGGGCCGGTGTCGTCGGCATCGGCGTTGACCGGGCAGACCTCCTGGCAGACGTCGCAGCCGAAGATCCAGTCGCCGATGGCCTCGGCCTCCCAGGCCGTGAAGGCGCCGGGATGCTCGATGGTCAGGTAGCTGATGCAGCGGCGGGCGTCGATCGACTGCGGACCGATGAGCGCGCCGGTAGGGCAGCCGTCGAGGCAGCGCGTGCACCCGCCGCAGCTCGAGCGGAGCGGCTCGTCGGCAGGCAGCTCGGCCGAGCTGAGGAGCGCGCCGAGGAACACCCACGACCCGGCCCGACGGTGGGTCAGCAGGTTCGTGTTCTTCCCGATCCAGCCCAGGCCGCCGCGCGCGGCGAGCGCGCGCTCGGCGAGCGGTCGGTCGTCGACGTAGGCGACCTCGCCCGTAGGCAGCCCTTCGGCGCGGACGTCGGCGGCGAGAGCCTCGAGCCGGGCGCGGAGGGCCTGGTGGTAGTCGCTGCCGAGCGCGTAGCGGGCGATCTTCCCGGCCGGTTCGGCGGGCGCCCCGGAGAGCACCTCGCCGAGCGCCGCATGCAGCGCGTCCGGCGCCGCATCCCAGCCCGCGCGATCGGAGCCGGCGTACGGCGCCGCGACGACGATGACCGAGCGCGCCGCCGGGTCGTGGGCACGGGGATCGGTTGCCAGCCGCGGGCGGTCGCCGCCCATCCACTCCATGCGTGCCATGCGACCCGCCTCCGCGCTGGCTTCCATCCGCGCGCGGTCGTCGGGCAGCGGCACGGCATCGGTGACGCCCACGACGTCGAGGCCGTGGCGCGCAGCGAGCGCGGCGAGCCGCTCACGCGGGAGCGCGGTCATCCACCCACCCTACACACCCGCACGATGGCCCGCTCGGGCCGGGCCGAACGGCACTACCCCGGGTCGCCGGCCGCGGGGATGCTCCGACTGCGCGCGGGGCCGCCTGCCGCCCCGCGCGGTTCATCTCGCTGCGCAAGGAGGCGTCCATGGCCGCGCGGCTCACCCCACCTCCCGTCCACCTGGCGGTGCCGGCCGACTTCCTCACCTTCGACGCCTTCGACAGCGCGGGCATCGAGGCGTTGCTCGATCTTTCCGAGCGCTTCAAGCGTGACCGGACACTGGCGCGGGGGGCGCTCGACGGCGGGCGCATCGGCCTCATCTTCCACAAGCCCTCGACCCGGACCCGGGTGAGCTTCGAGGCCGCCGCCTGGCGGCTCGGCATGCTGCCGATCGCGCTCCGGCCCGACGAGCTGCAGCTCGGTCGCGGCGAGACGATCGCAGACACCGCCCGCACCCTGTCGCGCTACCTCGACGCCATCGTCATCCGCACCTTCGCGCAGGCGTCGGTCGAGGAGCTGGCGCAGCACGCCACGGTCCCGGTCGTCAACGCCCTGACCGATGACCACCACCCCTGCCAGGCGCTCGCCGACGTCCTCACCCTGCGCGAGGAGTACGGTCACCTCGCCGGGCTGGCGGTGGCCTTCGTGGGCGACGGCGACAACGTGGCGCACTCCCTCGTCCAGGCCGCCGCGCTCACCGGCTTCGAGCTGCGGCTCGCCACCCCGGCCGGGTACGAGCCCTCCCCGTCGGTCGTGGCCGATGCCCGCCGGCTGGCGGCGGTGACCGGCGGCTCGATCGTGCTCACCGCCGATCCGCACGAGGCGGTTCGGGGCGCCGACGCGGTGTACGCCGACGTCTGGACCTCGATGGGCCACGAGGCCGAGCAGGAGGCACGCCGCGCGTCGTTCGCCGGCTACACCGTCACGCCGGCGCTCATGGACGAGGCCGATCCGGGCGCGATCTTCCTCCACTGCCTGCCCGCCCACCGCGGCGAGGAGGTGACC
>DATBIK010000104.1:0-4459 GCA_036556985.1 Candidatus Limnocylindria bacterium | reverse complement strand
GACCACCGCCGGCTGGTCCGTGGCGGCCCGCGCCGCGTCCGCGGCGGCATCGTTGCCGTCGTCGAGGACGCTCGGCCGGTGATAGAACTTCGGCGCCTCGGCCGGGTCGACGAGATAGGTCGCCATCAGGCCCTTGCCCTTGACGTCCACCGTGCGCAGCGTGAGCGGAAGGGAGTCGTCGAGCAGCTCGCGGGTGGAGGGCGCCAGCTGGACCATGCCGGCCACGCCGTATGACTCCATGCGCGAAGCCACGTTCACGGTGTCGCCCCAGATGTCGTAGGCCCACTTGTCCTCGCCGATGACGCCGGCCATGATCGGGCCGGACGCGACGCCCACCCGCAGCCGGATCCCGCGCCGGCGCAGGCCGCCCAGGCGTGCCACCGCCCGATGCATCTCGATCGCCATCTCGGTGGCTGCACGCGCATGGTCCGCCCGCGGCGTCGGAGCGCCGGCCACGGCGATGTACTGGTCGCCCATGGTCTTGATCTTCTCCAGCCCGTGGCGTGCCGCGAGTCGGTCGAAGATCGAGAAGAGCTGGTTCAGGATGAGGAGCAGCTCGCGTGGCGGAGTCGTGGCCGCCAGGCTGGTGAAGCCGGCGACGTCAGCGAAGACGACGCTCGCGGCGGGATGGTTGTCGACGATGAGCCGCTCCCCGCGCCCCAGGCGTTCGGCGATCCTGGCCGGCAGCATGTCATGCAGCAGCTCACGCGACTGGCGCTGCGCGGCAAGGCGCTGGCCGTCGACGTAACGCACGAGGACCAGCACGATGAGCGCCGGGCCGAGCAGGTTGTAGGCGAGCAGCCACATCGGCGGCGCGGACCAGCTCGGGGGCACGAACGTCGTGATCCAGCCGTCGAGCACCATCGAGGCGATGACCATGGTGGCATATGCCCCGAACCACTTCAGGCTGCGATTGCCGTCGAAGTAGAGGACCGCCGAGACCGGCGCCAGGATGCCCCAGATCAGCGGCGCGCCGCCGGCCACGAGGCCGCCGAGCGAGATGTGGCCGAGGAAGACGTAGACCATGCCGGCGCCGAGCAGCGACCCGACGATCCGGGTGAAGTCCCTAAGCCGGGCGAGCGCCAGCAGGCCGACGAGCATCGCCACCGCGAAGTACACCGATGACGCGGCGAGCAACGGACGATCGATCGCGAAGCCGATCACCATCCAGGTCAGGCTGGCCGGGATGAGCCCGACCATGGTGATGGCCAGGGCATGCTTGCGAACGAGCAGGTCCCCGTCGTCGTCCGGCCGATCCCCGATGGCGGCGACGCGGTTGATGAAGTCCATGAAGCGGTCGTACGGAGTCGCGATGTCCACGGCGGTTGCCTCGCTATCGGTCCCCAGTGCCCGCCAACGGTAGGGGGCCGTCGCTCGGGCGCCCACGGCCGAACGACGCCAACGGACCTACGTCATCCGACGGAGCCGGAACTGGACCGATTCCTGCACTGCGAGGCGCCTGACCACTCACACACCACACAGGGGAACCCGATGGACGCCATCACGCTGCTCACCGAGGACCACGACGCGCTGAAGAAGCTTCTTGCCGAGATCAAAGAGACGACCGATCGGGCCGAGAAGACCCGCGGCGAGCTCTTCAGCCGGATCAAGATGGAGCTCACCGTTCACGAGGTGATCGAGGAGG
The DNA here is from genome assembly GCA_036556985.1 of Candidatus Limnocylindria bacterium. GTDB lineage: Bacteria > Chloroflexota > Limnocylindria > QHBO01 > QHBO01 > JAPSGM01. Next base: position 2,814 of record DATBIK010000104.1, on the reverse strand, counting down.
AGATCTTCTACCCGGCGCTGAAGGAGCACCCGAAGGCGAAGGAGATCGTCCTCGAGGGCTACGAGGAGCACCACGTCGTCGACGAGATCATGGGCGAGCTGGAGGGCCTCGACCCGACCGACGAGGCGTTCGGCCCGAAGGCGAAGGTCATGGCCGAGAACATCGAGCACCACATCGAGGAGGAGGAGGGCGAGATGTTCAAGCAGGCCCGCCAGGTCTTCGACGCCGATGAGCTGGCCGAGCTCGGCGAGCGGATGGCCCAGCGCAAGGAGAGCGCGCGCCGCGAGCTGTTCGGCTCCGCCGCCTGACGGGCTGCGGGTCGCTGGGGGTGGCGGCGCGCTGACGGGCGACCTACGCTGTCGCCCGTCACCCCCGCCAGGAGCCGCCGATGATCGACCCGCATCCGCTCGAGATCTGGGACCTCTGGTATCCCGGTGCCGCCGCGACCGGGCTGCCCTTCGCCCGCGGCCGCCTCGACCCGACCGATGTGCTCTGGGTGCACGCCGCCCCGAAGAAGCTCGACGTCACCGTCCGGCGTTTGGACGGGCCCGTGCGCGCCCGATCGGAGGTGACCCGCGCGGGCGGCTACCTGCCCATGACCCGCCTGGCGGTGGAGGGCGGCCAGGTCGTGCGCGAGGATCGCTGGCCGACCGAGGACGACCTCGGCGCGCTCGTCATCCTGCCCGGCGGCGAGGTGGGCACCATGGTGGAATGGTGGAACGCACCCGACGGGAGCGAGTGGCGCTGGCGCGTCGAGTTCTACAACCACCGCTGACGTGGCCGACCCGCCGGCGCCGGCCGATGACCGCACCGTCCGCAGCGACCGCCTCGAGATCGTCCTCCTGACGCCGGCGCAGCTCGACGCGGTGGCTGCCGGCGACGCGACCGGCCTGGCCGCGGAGCTGAACGCGGCCATCGGGTCGGCCTGGGTCGACGACGTGCGCGGGCTGGCCGGGCTGCGCGCGAAGCAGCTGATCGAGCGGCCGTCGGATGCCCCGTGGCTGCTGCGTGCCATCGTCCGCGACGAACCGGGCATGCCTCGCGAGGCCATCGGCTACCTGAACTTCCATGGCGGCCCGAGCGAGTCGCGGCAGGTCGAGATCGGGTACACGCTGCTGCCGGCCGCGCGCGGCCGGGGCTACGCGATCGAGGCGGTGCGGGCCATGTTCAACTGGGCGCAGCGCGTCCACGGCGTGCGTCGCTTCCGCGCCAGCGTGGCGCCGGACAACGAGCGATCCCTCAACCTCATCGCCAAGCTCGGCTTCCGGCACACCGGCGAGCAATGGGACCCCGACGACGGTCGCGAGCTCGTGTACGAGCTCGAGCTGTGAGCGGACCGATGTCCCCCGACCCGTCGCTCAGCCTGCGGGACGTGCCGGGCATCCGGGTCGGGCACCAGACCGACACGGCCGGGATGACCGGCTGCACCGTTGTCCTCGCCGAGGGCGGCGCCGTGGCGGGTGTGGACGTTCGCGGCGCGGCGCCCGGGACGCGGGAGACGGACCTCATGCGGCCGACCGCCCTCATCGAGCTCGTGGACGCGGTCTGCCTGGCGGGCGGCTCCGCCTTCGGCCTCGCCGCGGCGGACGGGGTGATGCGCTTCCTCGCGGAGCGCGGGGCCGGCTACGACACCGGCGTCCGCCGCGTCCCGATCGTCCCGGCGGCGATCATCTTCGACCTCGGCGTCGGCTCCCCGGATGCGGCTCCCGGGCCGGACGACGGCTATGCTGCCTGCCTGGCCGCGGAGGCCGGCAGCGGCTCGATGTCCGGGCGCATCGGCGCGGGAACCGGCGCCACCGTCGCCAAGCTGGCGGGAATGGAGCATGCGCGGCCCGGCGGGATCGGCTCGGCGGGCGTGCGGCTGGAGGGCGGCGTCACGCTTGCTGCGCTGGTGGTGAACAACGCGATCGGCAACGTGGTCGGCCGCGACGGGGCGATCATCGCCGGCATCCCGATCGGCGACGCGCCTGACGAGGAGCCCCCGGCTGCGAACACCGTGCTGGTGGTGGTCGCCACCGATGCGGTCCTGGACCGGGCCCAGTGCCGCCGCCTCGCCGAAGCCGCGCACGACGGCATCGCGCGGGCGGTACAGCCGGCCCACACCCTGCTCGACGGCGACACGGCCTTCGCCCTGGCCACCGGCCGCGTTCCTCACCCCGGCGGACTGGCGCAGCTGCTGGCCCTGGAGATGGCGGCGGCGGACGTGGTGCGGGTCGCGCTGGAGGAGAGCGTGACGCCGAGCTGACGCTCGCTCTCTTGCCTGCGGGAGTGCGGCCTCCTACATTTGCGCTCCCTCTTGCAGCCAGTTCTCGAAGTGCCCGGATCGAATCACGTACCCAGCTTCGCATCGCGGCTGGTTGTCGCACTCGTGGCAGCGCTCGTCCTGGTCACCGTATCGGCGGCCCCGGTGGCGGCCCGGACCCCCGGCCCGAAGGTGGCGATCATCGTCGGCCCGGTAGGTGAGGAGCTCACGCCGCAGTACCTGGCCCTGGCCGAGATGGCGGCCGCCACCGCCCAGGCGCACGGCGCGCGCGTGGCGCGGGCCTACTCGCCGGACGCCACGCCGGAGAACGTCGTGGCGGCCGTGGAAGGCGCGAACGTCATCGTCTACCTCGGCCACGGGACTGGCTTTCCCAACCCGTACAGCGAGACGCCGAACCCCGACGTCGTGAACGGCTGGGGCCTCCAGGGCCCAGCCGCCGACGGGACGCACAGCGACGTCATCTCGGACGGTCGCCTGCGCTACCACGGCGAGGCGTGGCTGGAGGCGAACCTGCGGCCCGCGCCGGGCTTCGTGATGATCTACTCGAACGC
>DATBIK010000103.1:0-4954 GCA_036556985.1 Candidatus Limnocylindria bacterium | reverse complement strand
GGGTCAGGATCGAACTGACGACACCGGGATTTTCAGTCCCGTGCTCTACCAACTGAGCTACCTCGGCCCGCCGGTCGATCCGATGGCCTCGCGGCCTCGCTCGTGGTCGCGTATCCGCCGGCGACGATAGCACAGGGCCCGATGGAGCGGCAACACGACGGCCCGTCACGCGGGACCCAATCGGACCACCCTGAACGATGCCGTCAGGCGATGAGCGCGGGGTCCTGCCCGAACTGGCCGGCCAGGTTACGGAGGATAGCGATTCGCTCGCCGATGGGCGGGTGCGTGTCCCACATCGACGAGGCGCGCTTCTCGAAGCTCTTGATCGGGTTCACGATGTACAGGTGCTGGGTCGCGCGGTTCGCCACCTCGAGCACCTCGGGGTCGTCCGCGATCGTGCGCAGCGCGCGGGCCAGGCCCACCGGGTTGCGGGTGAGCTCGACGGCGCTCACGTCGGCGAGCGACTCGCGACGACGACTCACCGCCAGCTGCACGGCGCGGCCGATGAGCGGCGCCACGATGGCGAGCACGATCGCCACCACGAAGAGGATCGCGCCCGCCCCGCCACCACCGCCCCGGTCCCGGTCACCGCCGCCCCGTCGCCCGCCGCCGAACCAAAACGTGTAGCGCAGGAACCAGTCGGCGAGCAGGGCGATGCTCCCCACCAGGACGCCCACGAGCAGCGTGAAGCGGATGTCGTAGTTGCCGATGTGGCTCATCTCGTGCGCCACCACCCCCTGGAGCTGCTCACGGTCCATCTTGTCGAGCAGCCCGGTGGTGACCGCCATCGAGGCGTGCTTCGGGTCGCGTCCGGTGGCGAAGGCGTTCGGCGCCGAATCGTCGATGACGTACACCGCCGGCATCGGCGTCCCGCCCGCCAGCTGCATCTCGGTGACGACGTTCACGAGCTGCTGGTACCGGTCCGGCGGGTTGGCGACGTCCACCTGCTTCGCGCCGGACGACAGCAGGACGAGCTTGTCGCCGGCGAAGTAGGAGCCGACGCTCATGGCGGTCGCCACCACGAGCGCCACGATGACGCCGCCGATGCCGAAGTCGGTGGCATAGCCGATCGCGCCACCGAGCGCGGCGAGCACCAGGACGACGACAACGACGAGCAGCCAGGAGTTGCGCCGGTTGCGGTCGATCTCGCGGTAGAAGGTGGTGGGCGCCGGGCGGGCGGTCATGCGCCCACCCCCATCGGTCCGGTCCAGCCGGGCATCAGCTGGTCCTCAGGTTGACCTCCGGGACCGCGGCGTCGGCCTCTTCGATCTGGAAGTAGTCGCGCTCGCGGAAGCCGAACATGCCCGCGATCAGGACGTTCGGGAAGGTCTGGATCGAGGTGTTGAACTCCCGCACCGTGGCGTTGTAGTGCTGGCGGCTGAAGCCGATCTGGTTCTCGGTCGTGGTCAGCTCCTCCTGGAGCTGCAGCACGTTCTGGTTCGCCTTCAGGTCGGGGTAGTTCTCGACCAGGGCGAACAGCTGCCGCAGTGCTCCGGTCAGGAAGTTCTCCGCCTGGGCCGATGCGCCCGCGTTCTGCGGCCCGGCCTGCTGCGCGCTGACGGCCTGGTTGCGAGCTTCGATGACGCGGGTCAGCGTCTCCTGCTCGAAGTCCATGTAGCCCTTCACCGCGTTGACGAGGTTCGGGATGAGGTCGTGTCGCCGCTTCAGCTGGACGCTGATCTGGTTCCACGCCTCGTCGACCATGTTCCGCAGCCGGACGAGGGAGTTGTAGACGACGATGAGGAAGACGACGAGGATGGCGACGACGCCGAGGACGATCCAGAGGATCTCCATTGCTCGGGGGCCTCACATAGCGAGGGTGTTGTGCCCTGATGCTAGCAGGCGGGTGGATGGTGGGCGGTGAGGGACTCGAACCCCCGACCCCCTCGGTGTAAACGAGGTGCTCTGACCAGCTGAGCTAACCGCCCGGCTGCGAGCCTATCACGTGGCCTCGGTTGCCGGCTCCAGCACGAACAGCGGGATCGTGCGCTCGGTTCGGCGCTGATAGGACGCGTACAGCGGGAAGGCCTCGGTGACGAGCTGCCACAGGCGGGACCGCTCCTCGGCGCCGGTCACCTCGCGAGCGACGACCGCCTCCCGCGCCCGGCCGCGAGCTACGATCGCGTGCGGCTCGGCGCGCAGGTTGTGGACCCAGGCCGGGTGGCGAGCGGCGCCTCCGCGCGAGCCGACGACCACGAGGGCCTTCCCATCGGTGAAGGCGTACAGGGTGACCGTCCGCGACGCACCTGAGCGGCGACCGGTGGCGGTCAGGTGGATGGTGAGCCGCTGGGTCATGACGCGCGAACGCCGCCCGGTCGGGCGGCGTCATCGGTCAACAAGACGGTGGAAGGTGGTGCCCAGGCCGGGACTTGAACCCGGATGAGTTGCCTCATACGCCCCTCAAACGTACGCGTATACCAATTCCGCCACCTGGGCCCGATACGAGGGCTGGTACCGAGGGAGGGACTTGAACCCACACGACCGTAATGGTCACTAGGTCCTGAACCTAGCGCGTCTGCCTATTCCGCCACCTCGGCACGCGATCCCCGGACGCGGACGTCCGGTGAGGCCGGCCGATGATAGCACGCCCCTAGATGGCGCTGAAATCGACCAGGTTGAGGAGGCTGAACACGACGAACAGGACCGCCAGCACGATCGTCAGGCGGAAGAGCGTGCGCTCGATCCCGCGACGGCTGCGATATGCGGTCACCTCGCCGCCGAAGGCGCCTCCCAGGCCGGTCCCCCGCTGCTGGAGCAGGATCGCGGCGATGAGCGCGACGGCAAGGATCATCTGTGCGACGACAAGGGGTGTCATGGGCCGGCGCAGTCTAGCAGACCGATCTGGAGGCTGCCCTCAGGCCGGTGGCTCGAGCAGGCTGCGCCCGGTCATGGCCGGCCCGGGCGGGATGCCGAGCAGCTCGCACAGGGTGGGGGCCACGTCCGCCAGCCGGCCGTCCCGCAGCCGGCGCCCGCGCCACGCCTCCCCGACCAGGACGAGCGGCACCGGCGAAGTGGTGTGCTTCGTCTGTGGCTTCCCGGCCGCGTCGCGCATCTCCTCGATGTTCCCGTGATCGGCGGTGATGACGAGCGCCCCTCCGGCGGCGAGGGTGGCCCCCGCCAACCGGGCCAGGCATCCGTCGACGACCTCGGCTGCGCGGACGGCGGCGTCCCACACGCCGGTGTGGCCGACCATGTCCGGGTTCGCATAGTTCGCGATCACGAAGTCGTAGTCGCCGGAGCCGATGGCGGTCACCAGCCGCTCGGTGATCTCGGGCGCGCGCATCTCGGGGGCGAGGTCGTAGGTCGGCACGTCACGGCGCGACGGGATCAGGACCCGCTCCTCGCCGGGCAGCTCCGCCTCGCGGCCGCCGTTGAAGAAGTAGGTGACGTGGGCGTACTTCTCCGTCTCGGCCACGTGGAGCTGGCGCCGCCCGAGTCGGGCGAGGTAGGCCGACAGCGAGTCGATCTCCTCCGGCGGGAAGGCGACCGGCACCGGCAGCTCGTCGTGGGCCTGGTACTCGGTCAGCGTGGCGACGTGCAGCCCCGCCGGCCGGCGACCGCGGCCGAAGGCGTCGAAGCCGTCGAGGGCGAGGGCCCGGGTCAGCTGGCGCGCCCGGTCGGCACGGAAGTTGAGGTGGACCGCGGCGTCGCCGTCGGCCATGCCGGAGTAGCCGTCGATCACGGTCGGCACGATGAACTCGTCGGACTCGTCCCGCGCGTAGGCGGCCTCGATCGCCGCCAGGGGACTGGCCGCGCGGGGGCCCTCGCCGTGGACGATCGCCTCCCAGGCGAGGGCGGTGCGCTCCCAGCGCCGATCGCGGTCCATGGCGTAGAAGCGGCCGCTGACGGTCGCGACGGTGGCGATGCCCGCCAGCCGTCCGACGAGGGCCGGCACGAGGTCGATCGCCGAGCGCGGCGGCGTGTCGCGCCCGTCGGTAAAGGCGTGGAGCCGGACGCGTTCCGGCGGCAGCCCCACGTCGCGGGCCAGCTCGGCCATGGCCACGATGTGCTCGTCGACGGCGTGGATCCCGCCGGGGCCGATGAGCCCGAGCAGGTGGATCGCGGTCCCCCGCTCCAGGGCGTGGTCCGCCGCCAGGCGCAGCACGGTGTTGCGGGCAAAGTCGCCGTCGCGCACCGCGGCGCTGATGCGCGGCAGGTCCTGGAGCACGGGGAAGCCGGCGCCCAGGTTCAGGTGACCGACCTCGCTGTTGCCCATCTGCCCGGCCGGCAGACCGACGTCCTCGCCCGAGGCGGCGAGGCGGCAGGTCGGCCACGCGGCGGTGAGCGACTCCCACGCCGGCATCCGTGCCGCGAGAAGCGCGTTGCGCTCCGGGTCGTTGTTGAGGCCGAAGCCGTCGAGCACGCAGAGGACGACGGGGCGGGAGGCCGGCCGGGCGCCGGTCACCCGCGTACCTCCGCGGCGGCGCGGACGATCTGCACGAAGCCGCCGGCATCGAGGCTCGCGCCGCCGACGAGCGCGCCGTCGACGTCCGGCATGCGGAACAGCTCCTCGGCGTTCGCCGGTGTGCAGCTGCCGCCGTACAGAATCCGCACCTCGGCGGCGCCGCCGGGGTCCGCCTCGGCGAGGAGCGCCCGGATGCGCGCCGACGCCGCCTGGGCGTCGTCCGGCGTGGCGGGCACGCCGGTGCCGATCGCCCACACCGGCTCGTAGGCGATGACGAGGCCGCTGCCCGCGATGCGGTCGAGCTGCGAGATGACCGCCCGCAGCTGGCGGTCGAGCACCTCCTCGGTCCGCCCGGCGCGCCGCTCCTCGCCGAGCTCGCCGATGGCGGCGATCGGGACAAGACCGTGCTCGACCGCGGAGCGCACCTTGGCCGCCACGCCGGCGTCGGTCTCGTTGTCGTACTGGCGCCGCTCGGAGTGCCCGAGGATGACGTGCGTGGCGAGGCCGGACAGCATGAGCGGCGAGATCTCGCCGGTGTACGCCCCGGAA
>DATBIK010000102.1:0-12737 GCA_036556985.1 Candidatus Limnocylindria bacterium | reverse complement strand
TTCGCTGCGTGGGACCCGACTTTCGTCGTCGGGCGATCTCGTGGGAGGCGGAGGCTCGACGGCCTCGGCCGGGGATTCAGCCCCGCTGTAGCGGATTGCGGGTGCAGGGCACCGCTAGTTCCCCGCCTAGCACGACCGCGGCGATGGTAGGTCCGGCCGGGTCATCGGTCAATCGAGGGGCATGATGGAGTGGCGGAGAGGGGGGGATTCGAACCCCCGACGGGTTGCCCCGAACCGCATTTCCAGTGCGGCGCCATAGGCCTCTAGGCGACCTCTCCGCGGACGCGCAGCTGAACCGGATCGGTGCGGGTGGGGTGGTGGCGGAGAGGGTGGGATTCGAACCCACGGTGCTCATCGCACACCGCTTTTCGAGAGCGGCACCTTAAACCACTCGGACACCTCTCCGCGGCCGAGTCTACCAAAGGATGGACCGATGGGCCGGCGCGGGCGCCGGCCGACGTACGGCCCGGGACGGGTCAGCCGACGGCGGCCGAATCGGACTCCAGCCGGCGCGCCTCCGCCTCCCGCACCCCCGAGATGACCGAGAGCTGATGCTCCATGCCCGCATGGCGGGCGAGCTGGACCGCGCTGCCGGCGGCGCCCTTGCGCGGGTCCGGCACGGCGTACACGACGGCGCGCACCTGGGCCTCGATCATGGCTCCCACGCACATGGCGCAGGGCTCGTGGGTGGTGAAGATCGTCACCTCCGTGAGGCGGCGGGACTCGAGCTTGCGGGCCGCGGCCTGGAGGGTGAGGAGCACGGCGTGGGCGGTGGGGTCGCGGCCGAGGACCATGCGGTCGTGGTCGCGGGCGATCATCGCGTCGTCGAGCACCGCCACCGCCCCGACGGGAACCTCCCCCTCCTCGCCCCCGCGGCGTGCCTCGGCGATCGCCTCCGCCATGAAGAGCTCGTAGTTCATGCGTCCCCACGTGCCGGCCGCGGAACCGCGGCGCCTGCTCTGGAGTCTAGCAGGGACAGGCACAGTTCCTGCTCTATCCTCTCGGCGATCCACGGCCCCGCGGGGGAGAAGATGCGCAACCGATTTCGACGTCATCTCGCCACCCCGGCCGCCCTGCTCGCGCTGGGCGGCCTGTTCGCGGTCGCCCTCGTCGCGCCGATCCCGGCCGGTCCCAACACGGCCCGCGCCGAGGTCATGACCCGCCTCGAGACGCGTCTCCCCGGCTGGGACATCATCCGTACCGACTCGTCGTGGGAGGGCGCCTGGAGCGTGGTCGCCGCCTGTGGCGACAACCGGCTCGGCTTCCAGCTCGTGCCAGGCCACGGGCTCGCCCCGGGCGACACCTGGGTGAAGCCGGAGGATACCTACTCGCGCAGCCGGCTCCGCTACGTCAGTGACGACGCGACCCACCTCGTCTGGTTCGACGGCTACCGCGGCCGCTCGCTCCCGTGCCGGAGCGAGCTGGCGCGACCCGACGCGGAGCCCACTCGGGGCGGCGTCTTCGACTGAGCCGGTCGCGCCGGTCGGCGCGCGCCGCTAGGATGCGGGCGGCTGTCGCCCCGTGCTGCAGGAGCACTCCCGAGCGGTGAACGAGATGCCTGGGCCGCGCGCCGACGCCGCGTGGTCGCGGCTGGACTGGGCCGCCCTGGTCGCCGTCACCCTCGGCGCCGCCGCCGTCCGCCTCGCCGGCCTCTCCCGTCCGGTGGGCTTCGTCTTCGACGAGATCTTCTACGTCCAGAACGCGTGCCGCTACGTCATCGACACCGCTGCGTGCGGGACGAGCGAGCTCGCCAGCCGCGCGCACCCGCCGCTCGGGAACTGGCTCATCGGCGCCGGGGTGAAGCTGTTCGGCTACGACGAGTTCGGCTGGCGGGTCATGGTCGCTCTGGCGGGGACACTGGGGGTCGCGCTCCTGTTCGTGCTCGTGCGGCATCTTCTTCGCGCCGCCGCGCCGCGCGCCGCCACCGCCGGCGCGTTCGTTGCCGCCGGTCTCCTGGCGGGCGACTTCCTGCACCTCGTCATGTCGCGGGTGGGGATGCTCGACGCGTTCCTCACCCTGTTCATCATCGCCGCCGTGCTGTTCGCGGTCCTCGATCGCGATCGGCCGCGACCGGCGCGCTGGGAGCGGCGATCCGGCGGCGTGCTGTCCGCACTGGCGCTCGGCCGTCCGTGGCGGCTCCTGGCCGGCGCTGCGATCGGGGCGGCGGCGGCGGTGAAATGGTCCGGCCTGTACGTGGCCTTTGGCGTGGTGCCGCTCGTCGTGGCCTGGGAGATCGCCGCGCGCCGCGAGACCGACGACCCGGCGGCCGGGTACCGGCGCTGGCGGGACGCCGCCTGGCTTGCGGTGCGGGAGGAGGGCCCACGCACCCTCGTCCTGCTCGGCGTGGTGCCGCTGCTCGTCTACCTGGCGAGCTACATCGGCCGAATGCCCGGCGAGCTCATCGGTGCACCCTGGCAGGAGGGGACGGCCTGGCGCGGGATCTGGGACCACCAGCAGGCGATGCTGGCGTTCCACACCGAGCTGGCCGGCCACCACCCCTACGAGTCGCCGCCGTGGTCGTGGCTGCTGCTGAAGCGGCCGGTGGCGCTGTACTTCCAGGCGGACGGGGGCGCATTTCGCCAGATCCTGGCCTTCGGCAGCCCGCTGGCCTGGGCGGCCGGCCTGGCGGCATTCGGCTGGACGACCGTGCGGCTGGCGCGCGCCGGCTGGGGCCTGTGGCGCCCGGAGCTGGTGGTGCTGGTGGCGGCGCTGGCGGTGTACCTGCCCTGGCTGGCGCTGTCCGGCGACCGGACCCAGACGTTCATCTGGTACGCGCTGCCGGCACTCCCCTTCCTCTACGCGGCGGGCGGGCTGTCGGTTGCCTGGGCGTGGCGCCGGACGGGCGGCCGGGTGGCGACGGGCGCGGTGCTGGCCGGGTGCCTGGCGCTTCTCGTCTTCTTCCTCCCGGTGCTGACGGCGTTGCCGCTGGAGCCCGACGCCTGGCGCGGGCGAATGTGGCTCACCGCCTGCGAACGGCCCGGCGCGGTGACGATCACCCTTCCCGACGACGAGATCAATGAGGGACCGCCACCCTCGGGCTGGTGCTGGATCTAGGGGGTGGCGTGCCCGAGAGGACTCGAACCTCCGACCTTCAGGTCCGCAACCTGACGCTCTATCCACTGAGCTACGGGCACACGCCGTTGGGATCTGGCGGAGAGGGAGGGATTCGAACCCTCGGAAGAGGAAACCCCCTTCAACGGTTTAGCAAACCGCCGCACTAGGCCACTATGCGACCTCTCCGGCGACCGGCGCCGATGATAGCATGGGGTCACCGCAGCGACCGCCGCGTGACCCCGGCCGCGCGCGCCCATCCGACCGGCAGCAATCCCTTACGAGCCGTACCGTGCAGCGCCTTCCCGTCATCGGCCAGACCTCCACCCACAGCGCCTTCGAGGCGGTGCAGCGCGCCGCCCTCGAGGCGGCCGGTGTCGACCTCCAGCTCGAGCGCTGGGAGCGGCGGCCGCACCAGCTGGGCGACGCCTTCGACGAGCTGCGCGACGGGCCCTTCGCCGGGGCGCTCGTCATGGCCCCGCACAAGGAACGCGCCACGACGCTGGTGAGCGCCCTCTCGGACGACGCCAGGGCGACCGGAGCGGTGAACCTCGTGGTACGGGACGGCGGGAAGCTGCGCGGCCACAACACCGACGTCGACGGTTTGCGCGCCGGGCTCGCGGCCCTGCTCCCCAGGGTCCAGGGCAGGTGGCCGCGCGGCGCGGTGGTGCTGGGTGCCGGCGGCGGGGCGCGGGCCGCGGTGGCGGTCCTCATCGGGTCCGGGTTCCAGCACATCGCGGTCTTCAACCGGCATCTTCATCGGGCCGAAGCGGTGGTCAACCATTTCGCGCGGATCAGCCGCCACATGGAGCTCCGGGCACGGCCCTGGCACGAGACGATCATCGAGGCCGAGCTGGCCAAGGCGGGGCTGCTCGTCGACGCGAGCGGCATCGGTGCGGAGGAGGAGGAGTCCCCCGTCCCGGCCGAGCTCCTGCCGGAGGGCATCCATGTCCTCGACCTCGTCCTGGACCGGGCGTCAACGCCGCTCATGCGCGTGGCGAAGGAGCGCGGCGGCACGACGGCCAACGGCCGCGTCTCGTTCCTCGCCTCGTCGGCGGCCACCTTCCGGCTGCTGGCCGGGACCGATGCCTCGCCGGACGTCATGGGCGCCGCGCTCGACGCGGAGCTGGGCCTCCCCGAGGAGGGGGCCGCGGTCGTCGGGGACTAGCCGCCAGCGCGGGGCGTGATGTTCTACACCTCCGGCTGGGTCCACGTCATCTGCGGGTGCATGTTCTGCGGCAAGACCGATGAGATGCTTCGCCTCCTGCGCCGCTTCTCGATCGCCGGGCGTCGCGTCGTCCTCGTGAAGCCTCGCCTCGACACACGGACCGATGCGCTCACCGTCGTCTCGCGCTCCGGGGCGCAGCACACCGCCATCAGCGTTGAGGACGCGGCGCGGATCGAGGCGTTCGTGGGCGAGGCCGACATCGTGGCCGTCGAGGAGGGACAGTTCTTCGACGACGGGCTGCCCGAGGTCGTCGAGCGCCTGGCCGATGCCGGCAAGCAGGTTCTCGTGACCGGCCTCGACCGCGACTTCCGCGGGATCCCCTTCGGGCCGATGCCCCGGCTCATGGCCCTCGCCGACCAGGTGACGAAGCTCACCGCCATCTGCATGGTGTGCGGCGAGCCGGCCACGCGGACGCAGCGGCTCATCGACGGCGCGCCGGCGCCGGCCGACTCGCCGCTCATCGTCATCGGCGGGATGGGCGACGAGACCTACGAGGCGCGCTGCCGCCTGCACCACGAGGTGCCGGGCGCCCCCGTCTAGCCGATGTCGGCGGCCGCCCGCCGATTGCGACGCCGGAACCCGAAGGCACCGAGGTTGCGGCGGATCGCGGGCAGCCAGGCCATTGCCCCGCTGACCTGCACGAGGACGGCAATGACGAGGAGGAGACCCGGCACGCCGAAGAAGGTCAGCCCGGGAATGACCCAGCCGAAGCTGAGCAGTGATGCCAGCGTGCCGAAGCCGACGTCGACGCCGCCCCCGGCGGCACCGGTCGGAGCCAGGCTCAGGGGCCCGGCCGTGGGGAGCGCCACTGCCGGAGCCGCGGATGGGGACGCGGGCGGCGGCGACGATGGCACGGCCGGCGTTGGGGTCGGATCACCGCTCGGCGAGGCTGATGGAGTCGGCGGGGGTGTCGAGGTTGGCGTGGGTGTCGAGGTTGGCGCGATCGGCGCCGGGCTCGAGGCGGGCGTGGGAGGTGCAGGCAGCGGGGTCGGCACGGGCGTGGGGGTCGTCGGCGGCTGCTTGATGGTGACGGTGACCGTACCGAGGGCCGATGCCGTGCCATCGCCGACGCGATAGCGGAAGGTATCGGTGCCGATGTACCCGGCCGCGGCCGAGTATCGGATTCGCGATCCTTCGATCGCGGCCGTGCCATGCGAAGGAGTCCCGACCGAGACCAGGGAAAGCGCGTCGCCGTCCACGTCGCTGTCGTTGGCGACCACGTCGACGAGGACCGATGCGCCGGCGATCAGGCTGGCGGAATCGGCCGCAGGCTGCGGCGGGTCGTTCACGGGGAGGACGGTGAGTGTGACGGTCGCCGGCGCCGTCGACGTCGTGCCGTCGGACGCGGTGTAGGTGAACGCATCGGTTCCGTGATGGTCCCCTGCCGGCACGTAGCTGAAGGATCCGTCGGCCGCGAGCGACAGCGAGCCATGCGCGGTCGTCGTCACGATGGAGGCGGTCAGCGGGTCCCCATCCGCATCGGTGTCATTGGCGAGGACGCCCGGCGCGCCGGCCACGAGCGAGCCATCCTCCGAGACCACGTACGCGTCATCGGCGGCGGCCGGGGCATCCGGCCCCGGCGTGACGTCGATCGTCACTGTGACGGCCGCCGAGTAGCCGGTCCCGTCGAAAGCTCGGTAGGAGAAGGAGTCGGGCCCGTGGTAGTCGCCCACGGGGCGGTAGCTGAATGACCCGTTCGCGTTCAGCGAGAACGTCGCGGCGGAGGCCGGGCCGCTCACGAGACTCGCCGTAAGGCCGTCGCCGTCGGGGTCGGAATCGTTGGCCAGCACACCGGCGGCGGGGTTGGGGGCGAGCAGCCCGTCTTCGGCGACCGCGTACGCGTCGTCGGTGGCCACGGGCGGGTCCTCGACGCCGTTCAAGTCGATCGTGACGGTGATGGGCCCGGAGGTGTCGGTTCCGTCCGAGACGAGATAGGTGAACGAATCGGTGCCGGAGAAGTTCAGCACCGGCAGGTAGGAGAACGAGCCGTCGACGTTCAGCGTCAGAAGGCCCTTGCTCGTGGTGCTGGCCAGGCTGGCGCTGAGGGAGTCTCCCTCGATATCGGAGTCGTTGGCCAGCACGCCCGCCGCGGCGCCGACGGTGAGGACGAGGTCCTCCGAGCCGTTGTAGCTGTCCGGGTTGGCGGTCGGTGGGTCGTTCGCGGGCGCAACGTCGATCGTCACGGTGGCCGTCCCCGATGTCAGCGTCCCGTCGCCCGCCTGATAGGTGAAGGTGTCCGTCCCCGACCAGTCCGCCTCCGGCAGGTAGTCGTAGGAGCCATCGGCGCGGAGGACGAAGCTCGCGGCGTGACCCGGGGCGCCGACCAGCGTGGCGGAGATGGAGTCGCCGTCCGGGTCACCGTCGTTGCCGAGGACGCCGGGCGGGCCGACCGACAGCGGCACGTCCTCGACCGTCGCAGCAGCATCGTCGCTGACGGTGGGCGCGGAGTTGCTCGGCGCACCGTCGATGGTGACGCTCACCGAGCGCGGCATGCCGAAGTCGTCGGTGCAGTCCTCCTCGTTGTAGGCGTTGCCGGTCCAGGTGAAGGTGCCGTCCAGACCCGTGTCGGTGAAGGTGACATCGGCCACCACCCACTCGCCCTGGTGCAGCCGATTGCCACCACCGGAGTCCGAGGTGAGAGCGACGGTCGTGTCGGATGGGCCCACGACGAAGGCCGCGGACCAGTCGTCGCCGCTGTCGCCGACGGCGACGATCGAGACGCCGCTCACCGAGAACGACGCATTCGGGATCACGATGAGCACGCAGCCGACCGCCTCGCCGCCGCCGTCATCGCCGGTGTTCGTCGCGGTCACCGACACGACCGATGTTCCCCCGCTGACCGAGGCGGGGCTGCGGGTCAGGCTCCAGTTGCGCACCGCCGCGAACGCAGCCATCGGCAGCGTCAGGGAAAGGACGACCGCAATGCCCAGGAGCATCGTGGCGACGCGCGTGATCGCCAGCCGCGGTGGTTCCTCTGCGGGCGGCGCCGGTCGCGCCACGCGGATCGAGCGGGCGCCGGCGCTCACGGCTGGGCTCGGGCGCCGAGCGGCACCCACAGGTGCGCGTGCGGAACGTTCTCGCCGGGGAGCGGCGCATCGGGGGCCGTCTCGATGCCCGCGATGAAGATCGTGACGAGCTCCTCGTCGAGCTGGCTTCCGGCCGCGTCGCCGAGCCGCTTCAGCGCCTCGGTCAACGGCAGCGCCTTGCGGTACGGGCGCGTCGTCGTCATCGCGCTGAAGACGTCCGCAACCGACAGGATGCGTGCGATGAGCGGGATCTGCTCGTCGGCGAGGCCGTCGAGGTAACCCGAGCCGTCCCAGCGCTCATGGTGGTGGCGAATGCCGGCGCGGATCGCCTCGATGTTCGGCAGGTCTCGGACGATGGCGTCCCCGAGAGCGACGTGCTGCTTGACGATTTCCGCCTCATCGGCGGTGAGCTGACCGGGCTTACGCAGGATCTGGTCCGGTATCCCGATCTTCCCGACATCGTGGAGCAGGCCGGCAAGGCGGATCGTGCTCTCGAACTGCTCGCCGAGGTCGAGCCGACGGGCGATGAAGGTCGCGTAGCGGGCGACGTCCTCCGAATGGCGCTTCGTGTAGCGGTCTTTCGTGTCGACCGCGATGACGAGGCCGCGCAGCACGTCGAAGCCGCGGGCGTCGGCGCGCTCGTTGGCGGTGCGATCCGTCATCCGCACCTGGTCGCCGCCGCTCGACTTCGCCTCGTTCAGGGTCAGCGCCACCGTCGAGACGAGGTCGGTCACGGACGGCGCATGGTCCGGATGGACGGCGAGGCCGGCGCTGACGGTGATCGGCATCTGTTCCGCCCCGAACTGAAGCGACAGCTCGTTCAGGTCCGTGCGGAGCCGCTCGACGCCACGCTCGAGCGCATTGACAACGAGCGGCGGGGCGACCACCAGGAACTCGTCGGGCCCGAAACGGCCGACCGCGTATGGCTCCCCGAAGTGCTCGTCGAGCATCGTCGCGAAGCGGTGGAGGACGTCGTCGCCGGCGCGATGGCCGTGCGTCTGGTTGAGCAGGGTGAAGTTGTCGATGTCGATGAGGGCGATCCCCACCCGGCTGCCGCCGGCATCGGCCACGGTGGTGTTGAGGAGCTCCGAGATGCTGCCGTGGTTGAGCAGCCCGGTGAGCGAGTCGCGCCTGGCCGCCTCCACCAGCTGCTCGGTCTGTCGCGTGATGCGGGTCTGCGCCGCGCGGAAGATGAAGAAGAGGAGCACCGCCACGACGCCCGCGGCGGCGATGGTCAGCAGGACGATGTCGGTACGAGACTGGTCGAGGCGCGCGACGATGTCATCCGCGTCTCGCGCGATGGCGAGCACGGCCATCACCTCCGCCTGCTGGTCGAGGATGGGCAGGTACTCGGCGATGACGTTCTCCGGCAGGCCCTCGCCGAAGGCGGCGCGGGTCGGCTCGTCGGCCAGGTCCGCGAACGTGCCACCCGACGCCGCCGCGCGAAAGCCGCGATCGGGGTCCGGCGTCATGCCCA
Source organism: Candidatus Limnocylindria bacterium (assembly GCA_036556985.1). GTDB lineage: Bacteria > Chloroflexota > Limnocylindria > QHBO01 > QHBO01 > JAPSGM01. The sequence continues at coordinate 3,955 of DATBIK010000102.1, read as the reverse complement.
CGCGCGAAGGTCGATCGGCGGCCAGGACCAGCCCATCCACCCGACGCAGCTCGACGTGCGCGATGCGGCTGTCCTGGATGGCGCTGATCTCCAGGAGGTTGCGCACGCCCTCCTCCAGCGCCGCGCGGCGAACCGGATCCGGACCATCCGCGTCGATGTCCTCCGGCAGCAGCTGCGACTGGACGAAGGCGCCGATGATCGAACGGTCGGCAGCGATGACGGCGTTCATGACCGATGCGCTGAAGTGCGCGGACGCCATCACCGCCTGCGCCGTGGCCGTGATCCCGATGATGACCAGGAAGGCCCCGTAGACGAGCAGATACACCATCGGCCGCCGCCGAGCGCGCTCGAGCGGGGGAAGGTGCGGACGTTGGTGGGTGCCCTGCCGGTGCTGCACGACCGGAGCCTAGAGTCGAAGCGGCCTATTTCCGACCGCCCGTTCGTACTAGCCGGTACCTCCGCGCCCGCTCACGGCCGGCCCGTCAACGGCGGGGTACCACGCCGCTTGGCACCGGCGCCGTACCCCGGTACCTGGCAGGCTCAGCCGGTGACGAGCAGGACCACCCCGGCGGCTGTGGTGGCGACGGACGCGGTGAGCATCATGCCCCAGGCCATGTCGACGACGACCACGATCCCCGGCCAGCCGCGGAGCGTGGCGGCGTTGGTGAGGTCGTACGTCGCGTAGGCGACCAGCCCGAACAGGCCGCCCCGCCAGGCGGCGCCGAGCAACGAGTTGCTGTCGGCAGCCGGCAGCACGGCGAAGACGGTGACGCCCACGACGTACAACAGGTAGAAGGCGACCGCTGCGGTCCAGTTCGGCCGGTCGGCCATGAGCGGGCCGAGATGGCGGCGGTAGAAGGTACGCGCCACGAGCCCCAGCCACACGCCGTCGATGACGGCCATGGCGGCAAGGGCGGCGACGAAGGCGACGAGGGCATCGGTCATGGTGTCCACGATACGGGTCGCGGCGCCCTTCGGATCTGTCCCCCGCCAGGGGTGGCACGCTGGTTGCGATTGACGGAACACCGCAACGGTCAATCCAGTTCCCGAAGGGAGAACCGATGAAGTACTTGTCCGTCCTGCTGCTGGCCCTCGCGCTGGCGGCGTGCGACCTCGGCGCGTCGACCCCCTCCGCCGAGCCGCTGCCCTCGGTCGGCACCGCGTCGATGGAGGCCGATCACTCCATGGACGCCGGCATGTCCATGGAGGCATCGGCCGATGCCTCTTCGATGACCGGCATGACCTGCGACGAGGCGATCGCCGCGCTCGATCCGACCGTCCTTGCCGAAATGGCGACCCTCGACGCCGCCTCCGACGCGCTCGACGACACGATCGCCAGCTGTGCGAGCGTCAGCGAGTGGGAGACGACGCTGGGCGACGCCCTCCCGCTCCTCGACCTCTCCACGGCGGAGACGTTCCTGTCGGGCCGCTGCGCCGCGAACGCGACGCTCGCCGACACGCCGGTCTGCGAGGAAGTGACGATGTAGGTGGCGGAGGGGGAGGGATTCGAACCCCCGGAGGCTTGCACCTCAGCGGTTTTCAAGACCGCCGCAATCGTCCACTCTGCCACCCCTCCAGGGCGATTCTACGATGCGCCGCCGGGCGCCTCTCGACGGACCTCCGTGGCCAGACGCGCCGCGACATCGCGGACGGCGGGCATGACTGATGCCCAGCCCTCGTCGCCACCGGCCAGGTACGCGTCGGCTGCACGACGCAGCACCGATGCCCCGGCCTCCGGCAGTCGCGCGGCGGCCCAAGCCGCGGCGGCGTCCTTCGACAGCATCTCGCCGGTGGCCGCGGTGACCCACATCCGCGACAGGGTGAGGAGCACGTTGCGCGTGTCTCCCTCGAGGTCTGCGAGGAGCGGCTCCACCTCGTCACGCAGGGCGCGCCGCAGGTCTGCCGCCGGCACCGGGTCGAGGAGGTCGTCCGCCGGCGGGCCGACCAGCGAGCGGCCGTGCCGCCGGACCATGGTGATCAGCATCGCGACGTCCGGGTTCTCCACGGGCCACGGGGCCAGCTCGCCGGCATCGAAGGCGGCGCGCAGCCACTCCCCGTACTGAACGTCGAGCCGGGGTGGCCAGCGCCATGGCACGACCTCGTCGCGCACGACGAGGGTCAGCTCGACGGGGCGCCACTCCGCCGGTCGCTGCCCACGGCGTGACAGCGGAATGAGCCGGTCGATGAGGCGGCGGCGCTCGTCGGCCGTCGTGCGGCGCGCGATCACGCCGAACAGGTCAAGGTCGCTCTCCGGATGCAGGCCGCCGGCCTCGGCCGAGCCGAAGCGGTAGGCACCGAGCAGGACGTCTCCGAGAGTATCGGTCAGGACGGCGATGGCCGCCCGCGTCTGGTCCGCGAGCGGGTCGCCGTCAGGCATCGGTCAGGTGGAAGCCTTGATGACGACGGTGCCTGCGATGAGGTCGTGCCAGCCGCGGCGCCGCTTGTCGACGAGGATCCAGATGTAGCCGAGGTAGAAGACGGCTCCGGAGATCCAGTAGCCGACGAGCCGCAGGATGGCCTGCCCGCTGGAGATCGGTCCCCCATCGGCGTCGCGGACGACCTTCAGGCCCATGGCCCGCATGCCGGGCGTCGCCCCCGTGCGTGCCCAGAACCAGGGGAAGTAGCCGAGGGTCAGGACCAGGATGAGGATCATCATCAGGCCCAGGCCGAGGCCCGCGCCGAGGTCGAGGCCGTTCGCGCGCAGTCCGCCGCTGAACAGGGCGAAGAGGGTCCACACCAGGAGGGCGGCGACGACGACGGCGCCCACGATGAGCCCGTCGATGATGTAGGCCACCAGCCGCGGGCCGAACTCGCCGAACTCGAGGCCGGGGGCTGGTCCGGGCGGCCGCGTCGGCGGCTGCCAGGTGGGGGCGGGCTGCTCGGTCACGCGTGAGTCCTCCGTGCGCTCGGGGTTTGTGGACCCGATCGTATACCGGTCGCCTCGCGAACCGCCCCTGCCGGATGGCCCCCACTCCGGCCGACCGCTTCACCCGATGGCGTCGGCGCCGAAGTGCGGGCGCAGGGCGTCCGGGATCCGGACCGTGCCGTCCGGCTGGAGGTGCGTCTCGAGGAGGGCGGCATAGGTGCGGCTCATCCCCAGCGCGGAGGCGTTCAGCGTGTGGACCAGCTCCGGCCGCGCGTCGCGCGACGGGCGGAAGCGGAGGTTCAGGCGCCGCGCCTGGAAATCGGTGTAGTTGCTGGCGGAGCTCACCTCGAGCCACTTCCCCACCCCGGGCGACCACGCCTCGAGGTCGTAGCCCTTGGCCTGGGCGAAGCCGAGGTCCGCGGTGCAGCGCTCGACCGTGCGGTACGGCAGCTCGAGCGCCTCGAGCACGGTCTCGCCGTCACGGGTGAGCGTCTCGAGCTCGTCGGCGGAGGTGGAGGGATGGACGAACTTCACCATCTCGACCTTGTCGAACTGGTGGACCCGCAGCAGCCCACGGGTGTCCTTGCCGGCGGCGCCGGCCTCACGGCGGAAGCAGGGCGTGTATGCGGCGTGGTAGATCGGGAGCCGATCGGCGGGCAAAATCTCGTCGCGGTAGATGTTCGTGACCGGCACCTCGGCGGTGGGGATGAGGTACAGGTCGTCGCGCTCGACGGCGTACATCTGCCCCTCCTTGTCCGGCAGCTGCCCGGTCCCGCGGGCCGATGCCGCGTTCACGAGCAGCGGTGACCAGACCTCGTCATAGCCAGCCCGGGCGGTGAGCTCGAGCATGAGGCCGATGAGGGCGCGCTGCAGGCGCGCGCCGGGGCCGGTGTACAGGATGAAGCCGCTGCCCGCGATCTTCGCGCCGCGCTCGAGGTCGAACAGGCCGAGCCGCTCGGCGATCTCCCAGTGCGGCGGGGCGTCGCCTCCCGGACGCGGGTCGCCCCAGCTGCGGACGACCGGGTTGTCGTCCGCGCTCCGCCCGTCCGGGACCGATGCGTCCGGCAGGTTCGGGACGAGCAGCAGGTC
>DATBIK010000101.1:0-17056 GCA_036556985.1 Candidatus Limnocylindria bacterium | reverse complement strand
CGAGGTCTGGCGGCGCGCGACCGACGACGTCACCGAGCGCATGCTCGACGGCCTCGACAAGCGCGGGTCGGTGTGGATGATCACCCACTCCGGTGCGCGCGGGAACGTGACCCAGGTCCACCAGCTGGCCGGCATGCGCGGTCTCATGGCCGACCCGTCGGGCCGGATCATCGACCTGCCGATCCGCTCGAACCTCCGCGAGGGGATGAGCGTGCTCGAGTACTTCATCTCCTCGCACGGGGCGCGCAAGGGCCTCGCCGACACCGCGCTGCGCACGGCGGACTCCGGGTACCTCACCCGGCGGCTCGTCGACGTGGCGCAGGACGTCATCACCCGCGAGGACGACTGCGGCACCGACCTCGGGACGTGGATCACGCGCGAGGAGTCGGAGCAGATCCCCGAGCCGTTCGGCGACCGCCTCGTCGGCCGCATGGCGGCCATGGACGTGGTCGACGAGAAGGCCAAGGAGACGATCGTCGCGCGCAACGAGGAGCTGACCGAGGCGGTCATCGAGCGGATCGAGGCGGCCGGCATCGACCGCGTCAACGTCCGCTCCCCGCTGACCTGCGCCGCGCGCCACGGCGTGTGCCGCATGTGCTACGGCCGCAACCTGGCGACCGGGCAGCTCGTCGAGCTCGGTCAGGCGGTGGGCATCATCGCCGCCCAGTCGATCGGCGAGCCGGGCACGCAGCTCACGATGCGGACGTTCCACACCGGTGGCGTCGCCGGCGAGGACATCACCCAGGGCCTGCCGCGCGTCGAGGAGCTGTTCGAGGCGCGCATCCCCAAGGGCCAGGCCACGATGACCGAGATCGACGGCACGGTCGAGGTGGCGCGCACCGGCCAGGATCAGCCGATCACGGTGCGGGTCACCCACCGCGAGACGTACGACACGCCGTTCAAGGTCACGCCGCAGCACGAGGTCCTCGTGGCGAACGGCGACGAGGTGGCCGAGGGCCAGCTCCTCGCCCGGCTCGGCGAGGGCGACGAGGCGGTGGAGATCAAGGCGCCGTCGGCGGGCCGCGTGACGAAGCGGGGGAGCACGCTCACGCTGCACGTCGAGGACGTCGACACGCGCGAGTACGCCGTCCCGCACTCGGCCCGGCTGCGGGTCGAGAACGGCGAGGAAGTGTCCGCCGGCGATCCGCTCACCGAGGGCTCGCTCAACCCGAAGGACCTGCTCCAGATCAAGGGCGTGGACACCGTCCAGCGCTTCCTGGTGGCCGAGGTGCAGAAGGTGTACCGGTCCCAGGGCGTGACGATCGCCGACAAGCACATCGAGATCATCGTGCGCCAGATGCTGCGCAAGGTGACCGTCGACTCGGCCGGCGACACCGAGCTGCTCCCGTCGGAGCTCATCGACCGCTTCGAGTTCGAGGAGGTCAACAACCGGATCCTGGCCGAGGGCGGTGAGCCCGCCACGGCGCAGACCGTCCTCCTCGGCGTGACGAAGGCGTCGCTGAACACCTCCTCGTTCCTCGCGGCGGCCTCCTTCCAGGAGACGACCCGCGTGCTGACCGAGGCGGCCATCAACGGCGCCAAGGACCACCTGCTGGGCCTGAAGGAGAACGTCATCATCGGCAAGCTCATCCCGGCCGGGACGGGCGCCGAGGCGCGTGCCCTCGCCGCGCAGCGCGCCAAGGAGCTGACGCCCGAGGAGGCGGAGGCCCAGCGCGAGCGCGAGGCGGCGATGACCTTCCTCACCGGCGACGCGGACACCGACGCCGATGGCGTGGTCGAGACCGACGAGGCCGAGGCAGCCGCGGAGTCCGCGGCCGAGAACGCGGCGGAGCTCATGGGCGCCGACGACGACCCGGCCATCGAGGCCGAGGTCAAGGAAGAGGTCTTCGAGAACCTCACCGAGGAGGCGGAGGCGAAGGAGAAGTAGCCTTCGCTCCTCCACGCACATTGAGAGGGCGGCCGGCGCGGCCGCCCTCTCGTCATGTCCGGCAACTCTTCCTCAGGCGGCCGGAGCGCGCGGCTCCTCGGGGAGGATGGGGTCGGAGGCCGCGCGCTCACGGCGCGCGAGCAGGACGAACGGGATGCCCAGGACGTTGATCGCGGCCGTCACCAGGTAGGAGGCGCCGTAGCCGCCGATGTCCGCCACCCGGCCGAGCGCCGGCTGGGCCACGACGCCTCCGGCCGAGGCCATGAGCGAGTCGAAGGAGAGGACCGTGGCGCGTTGCTCGGACGGCACGATGCCGTTCAGGTAGGCGGCGCGCATCGGCCGGGCCACGGCGTTGATGAACGACCACGCTGCCAGTGCCACGATGGCGACCACGAAGCTCGAGGTCAGCCCCAGGAGGGCCACCAGGAGGATGCCGGCCAGGACGGAGACGAGGACGGCATCGGTCCGGCGCCGGAAGAGGCGACGGGTGTAGGGGACGAGCAGCCCGCCGGCGATCTGGACGCCGGCGAAGATGGCGGCCGCCAGGCCGGCGATGCTGTAGGCGTTCGGGTCACCGAACAGCTCGAGCAGGTAGGGCTGCGCCGCGTAGAAGACGTAGATGCCGGTGCCCGCGGTGAACGGCGCGGCGAGCATGAGCCAGCGCACGGGCGGGTTGCGGAAGCCGCCGTCCACCGAGCCGCGGACGACCTCGCGCACCGCGGCCACCGGCCCCAGGTCGCGCCGCGGTGTGAACCCCAGGTCGACCATGTAGCGCAGCGCCACGATGGCCGCCACGCCGAGCAGCCCGGCGCGGAGCAGGTAGGGCACGCCGAGGTCGGTGACCTGGGCCACCACTCCGCCGGCCACCGAGCCGACGAGCATCGCCGCGCCACCCACCGACTGGGCGCGCCCGAAGACGTGCTCGAGGTGGCCGGTGAAGCCGGTTGCGGTCAGCGCGTCCACGAGCCAGGCCTCCGTGGCGCCGGAGAAGAAGGTGAACCCCAGCCCGAGCAGGATCGAGGCGAGGGCCCAGCCCCAGAACGGCGCGCTGACCTGCCACATGAACAGGTAGAGCAGCGTCGACGCGAACAGGGTGAGCGTGCCGAGCACGTACGAGAAGCGCCGGCCGCGGGTGTCGGCCACCACCCCGGTGGGGACCTCGAAGATGACCATGCCGGCGGTGAAGAACGCGTTCGCCGCGAAGGCCTCGACGTTCGTCAGGCCGGCGTCGAGCAGGAAGATCGTGTTGATGCCCCAGATGAACGACGAGGCCAGCGTCGTCAGCAGTGTGAGCGCCAGGTAGGTCAGCTCGACGCGCCGGGCCGGGTCGGATCGGGGCTCCATCCGCGCAGTCTGCCAGCCTCGCCCGCCAGGCGCCGCTCGGTTGACACTCGATCGGCGCGAACCGTATACTCCGCCTTCGGTGTCCCGGCTTCGGGACGCCTTCGCGTGTGCCCTTCCGGGCACCCTCCGCTGAGCTCAACAGTGGCCCGCCGTGGGGTCGCCGTGTGCCCGGCGGGACGCGAACCATCGAGCAGTCAACACAGCGAACGAACGCGAGGTTCTCGGTTGCCGACGATCAGCCAGCTGGTCCGCAAGGGCCGCAAGCCGGCAGGCAAGAAGGTGAAGGCCCCGGCGCTGCGCCGCACGCTGAACACCCTGGAGCAGACCAGCTCCATGGGCCGTGGCGCGCCGCAGCGGCGCGGTGTCTGCCTGCAGGTCATGACGCGCACCCCGAAGAAGCCGAACTCGGCCCTTCGGAAGGTCGCCCGCGTCCGGCTGGTCAACGGCATGGAGGTGACCGCCTACATTCCCGGCATCGGCCACAACCTCCAGGAGCACTCGGTCGTGCTCGTGCGCGGCGGCAAGGTCCGCGACCTGCCGGCGGTGAAGTACCACATCGTGCGCGGCACGCTCGACGCCGCCGGCGTCCGCGACCGCAAGCAGGGCCGCAGCAAGTACGGCGCGAAGTCGCCGGGCAAGGGCGGCTAGACCGATGCCTCGCCGACCCACCATCGCGCGCAAGACGAAGTACCAGGAGCAGCTGGCCGGCACCGCGCTGACGATGGACCAGTTCACCCACAAGCTGATGCGCGGCGGGAAGCGCCAGCTCGCCTCGCGCATCCTCGAGGACGCCATCGCCCGCTGCGAGCAGCAGGCCGGGCGCGCCGGGGTCGAGGTCATGGAGCTTGCCCTGCGCAATGCGATGCCGCTCATCGAGGTGAAGCCGAAGCGCGTCGGCGGCTCGACCTACCAGATCCCGGTCGAGGTCCGCGCCGACCGTCGCATCAGCCTCGGCATGCGCTGGCTCATCGAGTCGGCGCGCAAGCGGAACGGCCGCAGCATGGCCGAGAAGCTGGCTGCCGAGTTCATCGACGCCAGCAACGGCGTCGGCGCGGCGGTGAAGCGCCGCGAGGACACCCATCGGATGGCGGAGGCCAACAAGGCCTTCAGCCACTTCAAGTGGTAGGCCGATCATGACCGTCAGCACCGCCGCCGGCCGATCGGCGACCACGAACATCCCGCTCGAGCGGACCCGGAACATCGGGATCATCGCCCACATCGACGCGGGCAAGACGACCGTGTCCGAGCGGATCCTGTTCTACACCAAGAAGATCTACAAGATCGGCGAGGTCCACGAGGGCGCCGCCACCATGGACTGGATGGAGCAGGAGCAGGAGCGGGGGATCACCATCACCGCCGCCGCAACGACCTGCTTCTGGGCCGATCATCGCATCAACCTGATTGACACGCCCGGCCACGTGGATTTCACGGTGGAGGTGGAGCGCAGCCTGCGCGTGCTCGACGGAGCGGTCGTCGTCTTCGACGGCGTGGCCGGCGTCGAGCCGCAGTCCGAGACGGTCTGGCGCCAGGCCGACCGCTACCAGGTGCCGCGCTTCTGCTTCGTAAACAAGCTCGACCGCACCGGCGCCGACTTCTGGCGCGTGGTCGACATGATCCGTGACCGCCTCGGCGCCAACGCGGTGCCGCTCCAGCTGCCGATCGGCCGCGAGAGCGACTTCCGCGGCGTCATCGACCTCATCAACATGAAGGCGATCACCTACGGCAACGACCTCGGCGATCAGATCGAGATCGGCGACATCCCCGGCGACCTCGCCGAGGAGGCGGCCACCCACCGCGAGAAGCTGGTGGAGGCGCTCGCCGACCTCGACGACGACCTCGCCCACAAGTACCTCGAGGGCGAGGAGATCGGCGCCGACGAGCTGCGCCGCGCGCTGCGCGCCGGCACGCTCGCCTACCAGATCGTGCCGGTGCTGTGCGGCTCGGCGCTCAAGAACAAGGGCGTCCAGCCCATGCTCGACGGCGTCATCGACTACCTGCCGTCGCCGCTCGACGTGCCGCCCGTCACCGGGCGCGACCCGCGCAGCGGCGACGAGCTGACGCGCGCCACCGACCCGGACGAACCGTTCGCGGCCCTGGCCTTCAAGATCGCCGCCGACCCGTACGTCGGCAAGCTCGCCTTCTTCCGGGTCTACTCCGGGACGCTGAAGACCGGCTCGTACGTGTACAACAGCTCGAAGGGCGGCAAGGAGCGCATCGGCCGCCTGCTCCAGCTCCACGCGAACCATCGGGAGGAGATCGAGCAGGTGAGCGCCGGCGACATCGCCGCCGCCGTCGGGCTGAAGAACACCTTCACCGGCGACACGCTGTGCGACGAGTCGAAGCCGATCGTGCTCGAGTCGATCAGCTTCCCGGAGCCGGTCATCGAGCTGGCTGTCGAGCCCAAGACGAAGGCCGACCAGGACAAGATGAGCCTCGCGCTGCAGCGCCTCGCCGAGGAGGACCCGACCTTCCGGGTCAGCACCGACGTCGAGTCGAGCCAGACCCGCATCGCCGGCATGGGCGAGCTGCACCTCGAGGTCATCGTCGACCGCATGCTCCGGGAGTTCAAGGTGCAGGCGAACGTCGGCCGGCCGCAGGTCAGCTATCGCGAGGCGATCCGCAAGCCCGTCCGGGCCGAGGGCCGCTTCGTGCGCCAGACCGGCGGCAAGGGCCAGTACGGCCACGCCATCCTGGAGCTCGAGCCGCTGGGCCGCGGGACCGGCTTCGAGTTCGAGTCGAAGATCGTGGGCGGCGCCGTGCCGCGCGAGTACTGGCGCGCGATCGAGGAGGGCGTCCGCGAGGCGTTCACCGGCGGCATCGTGGCCGGCTACCCGGTCATCGACGTGAAGGCCACCCTGATCGACGGGTCGTACCACGAGGTCGACTCGTCGGAGATGGCGTTCAAGATCGCCGGCTCGATGGCCGCCAAGGACGGTGTTGCCAAGGCCGACCCGGCGATCCTGGAGCCGGTCATGAAGGTGGACGTGACGACGCCCGAGGAGTTCATGGGCGACGTCATCGGCAACCTGAACAGCCGTCGCGGGCACATCGACGGCATCGACGAGCACGGCACGAGCCGGGTCATCCGGGCCCAGGTGCCGCTGGCCGAGATGTTCGGCTACGCCACCGAGCTGCGGAGCATGACCCAGGGCCGCGCCACGTACTCGATGGAGTTCAGCCGCTACGCGGAAGTGCCCACCAACCTCGCCAACGAGCTGATCGCGAAGTCCAAGAGCTAGACGTCACCACCGAAGAAGGAGCGACGAAGGACCAACCATGGCCAAGCAGAAGTTCGACCGATCCAAGCCGCACGTGAACGTCGGGACCATCGGTCATGTCGACCACGGCAAGACCACCCTCACCGCGGCGATCACGAAGTACCTGTCGCTGAGCGGCGGTGCGGACTTCCGTGCCTTCGATTCGATCGACAACGCTCCGGAGGAGCGTCAGCGCGGCATCACCATCGCGATCGCCCACGTCGAGTACCAGACCGCCAACCGGCACTACGCCCACGTCGACTGCCCGGGCCATGCCGACTACATCAAGAACATGATCACCGGCGCCGCCCAGATGGACGGCGCGATCCTGGTCGTGTCCGCAGCGGACGGCCCGATGCCCCAGACGCGCGAGCACATCCTGCTCGCCCGCCAGGTGGAGGTGCCGTCGCTGGTCGTGTACCTGAACAAGGTCGACATGGTCGACGACGAGATGCTCGTCGACCTCGTCGAGATGGAGGTGCGCGAGCTCCTCAGCAAGTACGAGTTCCCCGGCGACGACATCCCGGTCATCCGCGGCTCGGCGCTGAAGGCGCTCGAGTCGAGCAGCGAGGACCCGGAGAGCGCCGACTACGCCTCCATCAAGGAGCTGATGGACGCGGTCGACAGCTACATCCCCACCCCGGAGCGCGACATCGACAAGCCGTTCCTGATGCCGATCGAGGACGTGTTCGGCATCAAGGGCCGCGGCACGGTGGCCACCGGCCGGATCGAGCGCGGCACCGTCAACACCGGCGACACGCTGGAGCTGGTGGGCATCCACCAGGACAAGCCGCGCCAGCTGGTGGTGACCGGCGTCGAGATGTTCAAGAAGACCCTCGACCGCGGCGAGGCGGGCGACAACGTCGGCCTCCTCCTGCGCGGCATCGAGCGCGACGAAATCGAGCGCGGGCAGGTGCTCGCCAAGCCGGGCAGCGTGAAGCCCGGCACCCAGTTCAAGGCCGAGGTCCTCGTCCTCACCAAGGAGGAGGGCGGCCGCCACACGCCGTTCTACGCCGGCTACCGTCCGCAGTTCTACCTGCGCACGACCGACGTGACGGGAGCCATCAAGCTCCCGGCCGGCGTGGAGATGATCATGCCGGGCGACAACGTCAACATCGACGTCGAGCTCATCACCCCGATCGCCATCGAGCAGGGTCAGCGCTTCGCGATCCGCGAGGGCGGCCACACCGTGGGTGCCGGCGTGATCACCGAGGTGATCGGCTAAGGCCATGGCCAAGCAGCGCATCCGCATCCGGCTGAAGGCCTACGACCACAAGCTGCTCGACCAGTCGGCCGAGCAGATCGTGGAGACCGCCCAGCGCACCGGGGCAGCCATCGCCGGCCCGGTGCCGCTGCCGACCAGGATCGAGAAGTACACCGTCATCCGCGGGCCGTTCGTGCACAAGGATGGGCGGGAGCAGTTCGAGATCAGGACGCACAAGCGCCTGATCGACATCATCGATCCGTCGACGAAGACGGTGGATGCGCTCATGCGGCTGAGCCTGGCCGCAGGCGTGGATATCGAGATCAAGATGTGAAGCGGGACCGATGCCGCGGCAAGGCATCGGTCCAGCTTCCGCCATCACGGGAAGGACGAGAGAGACAGTGCCGGCAGGGTTGATCGGGCGAAAGCTCGGCATGACGCGCGTCTTCGGCGACGACGGAACGGTCGTCCCGGTGAGCGTCATCCAGGCGACGCCGAACAGCATCACGCGGCTCCGCACGCCGGAGCGGGACGGCTATGCCGCCCTGCAGCTCGGCGCGGGCACCGCGCGGCGCGTGACCAGGCCGGTTGCCGGCCAGTTCAAGGACCTCGCCAAGGACCAGCAGAAGCCGGCGGCCGTGCGCGAGTTCCGCGTCGACTCGGTCGAGGGCTACGAGGTCGGGCAGTCCCTCGACGTCTCGCTCTTCGAGCCGGGTGATCTCGTGGACGTGACCGGCGTCAGCAAGGGTCACGGCTTCACCGGAACGGTGGCACGCCACAACTTCCAGCGCGGGCCGAAGACGCACGGCTCGAACAACTACCGCGCACCGGGATCCATCGGCGCCGGCACCACGCCGGGCCGCGTCTTCAAGGGCACCCGCATGGGCGGCCACATGGGAGACGAGCGGGTCACGGTGAAGAAGCTCACGGTCGTCAAGGTCGACGCCGAGCGGAACCTGCTCCTCGTCAAGGGAGCGGTCCCCGGCGCGCGGAACGGCCTGCTGCTCATCCAGAAGGCGAAGTGACGATGGCCGAGACGACGATGCTGAAGGCCAACGGCTCCAAGGGAGCCAAGGTGGAGCTCTCCGACGAGCTCTTCGCCGCGCCGATCAACCAGGGCCTGGTCCATCAGGCGGTGGTGCGCCAGATGGCGAACCGCCGGCTCGGCACGGCCGACACCCTGACGCGGGCCGAGGTCGCTGGCGGCGGCCGCAAGCCGTGGCGCCAGAAGGGCACCGGCCGCGCCCGGCAGGGGAGCCGGCGCGCGCCGCAGTGGGCGGGCGGCGGTGTGGTCTTCGGGCCGCATCCCCGCGGCTACGACCAGAAGATGAACGCGAAGATGCGACGCGCCGCGCTGCGCGCCGTCCTGACGGCCAAGGCCGGCGAGGACGCGCTGCGCGTGGTCGAGGGCTTCGACCTCGACAAGGTGGGCACCAGGGCCTTCGCCGAGCGGCTCGTCGGCTGGGACGCCGCGGGCAAGGTGCTCGTCGTGCTCGCCGCCCGCGACGAGGTCGTGGAGCGCTCCTGCCGCAACCTGCGCGCGGTGCGCGTGATCCTGGCCGACAGCCTGAACGTGGTCGACCTCCTCGAGGCCGATACCGTCGTCTTCACCCGCGAGGCGCTCGAGCGCGCGCAGGAGGTGTACGCGTGACCGCCATCGGCATTCATGACGTGCTCCTGCGGCCGGTGATCAGCGAGAAGAGCGTGGCCGAGACAGAGCGCAACAACTACACGTTCGCCGTCGCCCGCGAGGCGAACAAGTTCCAGATCAAGCAGGCCGTGGAGGCGGAGTTCAAGGTCACCGTGATCGGTGTCCGCGTTCTCACGGTCAAGCCCAAGCAGAAGCGTCGCGGTCGCCGCCAGATGGGCATCGTGTCCGGCTGGCGCAAGGCGGTGGTCACCCTCGCCCCCGGCCAGCGCATCGAGCTCTTCGAGGCCGTGTAACGACCATGCCACTCCGCAACTACCGACCCACCAGCCCCGGCCTGCGGCAGATGACCCGGCCGACCTTCGAGGAGGTCACCACCGATCAGCCGCACAAGCCGCTCACCGAGCGGCTCGTGTCGAAGGCCGGTCGCAACAGCCAGGGCAAGCTGACCGTCCGTCACCGCGGATCGGGCCACAAGCGGCTGTACCGCGTCATCGACTGGAAGCGCGACAAGACCGGCGTGCCGGCGCGCATCGCGACGGTCGAGTACGACCCGAACCGCTCGGCGCGGATCGCGCTGCTCCACTACGCGGACGGCGAGAAGCGCTACATCCTGCTGCCGCACGGCCTGGGCGTGGGCGACACCGTCGTGTCCGGGCCGGATGTCGAGGCGCGGGTCGGCAACGCGCTGCCGCTGTCGCGCATGCCGCTCGGCACGCAGGTCCACAACGTGGAGCTCACCGCCGGGCGCGGCGGGCAGATCGTCCGCTCCGCGGGGAGCAGCGCCCAGCTGCTCGCCAAGGAGGGCCAGATGGCGACCATCCGTCTGCCCTCCGGTGAGGTGCGGCGCGTGCGCGCCAGCTGCATGGCCACCGTCGGCCAGGTGAGCAACCTCGACCACGAGAACCAGAAGATCGGCAAGGCCGGCCGCAGCCGCCACATGGGCCGCCGCCCGCAGGTGCGCGGCGTGGTGATGAACCCGAACGACCACCCGCACGGCGGTGGCGAGGGCAAGTCGCCGACCGGCATGCCCCCCAAGACGCCGTGGGGCAAGCCCGCCATGGGCCTCCGCACGCGCCGCAACAAGACGACCGGAAAGATGATCGTCCGACGTCGCTACGGACGGGGTTAGGAGAGCTCGATGAGTCGTTCCGTCAAGAAGGGACCATTTGTCGACGCGCGCCTGCTCGGCCGTGTCGACGACATGAACAAGCGCAACGAGAAGAAGGTGCTGAAGACCTGGTCGCGGGCGAGCGTGATCTTCCCGCAGATGATCGGGCACACGATCGCCGTCCACGACGGCCGTCGCCACGTGCCGGTCTTCATCACCGAGAACATGGTCGGCCATCGCCTGGGCGAGTTCGCCCCGACGCGGCATTACCGTGGCCACGGGAAGGCCACGGAGCGCTCGTCGGCGCTGAAGTAGGAGCTGCACCGTGCGCGTGACCGCCACCGCCAAGTACATCCGCATCAGCCCGCGCAAGGTGCGCCTGGTGACCGACCTCATCGCCGGCAAGCCGGTCGAGGAGGCGGCGGCCATCCTCCGCTTCCTGCCGAATGCCGCGGCGAAGGACGTGGCGAAGGTCCTGAAGAGCGCGACCGCCAACGCGGAGAACAACTTCAACCTCTCGGCCGATGAGCTGCGCGTCGTCGCCGCCACCGCCGACGAGGGCCCGACCCTGAAGCGCTGGCGACCGCGGGCGCAGGGCCGGACATTCGGAATCTTGAAGCGAACCAGCCACATCACCATCGCCGTGGCTGACGAAGAGGAGGCCTGATGGGACACAAGGTTCACCCCTACGGCTTCCGGATCGGCATCATCAAGCCCTGGCTGGCGAAGTGGTATGCGGACCGTGATTACGCAACCCTGCTGCAGGAGGACATGCGGATCCGGCGGCTCGTGGAGAAGCAGCTCGCCAACGCCAGCGTCAGCCAGGTCGAGATCGAGCGCGGCATCAACCACGTCACCGTGACGGTGCACACCGCCAAGCCGGGCATCGTCATCGGCAAGGGTGGCGCCAACGTCGAGTTCCTGCGCACCGCGGTCGGCAAGCTCACCGACAAGAAGGTGAAGCTCGAGATCAAGGAGATCCTCCAGCCCGAGCTGGACGGGATGCTCGTGGCCCAGAACGTGGCGAACCAGCTGGAGCGGCGCATCGCCTTCCGAAAGGCGATCAAGCAGACGATCCAGCGTACGATCAAGGCCGGCGCCAAGGGCGTGAAGATCCAGGTATCCGGACGCCTCGGCGGCTCGGAGATGAGCCGCACCGAGTGGGACCGCGAGGGTCGCATCCCGCTCGGCACGCTGCGCGCCGACATCAGCTACGGCATGGTCCACGCGCACACCACGTACGGCCGCATCGGCGTCAAGGTCTGGATCTACCGCGGCGAGCAGCTCGGCGAGCGCCCGGGCTCGGCACGCACCGAGCCGCGCGAACCGCGCGCCCGCGTGCCGCGGTCCGGCCGCCCCGCCACCGGCGGCACCTCCCCGCGGGGCCGGCGGACGTCCGGTGCCGCGGCCGCGGCGGTTGCTGAGCCGGAGAACGCGCCGGCGACGCCGGTGGAGCCGGTCGCGCAGGCCGCTGCCCCCGAGGCGCCCGCCGCCAAGCCAAAGACGTCGACCCGGCGCAAGACCGCGGCCGCCACAGAGGCGAAGGGGGCAGCCGTCGAGACGACCGAGGCGGCATCTGCTCCCGCGAAGGATGCTCCGGCGGAGACGCCCGATGCCTCCGCCGAGGCCAGCGCCGCGGCAGGGACGGCGGAGGCTCCCGCCGAGGAGCCCGCGGCCGAGACGGCCGAGACGACCGAGCCGGCCGCCGGCGATGCCGAGAGCAAGGAGGCCTGACCGATGCTGATGCCAAAGCGCGTCAAGCACCGCAAGGTGCAGCGCGGCCGCCGCGCCGGGATGGCGAAGGGCGGCACCCAGGTGAGCTTCGGTGACTTCGGCCTCATGGCCGAGGAGGTCTGCTGGCTCACGAGCCGCCAGATCGAGGCGGCACGGCGGGCGATGACCCACCACATCAAGCGGGGCGGGCGGATCTGGATCCGCGTCTTCCCCGACAAGCCGGTGACGAAGAAGCCGGCCGAGGTGCGCATGGGCTCCGGCAAGGGCGCCCCCGACCACTGGGTCGCGGTCGTGAAGCCGGGCCGCGTGATGTTCGAGATGTCGGGCGTGCCGGAGCCGATCGCCCGCGAGGCGATGCGGCTGGCCAGCCATAAGCTGCCGATCTCGACGAAGTTCGTCCTGAGGGAGGGTCTCGAACATGGACATCAGTGAGGTCCGCAGGCTCTCGGACCGAGACCTGGAGACCGCCCTCGTGGACGCGAAGCAGGAGCTGTGGAAGATCCGCTTCGACCTCGCCACGAGGCAGGAGAAGAATTACAGCAGGCTGCCGGCGACCCGCAAGCGGATCGCCCGCATCCTGACGGTGATGACCGAGCGCCAGCACCAGGCCGAAGCTGCGGCCGGGGCTGACGCGGAGAAGGCCAGCTGATGCAAGGCAAGCGAAGGACGAAGGTCGGGCGCGTCGTGTCCGACAAGATGGACAAGACCGTCGTGGTCAGCGTCGAGCGGCTCCGCCGCCACCCGATCTACAAGCGGGTGGTCCGGCTCTCGAGCAAATTCAAGGCGCACGACGAGAGCGGTGCGCGCGTGGGCGACACGGTGCGCATCGAGGAGAGCCGCCCGCTCTCCCGCGAGAAGCGCTGGCGCGTGACCGAGATCGTGGCCCGCGGCTCGTACGAGGAGCTGGTGGACTAGATGATCCGCCAGTACACGCGGCTGCGCGTCGCCGACAACACCGGCGCGCGGACGCTCCAGTGCATCACGGTCATCGGCCGCTCGCGGTCCGATACGGCCGAGGTCGGCGACGTGATCGTGGCCAGCGTCAAGCAGGCGCTGCCCAACTCGGGCGTGAAGAAGGGCGACGTCGTGCGCGCCGTGGTGGTCCGCACCGCCAAGGAGTACGGCCGCCCGGATGGCAGCCACATCCGCTTCGACGAGAACGCGGCCGTCCTCATCACCCCGCAGGGCAGCCCGCGCGGCACGCGCATCTTCGGGCCGGTGGCGCGCGAGCTTCGCGAGCGGAACTACATGAAGATCGTGTCGCTCGCCCCGGAGGTGCTCTAGCAACATGGCAGTCAAGAAGGGCGACACCGTGCTCGTGATCGCCGGCAAGGACCGTGGCAAGCGCGGCACCGTGGATCGCGTCGAGAAGACGAAGCGCGGCCTCGGCGTCGTGGTGCCCGGGCTGAACATGGCGAAGCGGCACATGCGGTCGCGGACGCGCAGCCAGCAGGCCGGCATCCTCGATCTGCCGGTGCCGATCCACGTCAGCAACGTGCAGGTCGTCTGCCCGCGCTGCGACAAGCCGACCCGTACCGGCACCCAGCTGCTCGAGAACGGGCAGCGCGTGCGCGTCTGCAAGCACTGCGGCGAGCAGATCGAGGGGGCGACCCGATGACGACCGCCACGAAGCCGAAGCCCGCGGCCCGATCGCGGAAGGGCACGGACAGCAACGGCTTCACGCCGCCGAGCTACAGCGGCCTGCGCCAGCGCTACCACGACGAGGTGGCGCCCGCGCTGAAGCGCGAGTTCGGCTACGAGAACCCGATGGAGATCCCGCGACTCGAGAAGGTCGTCGTGAACATCGGCCTGGGCGAGGCGATCCAGAACGCGAAGGCGCTCGACGCGGCGGTCGGCGACCTGACCCGGATCACCGGCCAGAAGCCGATCGTGACACGTGCCAAGCGCTCGATCGCGCAGTTCCGTCTGCGGACGGGGATGCCGATCGGCGCCAAGGTCACGCTCCGCGGGCAGCGGATGTACGACTTCCTGGAGCGCACGATGCGCCTGGCCCTGCCACGCATCCGCGACTTCCGGGGGATCGCCATCCGCTCGTTCGACGGGCGCGGCAACTTCAGCCTCGGCTTGCGCGAGCAGCTCGTGTACCCCGAGATCGACTACGACAAGATCGATCGGCTGCGGGGGATGGAGATCAGCATCGTCACCACGGCGAAGACCGACGAGGAGGGGCGCCGCCTGCTCCAGCTCCTCGGCATGCCGTTCCAGGCCAGCTAAGGAGAATTCGGTTTTGGCCAAGAAGTCCATGATCGCCAAGGCACAGCGCGGATCGCGTTTCGAGGTCCGGCAGCGCAACCGCTGCTCGATCTGCGGGCGTCCGCGGGGCTACATGCGCCGCTTCGCGCTGTGCCGCATCTGCTTCCGGGAGCGCGCCCTGCTGGGCCAGCTGCCGGGGGTCACCAAGTCAAGCTGGTAGCCACCCACCGGGCCGCGCGAACGGCCCCATCAGCGGCAGGCGCCAACCACGCCGGGCGTGGCGCGAACCACCGCCGAGGAGAACGCAGGACACACTCATGAATTCGACCGACCCGATCGCCGACATGCTGACGCGCATCCGCAACGCCAGCCTGGCCCGGCACCGCGAGCTGACGCTCCCGTCGTCGCGGATCAAGCGCGAGATCGCGCGGATCCTCGTCGAGGAGGGCTTCGTCGACGCCTTCGACACGAGCCAGGATGGCATCCAGGAGATGCTCACCCTGCGCCTGAAGTACGTCGAGGGCCGGACGCCGGTGGTCAGCGGCCTGAAGCGCATCAGCAAGCCCGGCCTGCGGGTCTACGCCCGCAAGACCGAGATCCCGCGCGTCCTGGGCGGGCTCGGCACGGCCATCCTGTCCACGTCGCAGGGGATCATGACCGGGTCGCAGGCCCGGAAGCTGAACCTCGGCGGCGAAGTCCTGTGCTACGTCTGGTAAGGAGCGAACGCATGTCACGTATCGGACGCATGCCGATCCCGCTCCCCGACGGCGTGGAGGTCATCCAGGACGGGAACCGGCTCACGGTGAAGGGCCCCCTGGGCACGCTCGAGCGTGAGATCCACCCGGAGATGACGGTCGAGCGCAACGACGGCCAGCTGCAGGTGGTGCGCCCCAGCGACCAGCCACGACATCGGGCCCTGCATGGGCTGACCCGGACGCTGGTGGCGAACATGGTCACCGGCGTGACCACCGGCTTCACGCGCGCGCTCGAGATCAGCGGCGTGGGCTACCGCGCACAACTCCAGGGCCAGAAGCTGGTCCTGGCGCTCGGCTACTCGCACCCGGTCGAGGTCGACCCGCCGACGGGCATCGAGTTTCGGGTCGAGACCCCCACCAAGCTGGCGGTCTTCGGCGCCGACAAGGAGCTCGTCGGGCAGACAGCCGCCTACATCCGGTCCCGCCGCAAGCCTGAGCCGTACAAGGGCAAGGGCATTCGCTACGCGGGCGAGCACATCCTGCGCAAGGCCGGCAAGGCCGGCAAGGTCGGAGGCGCCTAACCCATGATCAAGAAGCAGAGCCGCGACGCCCTGCGTCGCAAGCGCCACGAGCGCCTCCGCCTCCGGATCGAGGGCAGCGCGGACCGCCCGCGCCTGTCCGTCTTCCGCAGCGCGAAGTTCATCTATGCCCAGGTCATCGACGACAGCAGCGGCCGCACCCTGGCCGCCGCCTCCAGCCGCGAGGCAGACCTCGATGGCACGGGCGGCAAGGTCGACCAGGCACGCGCCGTGGGGAAGGCGCTGGCCGAGCGCGCGCGCGCGGCCGGCGTGACGACCGTCGTCCTCGACCGGGGCGGCTACCAGTACCACGGGCGGGTCCGCTCGCTCGCCGAGGGCGCCCGCGAGGGCGGCCTCGACCTGTAGAGCAAGGAGTCTCCTGATGGCACGAATCGACCCGACCAAGCTCAACCTCGAGGAGAAGGTCGTCCAGATCAACCGCGTCGCGAAGGTGGTGAAGGGCGGACGCCGCTTCAGCTTCAGCGCGGTGGTCGTCGTCGGCGATCGGAACGGGGTCGTGGGCGCCGGGATCGGCAAGGCCGGCGAGGTGCCCGAGGCGATCCGCAAGGGCGTCGAAGACGCGAAGAAGCACCTCATCCGGGTGCCGCTGGTGGGTGCCAGCATCCCGCACGAGATCACGAGCGACTACGGCGCCAGCCGTGTCATGCTGAAGCCGGCCTCGGCCGGCACCGGCGTCATCGCCGGCGGCTCCGTCCGCTCGGTGGCCGAGGCGGCGGGGATCCGCGACCTGCTCAGCAAGTCGATGGGAAGCACGAACCCGGTCAACGTGGTGCGCGCGACCGTCCAGGCCCTCGAGTCGCTCCGCTCGGCGGACGCGATCGCCGCCCGCCGCGGCAAGACTGCCGAGGAACTGCTCGGCAAGCGCGGCGCGGAGGCGGCCCGCACGCCGCACGAGTACGTCGAGCGTCCGGCGCCGGCGTTCCCGACGGGAGGCGGACGTGGCCGCTAAGCGAGAGGCATCGGGATCGATGCTGCGCGTGACCTGGGTGAAGTCCTCGATCGGACACAAGGCCGGCGCGCGTGGCACGATCCGCGCCCTGGGCCTCCATCGGCTCAATCAGACCGTCGAGATCCCGGACACCGCGGTGAACCGGGGGATGATTCGGCGCGTGGCCTTCCTGCTCGACGTGCAGGAGCCGGCCGCCGCCGAGGAAGGATCAGCGAAGTGAAGCTCCACGACCTGCACCCGACGCCCGGCTCGCACAAGCCGTCCCGTCGCGTCGGCCGTGGCCACGGCTCGGGCCGCGGCAAGACCGCCGGCCGCGGGACGAAGGGCCAGAAGAGCCGGTCCGGGAGCAGCATCCCTGCCTGGTTCGAGGGCGGCCAGACGCCGCTCCACGTCCGCACCCCCAAGCTCCACGG